>CAZFLK010000052.1:30813-32594 GCA_964519245.1 uncultured Verrucomicrobiota bacterium
TTAAAGGGCGATGCCTTCGTCCCGGTGAAGCTGCCCAAGGACAGCGAACGCGGCGGGCTGATCGCCCAAGCAGGATTCCTCAAGCTTACGTCCACCGATTTTGCCACGTCCCCCATTCACCGTGGATCCTGGATTCTGAAGAACCTCTACAACGAGAAGATTGATCCACCCGCCGATGTCGTGATCAACGAACCGGACATCCGTGGCGCGACGACCATTCGCGAGGCCATTCTCAAGCACCAACAGCTTGAAAGCTGCGCCCGCTGCCATTCCAAGATCGATCCTCTGGGTTTCGCCCTGGAATACTACGATCCGGTCGGCCGCAAGCGGGGCGAGTATCGCCACGTGGAAGTAATTCCTGCCAAGGAGGGGGAAACCGTGTTCACAAAGAAACTCAAATTCACCGAGGTCCCGATTGACGCTACGATGAAGCTTCCTGACGGCCGCGAGGTCCGCGATCTCCCGTCTCTCAAGGCCGCTCTCATGGCCGACAAGGAACGCATTCTCAAGGGCATCATTGGGAAACTTGCCGGCTATGCGCTTGGCCGGGACACCACCCTGGCGGACCGTTCCTACATTGACAGCGTTTACCTGGCATCCGCAGCCCGCGACTACTCGCTTCGCGCCGCGATTGAGGCCATCGTGGCCCATCCAGAGTTTAGCCGGAAATAGAACGCGTAGCGCATGATGGGAAACATGCTCAGTTGGTTTGTTGGCCAGGGCAGACGTCCTAGGATTGGAGGATGAGCGTCCCTGCCTCTCCCTAAGGCCTCGATTACCGCGCGGGGTTGAAATTCAGGAGGTTCCAAAGATGTTTGTCCAATTTCCGGCTCTTTTGCGGACCCTTAACAGGCGTTGGATTCCATAGCTGCTTTCACGTGAGGCTGGAGGGCTGAATCCCCTTGGGATTGAAACGACTGGCTTGAAGCCTCGTGACTGTGTGCCTTGAGTGAGGAAATCACCTTCGTGTATCGGCCGTAATTGCTTGCCGATGCACGAGACAAAGCGGATCATTCGGCTACCTACAAGATGACGGATTCGGGGCCAAATGAGTCGGCCCATACACGGGCGCCGGGCGCATTCAATACTACGCACTGGACGTTGGTGCTGGATGCAGCGGATACCCAGGGGGAGGGCGCTGCGGAAGCATTGGAACGGCTCTGCAAATCCTATTGGTATCCCCTCTACGCCTACGTTCGCAGGTTTGGCAATGGGCCGGAGGAGGCTCGGGATCTGACGCAGGGTTTCTTCGAGTTGCTGCTGGAGAAGAAGACCTACAAAGTGGCGGATCGCAACCGGGGCAAGTTTCGAACCTTCCTGCTGACTTCGCTGAAGAACTACTTGGCCAAGGAGCATCAGAAGGCGACTCGACAAAAACGGGGAGTGAGGCGGACCCCGAAGATCGGGCCAGGAGTTAAGCTATGATTGTGGCGGTTTGGTGCGGGCTGTAAACCCAACCCAGACAACACACAATGAAAGCCAAACGAAAACGACACGATCCCCAGTTCAAAGCCCGCGTGGGCCTGGAGGCGCTCAAGGGCGTCAAGACCATCCAACAGATCGCCAAGGAATTCGACGCCCATCCGACGCAGGTCTCAGATTGGAAGAAGACGATGAGCGAGGGAGTCGCCGGTCTCTTTGGGCCGGGGCGAGGCCGGACGAGCGAGGAGGAGTTCGAGCGCGAGCGCAAGGACCTGCATTCCAAGATCGGGCAACTGGCCGTGGAAGTGGATTTCCTGCGGGAAAAGTCAAAACAGCTCGGTCTGTAAGGGATCGCATCG
>CAZFLK010000053.1:0-32331 GCA_964519245.1 uncultured Verrucomicrobiota bacterium
GTCCGCCCAACAGACCGGGCGCTTTAGAACACCATGAAATTCGACACCATCTGCCTCCACGGGGGCTCGCAACCCGACCCCGCCACAACAGCGCGCGCGGTGCCCATCTATCGCACCACGTCGTTTCAATTCAACAATACCGAGCATGCGGCGAATCTGTTCGCCTTGAAGGAGTTGGGGAACATCTACACGCGTTTGATGAATCCCACGACCGATGTGCTGGAGAAGCGCGTCGCGTTGCTTGAGGGCGGCCCGGAGATGGGCGGTCTGGGGGTGGCTTCGGGCACGAGCGGCGTTTTCTACAGCATCATCAACCTGGCCCAACAGGGCGACAACATCGTCAGCGCCCGCAACCTCTATGGCGGAACCTACACCCAGTTCAACGACATCCTGCCGAAGTTCGGCATCACGGTGAAGTTTGTGGACTCGAACGATCCGCAGAATTTTGCGAATGCCATCGATGAGAATACCCGCGCCGTTTTCTGCGAGACGGTTTCCAATCCGGCGCTGGAAGTGGTGGATTTGGAAGCGGTCGCCAAGGTGGCGCATGACGCCGGCTTGCCGTTGTTGGTGGACTCCACCTTTGCCACGCCGTATCTCACTCAGCCCCTTGCTCATGGCGCGGACATCGTGATTCACTCGCTGACCAAGTGGTTCGGCGGGCACGGCACAGGGATCGGCGGCGTGGTCGTCGACAGCGGTCGTTTCAAATGGAACACGGGAAAACACCCGCTCTACGACGAGCCGGATACGTCCTATCATGGCTTGCGTTGGGGGCATGATCTCCCGGAGCCGCTGGCCCCGCTGGCCTTCATCCTGCGCATGCGCACGGTTCCGTTGCGCAACCTGGGCGCCTGCATCGCGCCGGACAATTCCTGGCAGTTCCTGCAGGGCATTGAAACCCTTCCCCTGCGCATGGAGAAACATTGCGCGAACGCCCTCACGGTCGCGAAGCATCTCCAGGCGCATGATTCGGTGGAGTGGGTCCGTTTCCCGGGGCTGGACGGCGACCCGATGCACGCGTTGAATGAGAAGTACCTTCGTGGCAAGGGCGGCTCCATGGTCGTCTTCGGCATCAAGGGCGGCGCCGAGGCGGGTTCGAAGTTCATCGACTCGCTGAAGCTGGTTTCGCACCTGGCCAACGTGGGAGACGCCAAGACGCTGGCGATTCATCCGGCGACGACCACGCATTCCCAGCTGAATGAAGAGCAGCAGCGCGACGCGGGCATCACGCCGGAGATGGTGCGTCTCAGCATCGGTATCGAGGACGCTGAAGACATTCTCGCAGATCTGGACCAGGCGCTGCAGACCGCCGGGTCCTGATCCTGTCATTAGCTTGCGCGGCGGCCCGGTCGAGGCGCGACTTCGGCCGGGTCGCCTTTTTGGGATTCCCTCAGATGCTTGTGGAAACGGTTGAAACCCAGTTTCAGCAGATTGCGACGCCGGACCGGCCGCTGAAGCTGCAATGCGGGGAGACGTGGACGGATGTTCGCATCGCTTACGAAACCTACGGGGAACTGAACGAGGGCAAGTCGAACGTCGTGTTGCTGTTTCATGCGTTGAGCGGCAGTCAGCATGCGGCTGGTTTCAATCCGGCGGTGGAGGGGGTGGGCGACTGCTGGACCGAAGAGTGTCAAACGGGCTGGTGGAACGAGTTCGTCGGGCCCGGCAAGGCGCTCAACACCGACAAGTTCTTCGTCATCTGTGCGAATTACCTTGGTGGCTGCTATGGGTCCACCGGGCCGGGTTCGATCAACCCGGAAACCGGCAGACCTTATGGCGCCCGGTTCCCCTCTGTCGGGGTTTCCGACATCGTCGATTCCCAGATGCGCTTGTTGGATGAGTTGGGGATTGATGCGTTGCATGCGGTGGTGGGGGCTTCGGTGGGCGGGATGTTGACGCTCAATCTCGCGACACGGTATCCGGGCCGGGTGAAGCGGGTGGCCCCCATCGCGTCGAATTCCGCGGTGACGTTGTTGCAGCGTCTTCACAATTTCGAACAGGCATTCGCCATTGAGGCGGATCCGAGATTCCGAGGGGGCGATTATGATCCGGCGGATCCGCCGACCCGTGGGTTGGCGGTTGCGCGCATGATTGGGCACAAGACCTATGTTTCCCTCGAAGCCATGCAGGAGCGCGCCCGCACGGTGTGCATAGACAAGGCGGACAACCTCGAATGGTATCAGCTTTCCAGCACCCTGGAGTCTTACATGCTGCACCAGTCGCAGAAGTTCACCCAGAGGTTCGATGCCAACACCTACCTCCGTATTATCGATGCCTGGCAACGGTTTGACCTCGCCCGCGAGGCGGGGTGTTCCTCGATTGAAGAGGCCTTCGAGAGGTGCGTCGGGCAGCGGTATCACATTTTCTCCATTGATTCGGATGTCAGCTTTTATCCGGAGGAACAGGGCCTGGTTGCGGAGCAGTTGAAGGCCGCCGGGGTTGAAGCGACGCGAATCACGGTGCACTCGGAGAAGGGGCATGACGCCTTCCTGCTCGAGCCCTTCCTTTTCGAGCCTTATCTCCGGGCCTTCCTGGAAAATGGCGATTGAACGAGGCGGGCGGGGCGTTCAATCTGGTTCGCCTATGAGACGCCTTGGACTGTTCTTCCGCCTGGTCTTGTTGTTGGGGCTTTTGGGCGCCCCCGCCGGCGCCGCCGAACGCCCCAACATTCTTTATGTCCTGGTGGACGATCTCGGGTTCTGCGACCTGGGTTGCTTCGGCGGAGAGATTGACACGCCGAATCTGGATTCGCTGGCGGAAGGCGGTGTTCGCCTCACGCAGTTCTACAACGCCGGTCGTTGTTGTCCTTCGCGCGCGGCCTTGCTTACCGGTCAGTATCCTCATCGGGTAGGGCTTGGCCATATGACCGGCAATGACCTGGGGCATCCCGGCTTCCGCGGGGTGGTTTCCAAGTCGGCGCCGACCATTGCCGCAGCGCTGCGGCCCGCGGGATACCGCTGTTTCATGTCAGGGAAGTGGCATTTGGGAACGCCGGATCCGACCCGGCATGGGTTTGAGGAATTCTATGGAACGCTGGTCAGCGCCAAACGGTTCTTTGATCCGAATCACTTGATCCGCCTGCCGGCAGGGCAAGCTCGACGCTGGTATCCGGAAGGGGAGTTCTACGCGACGGACGCAGTCACGGATCATGCGTTGGACTTCTTGGGGCTCGCGCGTGAAACACCGGACCGGCCTTGGTTTCTCTACCTCGCCTATAACGCTCCCCATTTTCCGTTGCACGCGCCGAAGGCGGACATTGCGAAGTATCAAGATCGTTATCATGGGGGGTGGGACCGGTTGCGCGCGGAGCGGCTCAAGCGGATGAAAGAACTCGGAATCGTGTCGAAGGAGACGGCTCTTTCGAAGCGCTCCCATTGGCGCAACTACGGAGAAACCAAGACGGGCGTGAACCCGGCGTGGGATTCGCTGCCGGCGGATCGACGCGCCGACCTGGCGCGCCGCATGGCGATCTATGCGGCGATGATCGACCGCCTGGACCAGCAGTTCGGTCGCGTGCTGGAAGATCTGAAGCGTCACGACGATTTGGAGAACACCTTGATTGTGTTTACCTCGGACAACGGGGCCTGCTTTGAATGGGACCCCTTCGGCTTCGACATCAAGTCCGGCAATGAGAACATCCTGCACCGGGAAGCCCAACTCGAGGAGATGGGGCAGGCGGGCACGTTTCACAGCGTCGGATCCGCGTGGGCGAATGCGTCGAATACGCCTTGGCGCCTCTATAAACATTTCAATCACGAGGGCGGCATCGCCTCGCCGGGAATCGTGCACTGGCCGGCCGGATTGAAAGCGAAACCGGGATCCATCGTTCACGATCCCGCGCACATCATTGACCTGATGCCCACGGCGGTCGCCGTGGGGCGCGCAGCCTACCCGGGTAAGCTGGACTTGCCCGGCTTTGATTTGATCGGTCAGCTGAACAATGGGTTTACCAAGGAACGCTCGCTGTTTTTTGAGCATCAGGGCAACCGGGCGATCCGCCGGGGGCAATGGAAGTTGGTCGCCTTGGATGATCAGCCTTGGGAGCTCTACGATTTCACCAAGGACCGGATTGAGATGAATGACCTGGCGGCGAAGTTTCCAGAGAAAGTGAAGGAATTGTCTGCGGCGTGGGATGCTTGGGGCGCGGCCAATAACGTGACGCCGTTGCCGCGCGACTTGAAGGTGAAGTACTTGAAGCCGGATTGAGGAGATCCGGAATAGCTCGCTCCGGTGATTGCCGGGAGGAGGGATGTGCGGCATAACTGCTCGAATGAAACGCCTCCTCGCGCTTGGAACACTTTTCTTGGCTTCCGTTGCTCTCGCTGAATCCCGTCCCAACATCCTCTTCATCATTGCCGACGACGCGTCACGCGACAGCTTCGGCGCCTACGGCGGCACGTATGTGAAGACGCCGGCGTTTGACCGGATCGCTCGTGAAGGAGTGCTGTTCACCCAGGCCTACAACTGCAATCCCAAGTGCGCGCCGGCGCGAGCCTGCCTTCTGACCGGCCGCTACTCCTGGCAACTCGAAGAAGCCTGCAATCACAACCCCTTTCTCTCCGCCAAGTGGAAGTTCTTCCCGTATCTGCTGGAGAAGGAAGGCTACCGGATCGGCTACACGGGCAAGGGATGGGGTCCGGGCATCTGGGAAGGCAAGGATGCCGGGCGCGCCAAGGACAAGGACAACCCCGCCGGCCATCCCTACAACAAGTTGACCAGGAAACCGCCCTACAAGGGCATCAGTTCGACGGATTACGCGGCGAACTTCGAGGCCTTTCTCAAGGAGGCCAAGGGTGATCAGTCCTTTTGCTTTTGGTTTGGAACCAAGGAACCTCATCGGGGCTACGGCCTCGACAACTGGAAGCTCGCGGGCAAGCGGTTGGAGGACGTCACCGTCCCGGCTTACTACCCGGACAATGCAACCATTCGCGGCGACTTGGCCGATTATTCCATCGAGGTCGAATGGTATGACACGCACATCGATCGCGCCCTCAGGCATCTGGAGAAGGCCGGCAAGCTCGACAACACGCTGATCATCGCGACCTCGGATCATGGCATGCCTTTCCCCCGGGTGAAGGGGCAGATCTATGATGACGGCTTCCACATACCCTTCGCCGTTCGCTGGGGCGACCGGATCAAGCCCGGACGCACGGTCACGGACTTCATTACCTTTCCCGACCTCGCGCCGACTCTGCTCGAAGTTGCCGGGGTGGATCGCCATACGCAAATGACGGGGCAAAGTTTCCTGCCGCAGTTGCTGGCGACGCAGTCCGGCCGCATCGATCCGAAACGTGACCATACCCTCCTCGGCAAGGAACGACACGACATTGGTCGCACGGACGGTGAGTTGCTCTCGGTCTCCTATCCTGCCCGCGCGATCCGGACGGACCGCTTTCTCTACGTGCGCAACTTCAAGCCCGAGCGCTGGCCCGGCGGCGACCCGCAATACGGCCTGCTGAACTGCGACAATTCCCCGACGAAGAAATACTTAACCGGATTGTCGATGGGCTCCGTGGATTACTCCTTTTACGAGATGAGCTTTGGCAAGCGGCCGGTCGAGGAGTTGTACGACATGGCGGTCGATCCGGATTGTGTCCGCAACCTGGCGGCAAAGGATACGCACGCCGTGGTGAAGGCGCGGCTCTGGAAGCAGATGGAATCAGAGTTGAAGGCGCAGGGCGATCCGCGGGTCCTGGGCAATGGCGATATCTTCGACTTCTATCCCAACTGCCGAGTCGACCGTCAACAGAAGCTTTATAAGAAGCCGGATTACGATCCGGTTAAGGAGTTTGAAAAGCGTTTTGGATCAAAGTGATGCGGCAGGCAGGCCGCGTGGGTGGTGTGTGAGATTGGCGTCGGTTTGGGGTCCTGAACTGAAGCGCCAGTTCCTCATCTGCAATGATGCGGACTTTTCTCGTTTCCCGGATATCAAGGTCGTGAATCCATTGCAGTTATGACAGGAGCGTCGGGCAACCAGGCAGGGCGATATCCTTGATTGCCATCCCAACCGCCGCGTCGCCCGGCAACAGTATGCCACCCTCCTATGTCTCGGAAAACGGGTTCAGCAGGCTGACGCCGAGATCGCGAAAGTCGGCGTTGTTTCTCGTCACCAAGGTCAGATCGTGGCGCAGGCAGGTTGCCGCGATCAGGGCGTCAACGATCGGCAGGGGGCGAATGGCCTGAAGGCGGCCCCATTTCTCAGCGATTTCCGAATCGATCTGAAGGAGGTGGCTGTCGAACTCTTTCTTCAGGTTGTTCAACCATTGTTCGAGCAGGGTCGCCTGAATCGGATCGCGGGCACGCAGAAGTTCGACGCCCTTTCTAATCTCGCCCAAGGTCAGTGCGCTCAGGAACAGGTTCTCTTCTGCTGCCGAATCAATCCAGCTCCGCACGCCAACATTGCCCCGCTCGCGCTTGCGCAACTCGCTGACGACGTTGGTGTCCAACAACCAGCCACTCATTCGTCAGTGAAGAGGTCTTGGGAACTGGCTCTTCCTTCGGCGTTCTTGTCGCGTTCGAACAGGGAATCGTCGTCAAAATTCGGCATCGCCATCAGGCAGGCCTTGAATGACTGCCGATCTGTTGCGCTTTCTCCCAATAAGCACGCGCGTAGTATTCGGCGATGCTCCTCCTCAGCGGAAACTCCGTGCTCGCCCGCCCGCTTCTTGAGCTGGCGAACCAAATCCTCATCCAGGTTGCGAACAATCAATTGCGGCATGGAGTGAGCATGTGCTATCATTGATAGCGCGTCAAGTGAGTGCACTGATGCTTTCATGGGATGGCACGGATATGTCAACATGAGCGGCATGACGGATGGCACAAAAGGCATTGGGACGATCTTGGTTTGGGCATTCCTTCTTTCCGCGTATTCCGCCGCCGCTCAACCCAACATTCTCCTTATCTACGCCGATGATATCGGCTACGAGGCGTTGAATTGCTATGGCGGATTGGACTTCCGGACGCCGCGGTTGAACCGGATGGCGGGGGAGGGGGTCCGCTTCAGTCGCGCTTACGCCAGTCCGGTTTGCACGCCATCGCGGGTGAGCCTGCACACGGGGCTTTATGTGCCGCGACACGGACATTATGGCGTGTTGCCGGTGCATCGAGGCACGGACAAGAAAGTCGATTTCGGAGAGATGCCGACCTTTGCTCATTTGATGCGAAGGGACGGTTACCTGACGAGTGTCACCGGCAAGTGGCAACTCGCCACCCTGGAGGTCTGGCCGGAGCACATTCGGGACGCTGGTTTTGACTCCTGGTGCATCTGGCAGATCTGGCGCGCGGGGAAGAAGACGCTGCGCCATTGGACTCCGACCTTCAATCAAGACGGCCGGGTTCGCGGCGACATTGCAGAGCGCTTCGGTCCGGATGTGTTGGTCGACTACGTCATCGAGCAGATGACCGAGGCGAAGGCGGCGGGGAAACCCTTCCTGATCGTGCACAACGAACTGCTGCCGCATGATCCGATCATTCAAACCCCCGCGGAGAAGGCTTCGGGCAAACCAGCCTCTCTTGGGCGCATGATCAACTATCTGGACGGGTTGGTCGGCCGGTTGCTCGACGCCGTGGAAGAACTTGGAATTCGCGACAACACCTACGTCGTGTTCATGGGCGACAACGGCACGCATGAAGAGGATTTCCGGAATCCCAAGGCCGGCCAGCCGGGGGAACGCAGACACACGCGGCACACAAAGGCAGGCCGGGTGAACGGCGGCAAGTTCAAGCTTGGCGACGCAGGCACGCACGTTCCGTTGATTGTCTGGGGGGCGGCGTCCGTTCCGATGGCGGCGGTGTGCGACGAACTGGTGGATGTCGTCGATCTGTTTCCGACGTTCTGTGAACTGAGCGGGACGAGAATCCCGACGGAGCTGAAACTAGATGGTCGAAGCATTGCGCCGCAGATTCATGGGCGGGCGGGGGCGAAGCGTGACTGGGTGCATCATGCCATCAGCGGCAAGGGAGACCTGCGCGGCGCGGGAGTCTTCGACGGCCAGTGGCGGTATTTTGAGCGCGGCGGCCGGGTTTGGGATGCGAGGAGCCTGCCGACGGAGATTCCGGTGACGGAGGCCGATCCGAAGGTAAAGGCCGCGAAGGGCCGATTGGCCGAAATTCACGAGCGGATCTCTCAGAGGCGGCGTGTTGAGTAACTCTTTTCCAGCCTTGCCAGCGGGCGTGGAATCGCCAACGGTTTGGTCACCTTATGAGATCCCTATTTGCACTCTCCGTACTCATCTGCGGCGTCACGGTTTCCTCTGCGGCTGACGCCAAGCTCAAGGCCCTGATTGTCGATGGCCAGAACAACCATGCTGTCTGGCCGAAGTCGACCATCATGATGAAGCAATACCTGGAGGACACCGGGTTGTTTACCGTGGATATTCAGCGCACGAAGTTCACGTGGCAGGGCAAGCGCGAGCAGGCGTTCCTGAAGTATGCGGGTTTGGCGCCATCGGAGGACCTCGGTCAATCGAAGGCGGATCCCGATTTTGCGCCCGACTTCTCCAAGTATGACCTGGTGGTTTCCAACTTTGGTTGGAATGCCGCGGACTGGCCGGAGAAGACGCGCGAAGCGTTCGAATCCTTCATGCAGAATGGCGGTGGGTTGGTGTCCGTGCACGCGGCGGATAATTCCTTTCCGAAGTGGAAGGCCTACAACCGGATGATTGGCCTGGGTGGTTGGGGCGATCGCAACGAGAAGGATGGCCCCTATGTTTATTACACGGATGAAGGCAAGTTGGTGCGCGATATGTCCAAGGGCCGGGGCGGCACGCACGGCGCGCAGTTGGAGATTCCGGTCACGGTGCGCGTGGCGGACCATCCGATCACCAAGGGACTGCCCAAGCATTTTCTGACTACGAAGGATGAATGTTACGCCAAGCTGCGCGGTCCGGCGGAGGAGATGACGGTGCTGGCGACGGGTGAGGATGCGGGACGCAGTGATGGCAAAGGCCGCCATGAGCCGATCCTGATGGCCATCAACTACGGCAAGGGGCGGGTGTTTCACACCACCCTGGGCCATGACACGCCGGCCTTGGAAGGCGTCGCCTTCATCACGACCTTTTCGCGCGGTTCCGAGTGGGCCGCCACGGGCAAGGTCACCCAGGCATTGCCCAAGGACTTTCCGACCGCCGACCAGGCGACCCGCCGCGAGTTTGCGCTGCGCAATACGGCGCCCGTCTCGAAATCCCAGCAGAAGTGGATCGAGGTCTACAAGAAGCAGAAGAACGTCCCGGCTGCGACCGACATGCTGATCAACACGGATCGCGAACCGGACCTGAGAAAGGGCTTCAAGAGCCTCTACAATGGCAAGGACCTGAACAACTGGATTCCCCGCGGCGGGACCTGCAGGTTCGAGGCCAAAGGCGATGCGATCGTGGGAACCTGCGTTCCCGGTTCGCCCAGCACCTACCTCTCGACGAAGAAAGCCGATTACACCGACTTTGTATTCACCGCGGAGCTGAAATGGGAAGTCGACGGCAACACCGGCATCATGTTTCGCGCGGCTTCAAAGACGTCCGGGAAGAAGGAGACGGTCTTCGGGCCCCAGGCTGAGATGGAGGCATTTTCCAAGGAACGTTACTGGTCCGGCGGCATTTACGGCCAGAGCGCCGGCGGCTGGATCTACCCCATGTGGCTTGATGCGCATGAGGCGGCGCGCCAGTCGATGAAGAAGGCCGGCTGGAATCGAATCACGATCGAGGCGAGGGGCGACACCATCAAGACCTGGCTCAACGGCCACCCGGCTGCGCATTGGAAGACCGAGGAATACAAGCAGGGCTTCTTCAGCCTGCAGATTCACTCGGGCAAGCAGGGCAAGGTCCATTTCCGCAACCTGAAGGTGAAGGAACTGAAGTAGGCGTTGATTGCGTCGCCTGTCTTGCGGATCGCGGGTCTGTGACCCGCAGCAACCTTCGACCGGATATTGCGTTGCGGTCTTCCAAGGCCTTGTTGCCGCCAACGTTGCGGCGGGTCACAGACCCGCGATCCGGGCGCGCCCGCTGCGCGGGACGGCGGCAAGACGTTGGATTGTTTGTGAAACAATAATGAAAAAGAACAGTCACTTCGTAGCATTCATCGCGGCCTTGGCGTTCGCTGCAGTCCTGACTCCCCAAACCGAGGCCGCCCCCAAGCGGAAGCCCAACTTCATCTTCGTGCTGAGCGACGACATCGCCCAAGGCGATCTCGGCGTCTATGGGCAGAAGTTGATTCAGACCCCCCGGTTGGATCAGATGGCGCGAGAGGGAACCTTGTTCGAGCAGGCTTACTGCGGGTCGCCGGTTTGCGCACCGAGTCGTTCGACATTTTTTACCGGATTGCATGCGGGGCATTGCCCGGTTCGAGGCAATTACGAGGTGGCTCCCGAAGGGCAGTTGCCGTTGCCTGACAAGACCGTCACCATTGCGGAGGTGGCCAAGTCGGCCGGTTACGCGACCTCGACCTTCGGTAAGTGGGGGATGGGTTTCTTTACGACCTCGGGCAGTCCGCACAAGCAGGGCGTCGATCACTTCTTCGGCTACAATTGCCAACGTCACGCGCATTCCTACTTTCCGACCTATCTCTGGGACGACAATCAGGCGTTCATCCTGCCCGGCAACAACGGGCGGGATGTTGGCGAGACCTATGCGCAAGAATTGATCCAGAACGACATGATCAAGTGGGTGCGTGAACATGCGGAGGAGCCCTTCTTCATGTTCTACGCGATCACGCTGCCGCACGGGCGTCACGAGATCGACTACTATGGCATCTACGAGGACAAGCCCTGGACGCAGAAGCAGAAGGCTTACGCGGCGCAGGTGACGCGCGTGGATTCCGACATGGGCGAGCTGGTCGACACCCTGCGCGAACTGGGCATCGCCAAAGACACGCTGATCGTCTTTTCCGGAGACAACGGCTCCTCATTCAATCCGAAGTCCGAGATTGGCAAGCGCTTCAACCAGAATTTGGACGGCAAGTTGCGCGGCTTCAAACGCGGCATGTATGAAGGAGCCTTGCGGCAGGCGGCCCTGGCTTGGTGGCCGGGAACCGTTCCGCCGGGACGCGTCACGGAAGAACCCTGGGCGTTTTGGGACCTGCTGCCGACCTTTGTGGAACTCAGCGGCGCCAAGCCGCCGAAGGGCTATGAAACGGACGGCCATTCCCTGGTAGACTTTCTCAAAGGCGGCGGCGCGCCGAAGCGGGATCATTTCTATTGGGAATTCCATGGTGGCAAGGAAGCTACGCAAGCCGCGCGTTGGAGCGATTGGAAGGCCGTCCGCAATGGCGCCAGCAAGCCCATTGAAATCTACAACCTGAAGAACGACACGCCGGAGAGGAATAACCTGGCGGCGATGCGCGCCGACCTGGTTAAGCGCGCCGAGGCGATCTTCAAGGAATCGCATCGCCCCGATCCGAACTGGCCGTTGGTCGGTCGCAGCGAAGCCCAGGCCAAGAGTTCCAAGGAGGCTTGGGAGACCAAACGTTGGCGGGACAAGAACGGGTGGATTCCCGAAGGGGCGATCAGACGCGGGAAGTGAGTTGGAGTATGTCCGAGCGCGGCATAGCGCCGGAGACCAGGGCTGGCCGCAGGCGCATCCAATTCCCGGGTTTCTGCGGCTGGTCCCGAAGACGGTGGACAATCGCGCACCGTTTTCACGCGGTAAATGAATCATTGAAGACGGCGGCGAGTCGAAGCAACCTCGGTTTTCCGTCACATCTCGACTCCAGACATGAAACGAATTGTAATTCTCGCCTCCGTCCTGCTGTTCGCCTTGACGGCTTCCGCCGCGAAGCAGCCCAACATAGTCTTCTTCTTTGCCGACGACCAAACCAGCAGTTCGCTGGCCTGTTATGGGCATCCCTTCGTGAAGACGCCGAACATTGATAGGCTCGCCGCCAACGGCACGCGTTTTGCCAATTCGTTCGTCAGTCATTCCATCTGCTGGGTCAGTCGCACGACCATTCTCACGGGGTTGACCGGTCGGAGCTATGGCACTCCGGGTAAGCGCGACCAGGCCAGGCCGGAAGCCGTTGAAACGCTTTATACTGACATCCTTCGAGAGAGCGGTTATCGCACCGCCCATTACGGCAAATGGCATGCCAAAATGCCCAAGGGCTGGAAGCAACAGGATCACTTCGATGAGTTTGAGGCCATCGGGCGCAACCCCTTCTACAAGAAGCAGTCGGACGGCAGCCTGCGGCATGAGACGGAGGTGATCGTTGATCGCGGCATCGAGTTCATCAAGAACCAGCCCAAGGGAAAGCCCTTCGCGCTGAACATGTGGTTCAATGCTTGCCACGCCGAGGACAGTGATCGTCGCCCAGGTATCGGCATGTTCCCCTGGCCGCGCGCCGTGGACGGCATGTACGAGGACATGGAGATGCCGCGCCCCAAGCTGGACGACCCGAAGATCTTCGACGACCAGCCCTACTTCCTGAAGACCACGATCAATCGCGAGCGCTGGTTCTGGCGGTGGAATACGGACTACAAATACCAGATCAACATGAAGGCCTACATGCGGATGGTCAGCGGCATCGATAACGCGATCGGCCGCTTCATGCAGGCCCTCGAAGAGGCCGGTCTCGCGGACAACACCATCGTCGTCTACCACGCCGACAACGGCTATCACCTCGGCAATCGCGGCTTCGCCGGCAAGTGGTCGCACTACGAGGAGTCCCTGCGTGTCCCGATGATCGTCATGGATCCCCGGGTGAAGAAGTCGCAACGCGGCCGGGTGACCGACGCCATTGCGCTGAACCTCGATCTGCCCTCGACCTTTCTCGACTGGGCGGGCGCTGAGATTCCGGAGCGTTATCAGGGGCGCAGCCTCAAGCCGGTGGTCGAAAAGGGGAAACCTTCCGACTGGCGCAAGGAGTCCTTTCACGAACACTTCGCGGTCCGGAACCGCATCCCGCCCTTCGAAGGTTTGCGCAACGACAACTACAAATACGTCCGCTACATGGACCATGGGAACCATGAGTTCCTCCACGATCTGAAGCAGGACCCGGACGAGTTGGTCAACCTGGCCAACGATCCCAAACACGAGAAGATCTTGGCCGCCATGCGTCAGCGCACCGACCAGCGCGTCAAGGAATTGGGCGGGGCGTTGCTGCCCTTCGAGGGGAACTTCGTGAAATCCACCGACGATCATCCCGTCGCATCTGCGGCCGTGACGGTCAAGCCCGGTCCCGATGGCTTCGTGAACCTGTTGCCCGCGCGCGGGCGCGGACTTGGCCAATGGAGCGGCGACCCGAAGTATTGGTCTATCAAGAACGGCGTCCTGACCGGCGTCACGGATGGGTCGCTGAAGATGAACCGTTTCATCACCTGGAAGGGGTCGACAATTCGCAATTTTGATTTGCGGGTGAAGGTCAAGGTGACGAAGGGCGGCAACAGCGGCCTTCAGTATCGCGGGCAGTCGCGCCCGGACCTCGGGCTCGATATCGTCACCGGTTACCAGTGCGACGTGGTCGCCAACATTCCCAAGTACAACGGCATGCTCTACGAGGAAAAGGGCCGGCGCATCCTGGCCCATACCGGTGAGAAGGTGATCATCGACGAGGAAGGGAGATCGTGGATCATCGACAAGATGCCGGTGAAGGAGTTCGCGTCGGACGAGTGGCACGATTACCGCGTCCTGGTCCGGGGCAATCATCATCAGCATTGGATCGACGGCCACAAGACGGCCGACCTGATCGACTTTGACGAGAAGGGGCGCGCGTTGGAGGGGGTGCTCGCGGTGCAGGTCCATGTCGGACCGAAGATGACCATCGAATACAAGGAGATGAAGATTCGCCATTTGCCGGATGACCTGCCGCTCTTGAAATCAGAGGATCACCCGATTCCGGCGGGTTCCCTCGGCGTTCGTCCGCAAGGCCGTCTGCCGAAGGACTGGAAGCCGCCGGTGTATGGCGGGAAGTGAAGGTTGTTCAGGCCGCAGTTCTGTTTCCGGATGAGACGTAGGGCTGAAGCCCTGCGTGCGTTCTTTGTGGTTGTGAAGGGCGATGGCGCGAAGGCGGCTGCTGGGTCGGGATGCATTCGCGAGGATGGACATTTTTCGTGTCACCGTAGCCGCGATTGCGAAAACGTGGGCGCATCTAAGCATTGCAGCGTCGTGTTGAACCGGTATTTTTGAGAAATGCTCGATTGGTCCAAACCGGTTGTCTCCCGCGTCTGTCTGCTTGCCCTGATTGCCGCCAATGGTTGGGCGGTCGCGGGCGCCTCTCTGACCTTCGAGCAGGATATCCGTCCGATTCTCCGGGAGCATTGCCTTGATTGTCATGGCGCCGAGGAGGATCTGAAGGGCGGACTCGACTTGCGGTTGCGTCGGTTCATGATCAAGGGCGGAAAGAGCGGGGGCGCCATTGCGCCGGGGCGACCGGACGACAGTCTTCTGCTGCAGAAGGTCCGCGAGGGGGAAATGCCGCCGAGCGGCGGTCCGATTCCGCCGGAGCAGATCGCCGTTCTGGAGAACTGGATTCGCTTGGGCGCGCCGACGTTGCGGCCGGAGCCGGAGAGCATCGGCCCGGGCCTGGGCATCACCGAGGAGGAGCGCGGGTTCTGGTCGTTTCAACCCATTCGCCGGCCGGCGGTTCCGGAGGTTGGGAATTCGGAGCAGGTCCGCACGCCCATCGACGCCTTCATTCTCCGCAAGCTCGAGGCCAAGGGCACGGCGCTTTCACCGGCTGCCTCCCGCGCCACCCAATTGCGTCGCGCCTGGTTCGATCTTGTTGGGCTGCCGCCGACCGTCGCTGAGGTGGACGCGTTCGTTTCAGACGAATCCGAGGGCGCCTACGAGCGGATGATCGACCGGTTGCTGACCTCCCCGCACTACGGTGAACGTTGGGGGCGACACTGGCTGGACGCAGCGGGCTACGCGGATTCTGAGGGACACACCGAACGCGACGATGTCCGTCCTTATGCGTGGCGTTACCGCGACTACGTGATCCGCGCGTTCAACGACGACAAGCCCTTCGACCGCTTCATCCTCGAGCAACTGGCCGGCGATGAACTCGTGCCCCAGCCGCATCGCAACCTGACGCCCGAACAGATCGAGCTCCTATCCGCCACCGGCTTTCTTCGCATGGCCGCCGACGGCACCGGCAGCGGCGCCAACAATGCCATGGGGCAGAACCAGGTCATCGCGGACACCTTGAAGATCGTTTCGACCTCGCTGCTCGGCTTGTCCGTGGGTTGTGCGCAATGTCACGACCACCGTTACGATCCGATTTCCCAGCGGGACTACTACCAGTTGCGCGCGATCTTCGAGCCGGCCTTCAACGGCGGCGGTTGGAGAACGCCGAACTCGCGGCGCGTCTCGCTTTACACCGACGAGGACCGGGCCAACTCGGCCAGGATCGAGAACGAGGCCCGCGAGGCGCAGGCGAAGGTGAAGAGGAAGGAATCGGAGTATGTGGCCACGGCCCTGGAGGTGGAGCTGAAGAGGCATGATGAGCCGCTTCGCGGACAACTGCGCGACGCCTACAAGACTCCGGTCGCCAAACGCACGGACGAGCAGAAGGCGCTGCTCAGGAAATATCCCGCCACCAACATCAGCGCGGGGACGCTCTACCAGTACAATCAAAAGGCCGCGGACGAACTGAAGAAGGACTACGCAGCCGTGGCGAAGATCCGGGCCGGCAAGCCGAAGGAGGAGTTCCTGCGCGTGATGTTTGAAACGCCGGGCAAGGCGCCGCTGACCAAGGTTTTTCATCGCGGCGATCCTCGGCAGCCAAAGGACGAGGTCCAGCCGGCGGCTTTGAGTATTGCCGCGTTGCCTGGGAAACGGCCGACCTTTGCGGCCGACGACAAGGCCGTGCCGACCAGCGGTCGTCGATTGGCCTACGCGCGCTGGCTGGCCAGCCGGGACCACCCGCTCACGGCGCGGGTGATCGTCAATCGCGTGTGGCAACACCACTTCGGACGGGGGCTGGTCCGCACGCCGGATGATTTCGGAGCTTTGGGCGAACGGCCCAGTCATCCGGAACTGCTTGACTGGCTGGCGGATGAATTCATGGCCAATGGCTGGAGCCTCAAACGGCTGCACAAGCTCATCATGATGTCGGCGGTTTATCGGCAGTCGGCAATCGGCGGCGAATCACAAACGACCGCCGACCCGGCGAACCTGCTTTATTCACGCAAACCGATCATCCGACTCGACGCTGAGGTTGTCCGCGATCGCATGCTCGTCGCCAGCGGCGCGATAAAGCCGGACTTGTTTGGGCCGGCCATCGCGGTCAAGGCGGACGCCGAGGGGCAGGTGATCGAGGCGGCGGAGCCCTCCCGTCGCAGCGTTTACCTGCAGAATCGACGCAGCCAGCCATTGTCACTCCTTACCGCCTTTGACGCGCCGGTGATGGAGGTCAATTGCGCGAAACGGCCCTCGTCCACAGTGACCCCGCAATCGTTGATGATGATGAACAGTGAATTCGTGCTGAAGCAGGCGGAGAAAATGGCGGCTCGCGCGATGCGGGAACCGCCTTTGAGTGGCGTGGTGGAATCCGGGTTGGATCTCGCCGCCCTGACCGGCGACTTGAAACCCCGCTGGGAGTTCGGCTATGGCGGCTACGACGAGAAGACGAAACGAACGGCCTCCTTCACGCGACTGCCGCATTGGACGGGATCGTCGTGGGCGGGCGGTCCGAAATTGCCGGCGCCGGTCAGCGGCTACGCCTCGCTTTCGGCCACCGGCGGGCATCCCGATCGCAATCCCGGATTTGCGACAGTCCGACGGTGGCATGCGCGGGAATCCGGGACGGCGACGATCTCCGGCGACCTGCACCACCCTTCACCGAACGCTGACGGCGTTCGCGGGCGGATCGTGTCCAGTCGGCTAGGGCTGCTGGGGGAATGGGCGGTGAAGACGGGGACGGTCCCAACGCCGGTGGCCTCATTCGAGGTTCGGGCCGGCGACATCATCGACTTCATCACCGATTGCCGCTCGAACCATACCTCGGATTCGTTCGGCTGGAAAGCGGCGGTCTCAGTGTCGTCGGGCGCTGCTGGCGAGGTTGCAGTCTGGAAGTCTGAGGAAGGTTTTCGAGGGCCGATGGAGGCGACCGCCGCTTCGCTGGCGGACCTGCCCAATCCCATCGCCCGCGCCTGGGAACTTGCCTACAACCGCGCGCCTTCCAAAGGAGAGATGAGGGGAGCTTTGGAATTCGCAGCGGGGCAATGGCGCCACCTGTTGGACCGGCCGGCCGCGGCCTCGAAGCGCAATCCGGAGTCGCTCATCCTGGCCAATCTCTGCCAGGCCTTGCTGAATTCGAACGAGTTTTTGTATGTGGATTGATGCGGCAATTGAACTCCACTGTTTCCAATGCGCAGACTTGATGAAGACCGTTTTTCCACGGATGGCAGAGCCGACCCACGGAGGGAAGAATCCTATCCGTGGGGAGGCGCTTCTCTTGTGCCCGGAAAGGATGTGTAAACAGTCGTTGATAGAATAGCGAAGTTGCAACATGGAAAACCCATATCAAACCCGCCGAGAGTTCCTGAACCGCAACGCCATGGGCGTTGGAGGCGTGGTGTTGGCGTCATTGTTGGCGCGCGACAACCTGCTGGCCAAGACCACCGACAAGCCGCTGCCAGCGCAGTCGTTCGACACGACCGCCCGTGAGCCGCAGGCCTCGCCGCGGGCGAATGCCATGATCTCGCTGTTCATGCATGGCGGGCCTTCGCACATGGATCTCACCGATCCCAAGCCCGAACTGACCAAACGCAGCGGGACGCAATACACGGGCGATGTGAAATACAGTTTCGTCAACCGCGCCAGCAAGGCGTTGCTCGGCAGTCCGTGGAAGTTCAAGTCGCACGGGCAATGCGGCACGGAGATTTCGGAACTACTGCCGAACATTGCGGGCATTGTGGACGACATCACGCTCATCCGGTCGATGCACACCGGCTACAATGGGCACGAGGTTTCGATCCGCTATTGGCACTCGGGCATCCCGTCCGTTCTTGGTCGGCCGACGCTTGGCTCGTGGCTGACCTACGCGCTGGGTTCGGAGACCGACAACCTGCCCGCCTACATGGTCCTGAAGGATCCGGGAGGCAATCCGGTGGATGGCGTGAACAACTGGTCGAACGGCTGGATGCCGCCGCTGTTCCGCGGCACGGTCCTGCGGGCCAAGGAGCCTCGTATCTTCAATCTGACGCCGCCCGGGCACCTGAAGGGCGAACTGCAGCGCCAGAATCTTTCGTTTCTCCGCATGCTTAACGAGCGCCATCTCGCGGCGCATCCGGGCGAGGCGGATCTGGAGGCGCGGATCGAGAGTTATGAAATGGCCGCGCGCATGCAGTCCGCCGCCACCGAGGCGTTGGACATTTCCGGCGAAAGCGAGGCGACGAGGAAACTCTATGGCATTGATGAAAGGGCGACGCAAGAGTTTGGGACTCGCTGCCTGATTGCGCGGCGATTGGTCGAGCGCGGCGTGCGCTTCGTGCAGTTGTTTCTCGGTGGTCAGCCCTGGGACAATCACAACAGCATCCGCACGTCGCTTCCGGCTGTTTGCGCCCGGACGGACAAGCCGGCTGCGGCTCTGGTCAAGGACCTCAAGCAGCGCGGCTTGTTGGACACGACCATTGTTCATTGGGGCGGCGAGATCGGGCGCTTGCCGGTGACCGAGAATCACGGAGCCGCCGCCAAGGCCGGGCGCGATCACAATGGCCAGGGATTCAGCTGTTGGCTGGCCGGCGGGGGCTTCAAGGGTGGAATGGTCTACGGCGAGACGGATGAATTCGGCCACAAGGCCGTGGTTGATCGCGTCACGCCCAATGATTACCAGGCTACGATTCTGCATCAATTCGGCCTGGATCACTCCCAGTTGGAGTTTCAGTACAACGGGCAGAAGAAACGCCTCACGGACAACCGGCCGAGCCGTGTGGTGAAGGAGATTTTGAACGGGTGAGGGGACGGTCGCGCCAGCTGCTACGATGTGCGGGCTTCCTTCGGGTTCTCGTGCGCTGTGTTTCCGGGATTTATCTCGTTGGATTTCGATGCCCGCGCGTTGCATGGTCCGGATATGGCAGTGCAAAACGATGTGACCCGGGTTCCGGGCGCCGCGTGAAAGAAAGGGTTGGCGGGTCGAGGGCTGGCGTGACGAAGGGTTTGAGTTCGAGGCGGGTTGATTGGAACTTGAGCATGACAATCAGATGGAACATTGCGGTTGTGGCGCTGCTGTTGGTCGCGTTCTCCGGCGCGCTCGCGGACGAGTCGCGCGGCGTCTCCTTCCGCAACCAGGTGATGCCGGTCTTGTCCAAGGCGGGCTGTAATCTGGGGGCTTGTCATGGCGCGGCCGCGGGGAAGGGGAGACTGGCTCTCTCCCTGCGGGGCGAAGATCCGTTGCAGGACCATGCCGTGTTGACCAAGACCTTTCTTCGCCCGGGCGAGCCGGCGCGCAGCGCCATGTTGCGCAAGGCGACGGCGGGGGTGCCGCACGAAGGCGGGAAGCGATTTGCCGAAGGCTCGGCGTCGCATCAGGTCCTGGCGCAGTGGATCCGCGAGGGCGCGCCGTTGGAGGTTGCGGAGGAACCGCAGTTGGTTCGCATCGAGGTCGCCCCACAAGAGCGGGTCCTTTTCGCTCCGGAGACAACAGCGCGGATTTCGGTCGCGGCCCATTTCTCGGATGGATCCAGCAAGGATGTCACGGATTGGGCGATCTACGAGCCGTCCACCCTGGATGTGGCAGTGGATGCCCGGGGGCTTGTGACGAGCCTGCGCCCCGGGGAGACAACGGTGGCGGTCCGCTATCTCGGGATGCAGGCTCCGGTCCGTTTGGCTTTCGTGCCGCAGCGCCCTTCGTTTGTCTGGAATGATCCGCCCGCGAACAACTTCATCGATAGCGCCCTGCTGAAGAAGTGGCGCACACTACGGTTGGCTCCATCGGGCTTGTGCGATGACGCCACGTTTGTCCGTCGCGCGTGGCTGGATTTGACGGGGTCGATTCCGCCGGCGGACGAGGCGCGGGCGTTCGTGGCGGACCGGGACCCGGCCAAGCGGGGAAGGCTGATTGACCGCCTGCTGGAGTCGCCCGAGTTTGCCGACTACTGGGCTCTGAAGTGGGCGGACTTGCTGCGGGTGGAGGAGAAAGTCCTGGATCGCAAGGGCGTCGCCGCCTTCCACGGTTGGATTCGTCAGTCGATCGCGGAGAACAAGCCGGTCGACCAGTTTGCCCGCGAGATCCTGACGGCCTTGGGCAGCACTTATTCGGTCGCGCCCGCCAATTACTATCGCGCCCTGCGCGCGCCGGATCGGCGGGCGGAGGCGGTTGCGCAGATCTTTCTGGGCACGCGGTTGAATTGCGCGAAGTGCCACAATCATCCCTTCGAACGCTGGACAATGGATGACTACTACGGATTCGCGGCGGTGTTCGACGGGATGGACTACGAGATCAAGGAGAACAAGCGGTTCGACAAGAACGACAAGAACAACTTCGTGGGCGAGCAGGTCGTGAAGTTGGTCGCCGAGCGGAAACTCAAGCACCCCAAGACCAAGCAGGCGCCCGCGCCGCAACTGCTGGGCGCGGGCGCAACGATCGACCAGGCGGACCAGCGTTTGGACAGGCTCGCGGATTGGCTGACCGACGCGGACAACCCGCTGTTCGCTCGCGTGCAGGTGAACCGGATCTGGTCGCATCTCATGGGGCGGGGAATCGTCGAGCCTGTGGACGATTTTCGCGCGACGAATCCGCCGGTGAATCCGGAGCTGCTTGACGCCCTGACGGCGGACTTCATTCGGAGCGGATTTGATCTCAGGCATGCCGTTCGCGCCATCTGCGCCTCGCGGGCGTATCAGCTGGATTCCCGGCCGAACGCAACCAATGCGGATGACGAGATCAATTTTTCCCGGGCCTTGCCGCGGCGTTTGGGAGCGGAGCAGTTGCTGGATTCGGTGCATGGCGTCCTGGGTTCGCTGCCGAGGTTTGAGGGGTACGAGCGGCCGATGCGCGCAATACAAATGCCCGGTATTCGCGCGGTGTATCGGCCGAAGCGTCCGACGTCCGGGGATCGTTTCCTGCACTTGTTCGGCAAACCGCCGCGATTGACGGACTCGGACACGGAGCGGGTGGACGACACGTCTCTGGCGCAGGTGTTCGAATTGACCAGCGGAGCGACCTTGAATTCCCTTTTGACGGACGAGCAGAACTCACTCGCAGGGTTGGCGGCGAGGTTTGATGCCGGGAACGACCTCGTTCGCGAACTGTATTGGAGGATGTTGACGAGGGAACCGACGGTCGAGGAATCGGATGCGGCGACCGGATACTTGGAGCGGTCGAACGATCGCCGCGCCGCATTGGAGGACCTCGCGTGGGCGCTGCTGAACGCCAAGGAATTCGTGCTGAGAAAATGAAACAGAAACCCACGGAGAATCAGATGGCGCGGCTGGTGGCGATGTCGCGCCGGCAGTTACTGAAGGTCGGGGGCATGGGAGCCCTGGGGTTGACGATGCCCAGGATCCTGCGCGGCAGTGAATACCCGGGCGGTCGGCCTCCGGCGCGGGCGAAGTCCGTGATCTTCCTGTTCCAATGGGGCGGGCCTTCGCACGTCGATATGTTCGACATGAAGCCGGACGCGCCGAAAGAATATCGATCGCCGCACAAACCGATCCGCACGACCAATCCGGACCTGTTGACCAACGAGCATTTGCCGCGCGTGGCGAAGATCATGGATCGCTTCACGGTGATCCGCTCCGTTCATCACAAGATGAACAATCACAATTCGGCGGGCTATTATGCGTTGTCCGGGCATGCGCCGGCTACGGATGACCAGCGGTTGCGGGATTCGATCGATCTCTTTCCGGCCTATGGCTCGGTCGTTGATCATCTGGCGCCGAATGAGCCGGGTGGATTGCCGACCTTTGTCAGTTACCCATACGTGGTGGCGGATGGGTCCCGCACACCGGGGCAGGCGGCGAGTTTCCTGGGCAAGAAGCACGATCCCCTGTTTGTGCCGCGCGACCCGAACGAAGCGAACTTTCAACTGCCCGAGTTGAGCCTGCCGAACAACCTGAGCATGGATCGCCTGCAGGCGCGGCGCGGCCTGCAGGAATTGATCGATCGGCAGTCCCGGTTGCTGGATTACTCCGCGGAGGCGCGCGGCCTGGACGCCTACTACCGGAAGGCGATCGGCATGCTGAACAGCGAGCGGCTGCGAAAGGCGTTCGACCTGTCGGGCGAGCCGGCGGCGCTGCGTGACGCCTATGGCCGCACCACCTACGGTCAGGGCTGTCTGCTGGCGCGGCGGTTGGTGGAGAGCGGGGTGAAGTTCGCCACCTGCTATTTTTCCCGAAGCATCGGGGGGCAGAGCGTCACGACCGGTGGTTGGGACACCCACGGGTTCAATGACACGCGCATGTATCCCATTGTGGAGAAACGGCACTTTCCCATCACGGACATCACGCTGCCAACACTGATCCATGATCTCGAACAGCGCGGCATGTTGGACGAGACGCTGGTGGTCTGGATGGGGGAATTCGGGCGGACGCCCAAGATCAACAAGAACGCCAGCCGGGATCATTGGCCGCGATGCTACAGCGTCCTCCTCGCGGGCGGAGGTGTGAAACCGGGCTACATCTACGGGGCCAGCGACAAGACCGGCAGCGAACCTTCGGAGAATCCCGTGACCTTGGAGGACCTCTCCGCGACCATCTATTACCTCATGGGGATCGACCCGACCTCGATGATTTACGACCTTCAGAAACGCCCGCTCATGATCTCCAGCGGCGAGCCGATCCTGGATGTGGTCGCGTGAGGCGTTGGGCAGGGCTTTTGCCTGAGAGCTGATCTCGGACCGGCTGGGCGGTCACTTCGGTTTCGCGGAGGAGAGCGGGTACAGGTCCAACCTTCGGTAGAACAGCTCCGCGTTGTTGGACTGGATCAGGATCTTGCCCGCCTTGGGGTCCGCCTTCTTTCCGTCGACCATCACCCGGCCGTTGATTGAGAGCTTGATGCGCCCGTTGCGGTTGATGATCTCGATGGTGTTCCACTGGCCGAGCGGCTTTTCCACCTCGTCCGGGCCGCGGAATCCGAGTTCGTTTTTCCATTCGCCCTTGCCCGGGCGATCGAAGCGTTTTACGCCATTGACGCCCTGGACGGTCAGATCGGCGCCACGGATCAGGCACAGGTCGCCGGTGCCGCCCTCGAGCAGTTGGCACTCCTGGGATTTCATGAACAGGACATCCTCTCCGGTTGCGTTGAAGAACAGTCCGGCATCGCGGGCGCGCCCTCGGTCGTCCCAGGTCTTGGCGCCCCACTTGAATTCCGCGACGAGCCGGTAGTTGCTGTAGTTTTTCCTGGTCGCGAGGTAGCCCATGTGTTGGCCGCTGACGCGCAGGACGCCATCCTTGTAGGTGTAGACCTTGTCGGGGTCCTTGTTCAGGTCCGGCGGCGTTTTCCGGTCCTTGGAGTTGCGTATGAAGGTGTAGAAGTTCGACAGGTCCTTGCCGTTGAGCAGGTGGATGACCTTGGCCTGGTCGGCTGCCCGAACGGGAGCGGCCAAGGAAAGGGCGAAGGCGACGGCCAGGAGCGCGGCGCCGAAACGGAGGGGCAGTTTCATGTGGGGAGGCGAGTTGGCGGGAAGACTATTTCAGCTCCGCGAGGCGCAGCTTGCGGTAGGTGACGGACATGACGCGGTTGCCGTGGAGTTGGAGGCCGATGGGCCCTTCCTCGATCGCGGAATCGGACTTGTAGGTCATCACTTTCTTGCCGTTGAGCCAGACCGTGTATTGCTTGCCGACGGCCTGGATTTTCATGGAATTCCAGTCCTTCAGCTTGAGCAATTCCTTCACGCCCTCGGCCTCGACGGGATAGCCCTTTCCGGGAATGTAGGGGGAGCCGGTCATGTCGCGCTTGAGGGAGCCGGAGATGCCGATCTGAATCTGGTCCTTGTTGCGCACGTGAACGCCGGTGTCGACGACGCCTTCGCCGAACTTGAAGTCGAATTCCATCACGAAATCGCGGTAGGACTTTTCGGTCCAGATGACGGAACCTTTCTTCTTCGGGCCGCTTTGGATGCGGAGTTCTCCGTCGACAGCCCGGTACCAACCGGCCTTGTCATTGCCGTCCGGCGCCTTCCAACCGCTGAGGTCCTTGCCGGTGAAGATGGGTTTCATCATGGGACCGGCGAATGCGGAAAGTGTGGATAGGGCGACAATGAGTCCGAGCAGCATGGGTTTCTTCATGGGGATAGGAGACGGGGGATTGCGCGGAGTTGCAAGACAGAATCTGCGATGGACCTGAAACCCCGGGCGGCATTCCTCAGGAAAAAGGTTTTGGGCTGGGGCGCGACCGTGCAAGGTTTCCGGCCGGTGGCAGTGATGGCTGAAGATCCAGGACGGCGGGCGGCTCCCATGGGGGGCGGCTGGGCGCGCGCGCGGGTTGCGCTTGCCCGGGCATTGTCGTCGCCATGGTTCGTGTTTGGCGTTCTGACGCTGGTGTTTTTCTGGCCGGCAATCACTGCGGGGCCGGGCGAGTTCATCGCCGGCCATGACGTCATTCGGCAGGATTTTTGGAATCGCTCCTACATCGCGTCGAGGGTGGCGGAAGGGGGGTGGCCCCTGTGGTGTCCGCACTACTACTTTGGCCATCCGTTCATGGCCAATCCGATCAACAACCTCTATTACCCGCCGGCGGTTCTATATCTGCTGACGCCGTTGCCGGCGGCGTTTACGACGATTGTGCTTTTGCACGTCTGGCTCGCGGGCGTAGGCATGTATTACTTTGTTCGGCGGGTTTCGGAGAACGCCGGCGCGGGGTGGGCGGCCGGTGTCGCCTATGCGTTCAGCGGCTACATGGTTGATCGCATTGCGGCAGGGCATCCCACTTTCTTCCAGCCGGCGGCATTGTTGCCCTGGTTGATGCTGCTTGTGGAGCGGGCGTTGCAGAGCGGGAGTCGGCGGGCTTGGGGCGGCGCGGGGTTGTTGTTTGGCGGACTGATCCTGGGGGGCGTGCCGCAGGTTTCCTTCTACATTGCGTTGATGGTCGTCTGTTATCCGGCGCTCAAACTGGGAATGGTGAAGGAGCGCGCCGGGGCGAACGCCTGGAAATCGGCAGGGTTGGGATTGGCGGCGCTCTTTCTGGTCGCCTTCGGCGTGGCGGCGATCCAGGTGATCCCAACCGTGGAACTGGCCGGGATGAGCGACCGCGCGGAAAAGTCCTTCGAGTTTACGGCATTCTTCGCCTATCCGGCGATCGCGTTCACCCGTTTCCTGGCGCCCGGGTTGGCGGTGGACGAAGTGCCCGACAAATGGGAGTTCAGCGGCTATGCGGGGCTGGTCACACTGGTTTTGGCGGGCGCGGCGTTTGCGTCGAGGAAGCGGGTTCGGTTGGTCCTGCCGTTGGGCGTCCTGGGAGCGCTCGCGGTGTCGGTCATGCTGGGGGAGGCCTCGCCTTTGTTCCGGCTCTACTTTCACGTGGTTCCCGGATTTGACCTCTTTCGGATTCACTCGAGGGCGATGATTGTGTTGGTGTTCAGTCTGTGTGCGCTGGCCGGCATGGGAGCCGCGCGTTTGGTCGAGATGCGGCGCTTTCGGCGGGACGCGGGCATGCTGGGGTTGGCCGGAGTTGCCCTGGCGGCGGCAGTCTGGGGCATACACGCCATCTGGCGTGATCCGCTGCCGGTTTCGCGTTTTGTCTTTGTGGCTTTCTGCTGCTTGACGCCTGCGGGCGCGCTTCTGCTGAAGAAGCGATTTACTGCCGACGCCTTGCCTATGGCGGCGCTCGCGGCGGTGGTGTTCTGCGACCTTTGGGGGCAGTTGAGTCACTCGATTCCCATTCACAATGAGGCAGCCTTTCTGGAAGTGCGGGAGTGGGAGGAGCCGGTCGTCAGCAATCCTGGGCTGCATCGCGTGGCGATGCTTGCGGGGGGGAGTCGGAGCAAGGTTCTCGGTTATCATGATGTGAACGGCTATGAGCCCATCGTCCACGGCGATTACATGCGCTTGGTCTACGCGATTTCCGGGGTGGAGACGCCGCGTTACTCGCGCCACATGATTCGGCCCGAGGCATTTCAGAAGCCCAACCCGGTGTTTCAGAGGGTCTTGAGCCTGCGATATGTCGCGCTGGCCGGCGGACGAGTCGTGGACTTTGGCGAACAACCGCGGGCGTATTGGGTGGGGAAGTCGATCGTTGAGTCCGGGTTTGAGCGGCAACTCGCCCGGCTCAAGAAGGGGGATGTCGATCTTTTCGATACCGTGATTCTGGACCGCCAACCGAACGGGGGCGATGGTGGCGGGGAGCCGGGGGGCGAGGTCCGGACGCCGCGTGTCGAGATCAGGGAATTCCATCCGGAGCGAGTTGTTCTCGATGGCGCGTTCGACGACGGCGGTTACGTGGTTCTCAATGAATTGTACTATCCGGGTTGGCGGGCTTGGGTCGACGGCGAGGAGGTGGAGATCGTTCGCGCGAATGGCGTGGCCCGCGCCGTTCGCGCGCCTGCCGGACAACACGAAATCGTGTTTGAGTATCGGCCGTGGTCCTTTCGTGTGGGATTGGCGATCACGGTTGCCTCGCTGGTCCTTTCGGTCGGATGGTTGTTGCGGGGGAGTGCGGCTGTTTCCCGGTTCAGGGCGGGGGCTGGCCGAAAACCTTGAGGCCGCCTTTGGGGAAGCGCGCTTGACGTTGGCCCGGGTCGACGGTGAACTGATCCCATGCGCGCCACCTTGTTCCCAATTGCCTGCCTGCTGCTGATCGTTGCGAACCAAAACCATGCCGCCGAGGATTTTGTGGTTTTCGTGGATGAAGGTCAGCGGGTGAATACGGCCGAAGCCAGCGGCGCTTGGGAGGTGGACGATGGATTTCTGATGGCGGAGGGAGTGGCGGCGCGGCTTGTCGGGGGACTGCAGGTCGGCGAGGGTGACTTCGAGATTCGCGCGGAATTGATCCTGGAGAAGCTGGATCGATCCGCCGCGACACTGCAATTGGGGCGGAGCTACTTCGGGTTCGAGGGCGCGCATGGAAGGATGTTTCTGACCGGAGCCTTGTTCGATGGAGCCAAAGGGACGCCGATCGGAGATCCTGATGCTTTCCTGAAGGAGGGACGGTTGTTTGTCGTGGAGGCCGTGCGTCGCGGCGAGGAACTGCGATTCCTCATTGATGGCACATTGGCGCACGAGCGAAGGGTTTCGCGTCGCGCCATTGGCGAGGTGGGGTTGCAGCCGTGGAGGGCCCGGATGAAGATCCGGCATTTCAGCGCGAAGGGCAACTTGGGTGAGCATTTCGAGATCTCATTGGAGCCGCCCTATCGGGTGAAGCAGATCGCCGGCGTGGAGAAGAATCGTCTGCTCCCGCCCGGGGCGGGCAACGAGCGCAACAGCGAGGGGGATTTCATTCGGCTCAAGGATGGGCGGATCCTGTTCGTCTATACGCACTTCACCGGCGGCGGCAGTGATCACGCGGAAGGGCATTTGGCCGGGCGCTTCTCAGCTGATGGCGGCAAGACCTGGACGAAGGAGGATGTGGTCATCGTGCCGAGAAGCGGGGGATTCAATGACATGTCCGTTTCGTTGCTGCGGCTTCAGGACGGGAGGATCGCCCTATTCTACGCGCGGAAGAATTCGCTCCTGGATTGCCGGCCTGTGATGCGAGTCTCCACCGATGAGGCGAAGACGTGGAGCGAGCCGGTCGAAGTGATCACGGACCAGGTGGGCTATTACGTGTTGAACAATGATCGCGTGATTCAACTCAAGGATGGGCGACTGATCATGGCCGTGGCGCTGCATAATCTGCCGGACTACGCCAAGCCGGACTGGCAAGGGAAGATCATGTGCTATCTGTCGGACGATGCCGGGAAGACCTGGCGGCGGAACAGCTCGATCCTGATTGCCGCAAACGAGAACGGGCGCCGCTTGACCGCGCAGGAGCCGGGATTGATTGAACTGAAGGACGGGCGCTTGATGATGTTTGTCCGCTCCGATGCCGGCGTTCAGTTGATCTCGTATTCCAGCGATCGCGGTGAGTCCTGGTCGGAGCTGGGTAGGTCGTCATTGAAGTCGCCGCTTTCGCCCGCGACGATCGAACGCATTCCAACGACCGGCGACTTGCTGGTCGCCTGGAACGATCACGAGAACATCGATGCGGCGCGCAAAGGCAGACGCACGCCCTTCAATGTCGCGATTTCAAGGGATGAGGGCCGGACCTGGACACGGGGTCGGACGCTCGAGGACGATCCGAACGGTTGGTATTGTTACACGGCGATGGACTTTATCGATGGCCACGTCCTGTTGGGGCATTGCGCGGGAGACCGGAGAACGGGCGGGTTGAACCTGACGCAAATAACGCGGTTTCCGATTGAATGGTTGTATGGTGAGGAGCGGTAGGGCCGGCTTCGATTCCGGGCCTTCAGCCCGGAATGCATTGCGTTCCCAAGCGACGGCGTCCAGGAGCACATGCTCACGGCAAACGAGGGCCTTGTGAAACCAGGAAGTGCGGCTCTTCTACATGCGATCTCGGAGCGTCACCCGGATGGGCAGTCGCTCTGCGGTCTTTAATGGACAGGAACTGGCATGAGCGAACCAGTGTTCGTTGGCCCCGGAAGCTACTTCCTCGGAACCGAAAACAGGATCCGCAGATTCTTGGTTTGGCGCGCGGCGGCGATGATGTCGGCGTAGCCGTCCCTGTTCAGGTCGCCGGCCTTGATGTCCTCCACGGCGATCTCGCCGTTGGAGAGGACTGTTTCCCGCCACTTGCTTCCCCGCTTGTCTATGGGGGTGAACAACTTGATGCCGGGGACGCCGCGGGGATGCATGCCGCGCCAGCCGACCACGATTTGATCGGAGCCGACGCCGAGGTAGTCCGCGACGGCCAGCGCGTGGCCGTCCTTGAGGGCGTCATCGAGGACGGTCAATCGAGTCCAACCTTCGCCCTTTTTCTGGGGCGCCGCATAGGCCGCAGAGCGGACGCCGTGCATGGGTTCAATGGTGGCGAAGAAGCGGCGTCCGTCCGGCAGCCGGCCGTCGCGGATTTCGCCCGACCACTCGCGGGTCAATTGTTCGCCCAGCCATTGGCCTCCCTTGCGGTCGAAATGCCAGGAACCTTCCTTGGTCGCTATGAGGAACTCCTCCTCAGGGTCGTCGTCCCAGTTGACCGGATGGAAGTTATGGGAGAGGTGGAGAAAGTTGGCCACTTCGCGTGTTTCCCATTCCGCCTTCGGATCCTTTGGCATGAAGTATTCCAAGAGTCGGAAGCCAGGGCCGACGCCTTCGACTGAGCCGCGGCCGCGCAGGGGCTTCACCAGCAGGGAGAAAGAGCCATCCGGTCCGGCGAGCCAGTGCATGCGGTGGGTGTTGGGCTCATTGTAGAGCTTGACCGGCGTCCAAGGCTTGGTGCGATCATCGGGTGGGATGAGGTAGTGCACGGCGCCGTCCTTCTGGGTCTCCCGGAAGTTCCATTGGCCGCCGACGGCGATCTCGCATTTGCCGTCGCCGTCAATGTCGCGGGCCGTGATGCAGACGTTGTCCCGCACGGTAAGGTCCTCGGCGATGATATGCTTCTTCCATGTGGGATTCTGATACCACTGGATGGTTTTCTTGTCGGCCAGGACGATGTCGGCCTTCCCGTCGCCATCGACGTCGGTGATCTGCAGGCCGTAGCCGATGGAGATCTGGTCGATCTCGACCTCCTTCCATTTGAACTCCGGCGGCGCAGCGAAAAGGGCGGTGGCAAGAGCGAATGCGAGAGCGATGGCGAGGCTGGGGATCGAGAGGCGGTTCTTCATGGGTTGTAGCGCGCATATTGGGGCGAAACGGGCGCGAGCGGAATTCAATTCTTTGTGGGGCATTTCGGCCTTGCGTGGGATTCATACCCCACGGTGGGTGGTGAACTACGGAATACGCGGAAGACACGGAATCCCCAAAGCGACGATGCCGCAACCCAGGGGAAGACATGGGAATGAAGACAAAGGAATGTGGCATGAATCCCTTGTCTCCATTCCTCTGCCTGAACAAACAACATTGCAACCGGCGAGGATGCCTTCCCGTTCTTGATGCCGAGATCCAAATGGAGTGGTCAAATTCCGTGTCTTCCGCGTATTCCGTAGTTTTCACTCGAGGACGAGCAAGAGGATGACGGCGAACCCGGAACTGCCTGTAACTTGAGCGAAGACAAGCGCGTTCAATCAGTATACTTTTCCGAGAATCCATCATGAACAATCTGATCGTTTCCCCCCACGAGAAGCCCATCAACCGCCGGGCCGCCATTCGGGCGCTGGGCGCTTCAGCCGCGCTGGCCTTCCTGCCGAATCTTCGGGCTGCCAAGCCGGACAAGGATTCGCTGCCGATGCAGTTCTACAAGAGCCTGAGCGACGAGCAGCGACGGGCGATCTGCCTGCCGCTCAGTGACTCCAGGCGGGAGTTCGTCAGCAACTGGTGGTATGTGAATCCGAAGCAGCGGTTGCACACGTTCTACAGCGACGATCAACGTGACCTCGTGCAGCAGATCTTTGATTCCCTGCATCATGAGGAACACCGGGAAAAGATGCGCTGGCAGGTGCAGAAGGACCTCATGGGGCAGATCAAGAATACGCCCTCAGTCGGCTTTTTCGGAACGCCGGACGATGATGATTTCGAGTTTATCTACACGGGGCATCACGTGACGCGCAGGTGTAATGCGCATACGGACAAGGGACTTGGCTTTGGCGGACGGCCCATCTTCTACGGAAACTTTGCCAAGGCCTTCCGGGAGGGGCCGAAGCACGAGGGCAATCCCTTCTGGTATCAGGGCGTCGTGTTCAATGAATTCGTGAGTTCGCTCGATGGCAAGCAGCGGGAGCAGATCCTGGTTGGGCGAGAGCCGCGGTCGGAGAAGCCAGCGGCGGTGATCAAGAAGCGCAAGACGGACTTGCCGGGGCTCTCCGCTGCGGATCTGAGTCAGGATCAGAAGGAGAAACTCCTGGAGACCATGCGTCGAATGCTGGTGTGTTTTCGGCCGGATGATGTGGAAGCGACCGTCAAGACGGTCAAGGACCGCAATCTGATCGATCGCCTGTGGGTGTCCTGCTACGGCGGTCGCTACGACGTTGGCAGGGATGGTGTCTGGGACACCTGGCAGATCGAAGGGCCGGAAATGGTCTGGTACTTCCGCGGCATGCCGCACATCCACGGCTATTTTCACGTGACGGGGTAAACCGAGGTTGTAGAAGCGGACGTGGGCTCCGCTCTGGCTGAGGCCCTCCGTAGCAGCCGACGTAAGGAGGCTCATTTCAAGGACGGGCGGGCGGATTCTTGAGCCTCCTCACGTCGACTGCTACGCGGACAGTATTGGAAGACTGAAGTGAGCGAACTTACGTTCGCCGCTACGAGACCGCTTCGCGTCAGGGGCGGCGGATCTGAATCGCAGTGAAGCGGTTCATGGCGGGGATGGTGACGGTAAGGGTTTCCTTGTCGACCTTTGCGACCGGGGTTTCGTGGTGCGCCGGGGAGATGTCGGAGCCGTCCTGGATGCTGATGTCCTTCGTGATCACGTGCGCGACGTAGTCCTCTCCATTCCCAAATCCTTCGCCGCGGAAATCGATTGCGGCCCCGTCATGGTTGGAATGCCTCCCGGTCCTGATCCTTGAAGGAATGCTGACCGTTGCCAAGGAACTGCCGTCGGCGCCGCTGGCGTAGATGAGGACGGTGAACACCTTTCGTGTCCGGTTCCAACTGGCGATGCGATAGCGTTCGTCTCCGGCAAATCCTTCACCCGTCACCGTGATGTTGTTTCCGTTTTCGCCGGCAACGGCGTGGCGGATTGTCTCGTCGGGACCGCCGGCGGCCTGCGCGTACCACTTCCAGATGTAGTAGTGGAGGTGATTCGGATCGGGCGGATTGCTGTAGTTTGCCACGCTGAACTGATGCCCGCCGCCATCGACGATCTTGAAGTTGTCGTCGCGGCCCTGGAGTCCGAGTTTGCGGGTGACGATGCCAGGGCCGCCATCGTTGGCGGGAATCACGATCTCGGGCCGCAGTTCCTTGATGCGGCCGTTGTAGTCGCGGCGTTTGGTGAGACCCATGGCCCAGGAACTGGAGTTGTCGGACCTGGGGAGGTTGATGGTGTTGAGGCCGCGTTCGAGACATTTGCCGAGGATTGTGATCGTTTTCAGATAGGCGTCCTTTTCGGTCTTGGCGCCGTCGCCGTCGATGTCATGGGCGTTGCCGGCGTCGTCCCAGACGATCCAAGACTCTGATGAGAGGACGGACTTGGACTGCAGTCCGGCCTTGTCGAGCTTGTTGCGCACGAGATCGTACTGCGTCCAGCAGGAGGGAATGATCCTGCCGTCCATGGATCCGTAGCCGTTGGCGTGGTCGGAAATGTTCAGGTTGAGGGCGTCGACTGATTCCATGAGGTCGCGATTGGCGATCATCAGGTCGTAGAAACGGTCCA
>CAZFLK010000054.1:0-2885 GCA_964519245.1 uncultured Verrucomicrobiota bacterium
TCACTTTCCGGGCCGCCTCCATCACGTTCATCCCGTTCAACGAGGTGTCAGGCCCATAGTGGGCAATCATCGCGTAGTCGTAGTTCTCCTGACCGGATCGCGCCAGGGTCTCCTTCATCTCGGCGATCACCTTCGCCTTCGTCTCGGGATCGCGCATCCGCTCCTTGAACTTCGCCCGTCCTCCCTCCCGAGCCCAGGTCGGAATGCGATTCTGGATGCCCGTGCTTGAGGCCGGATACATGTACTGGTCCTGCGTGATGTCCAATCCTTCCGCCCGCGCCGCTTCAATCAGCCCCAGAACCTTGTCCGTCTGCCCCCAGTTCGACTTGCCAGCCAACTTGATGTGGGAAATCTGGGCGGGAAGGTCCGCCTTGCGAGCAATCTCGAACAACTCCTCAATGGCCTCGAACATCCTGCCCGCCTCACTCCGCATATGGCTCACGTAAATACCGTCGTGCCGGGAAACCACCTTGGCCAACTCAATCAACTCCTCCGTCCCCGCGAAACTGCCCGGCAGGTAGATCAAGCCCGTCGACATCCCCAAGGCCCCGTCCTCCATCGCCTTCTCGACCACCCCCCGCATGGCGTCCAACTCCTCCTCCGTCGGCGGCCGACGAAACGACCCGCCCATGACCTGGGAACGCACGCTGCCCTGGCCGATGAGCGTTGCCACATTCGGCGACACCCCCTGTTTCTCCAACCTGTCGAAATAGCCCCCCACATCCCGACGCGAGGAACCGCAATTGCCCAGAACCAAGGTCGTCACCCCCATCCGAAGAAAGTTTCTGGCCAATGGATGATCTTCGATGTTCTCAGCGTGCGAATGCACGTCGATGAAGCCCGGAGCCACAATCAGGCCATCTGCGTCCACGGTCTGCTTCGCTTCGCCGCGAATCTTTCCGATCGCCACGATCCTGCCGCCCTTGATTGCCACGTCGGCGTGAAACATCGGATTGCCCGTCCCATCCGCCACGCGCCCATCACGTATGATCAGGTCGTAATCCTCCGCGCCCAGAGTGACACAGCACAACAACCAGCAAGCCCAACTCCATCGTCTCATCCGACCACTCTAACAAGGCGACGCGGACGACGGCAGCTTCAATTCCCAACGTTCTTGCGGCTCGTTCGGAACGCCATCGGCGTCGCGCGAAGGCGCGTCCTTTTGTTGCGGCAGACCTGGTTTCCGACCTAAGCTCCGGGCATGAGAAAGCCGCACCGCTCTTTCCTCCCCGCCTTGCTCGCCTCGCTCTTCGCCGCAACGGCCGCCCCGGCCCAGGGTCTGACGCCTGCGGAAGTCTCGGCGCTGGGCACGAAATACATCGACCCAAGCCCGGCAACGGGCTCCTCGGCCGCCGTGGTCGTCGGCGACACCCCGCTGGCGCACACCGCGCAGTTCCTCCCCTTGAACCGCGACCGCACCCTGCACGGCCTGCGCGACGCCGAAGCGCAGGCAAGAAAAGTCCTCGAACACCTGGCCGCCGCGCTCAAGCCGGCGGAAACCGGACTGCCCCAGATCGCCAAGCTCAACGTCTGCCTCGCCGCGGACGAACACAAGGCGGCTGTCCAGCGCGTCGTTTCCGAGACCTTCGACGGCAAGGCCAAACCCGCCATCACCTACGTGGTCGGCGAATTGGCCCACCCCAACGCCTGGGTTGCCATGGACGCCGTCGCGACCACTTCCACTCCCGGCTCCAGGAAGGCCCTCCACTTCGTCAATGACCGCCTCTATGGCGGCCCCTATGCCACTCATGCCTCCATCCTCCCCAACGGCTCCCGCGTCTACATCTCCGGTCAGGCCGTGCGGGCCGGCAACCTGGCTGACTCCACCCGCAAGACCATGGAGCAGTTGGCCGCCACGCTGCGGCATCTGGATCTGGACTGGGAGAACGTCGTGCAGATCAAATCCTTCCTCCAACCAATGAACGAGACTGCGAAAGCGCGCGAGGAAATCACACGCTTCTTCAATGGCCGGCCCGCGCCCCCGATGGTGTTCGTCGAATGGACCTCCCAGACCCCGATCGAAATCGAGCTGATTGTAGCCGGCGGCGTCCCCGACGACAGGGCAGAGGCCGTTGAATACATCACCCCTCCCGGCATGAAGGCATCCCCTGTCTTCTGTCGGGTCGTGCGCATCAATTTCGGAAAGAACGCCTATATTTCCGGTCTGCAGGGCAGCGGAACCACCCAACCCGAAGCCCAGGTTCGCAGTATCTTCTCCGACCTTGAATACCTCGTCCGCAAGACCGGCAGCGACATGCGCAACCTGGTCAAGGCGACCTACTACGTCACCGACGCCGAAACCAGCGCCCAACTCAACCAACTCCGTCCTGAGTTCTACGACCCCGCCCGCCCGCCCGCCGCCTCCAAGGCCATGGTGCGCTCGCTTGGCTCCCCCGGCGGCTCGATCGTCGTCGACGTGATCGCCGCCACGAAACGGTGAGTCCGGAAAACCCCTCTCCGCCTCCCCAACTCCCCGCCTCCCCAACTCCCCGCCTCTCCAACTCTCCAACTCTCCAACTCTCCACTCAAGCAAAACGCCGCGGATGATTTCTCATCCGCGGCGGTTCGCAGTCGGTTCCTCCGACCGGTCGCAGAGCATGGCTCAACCGATCACTGCAATTCTTCTCGGTTTTGCCTCAACGACTTTGGGCAGGGTCAGGCGCGCAACACCGTTTCGAATACCGGCGGAGATGCCAACCGGATCGACCGACTCACCCAGGGAAAAGACGCGCCGATACCCCGCAGCCCGGGACTCCCGATGGAGGGGCTCGCCTGCCAGTGCATTCTCCCGGCGCCCCACCACGGTCAAGGTCCGGTCCTCCAGGGTCACGTCCAACGCATCCTTGCCGACACCGGGCAGGTCCAGCGTCACGACAAATCCTTCC
>CAZFLK010000054.1:2895-32127 GCA_964519245.1 uncultured Verrucomicrobiota bacterium
CGACCACATCCGCGCGCGGCAGCGCCCAACGCTCGGATTCCACTCTCGCCTGCGACTCCGCCTTCGAAGCCCGGGTTTCCTTCTCTGTCTCGTTCACACATGCACAACTCATGATCTGATTCCTTTCCTGGGTAATGGTTCTGTTGGTTGACTACGATTCGCAAAAGGCCGGGGGCAATCCCCCGGCCGTGTTCGTTCCGCGGCTCCCCTCATTTGACTTTCACATCGATCTGCTTCGGCTTCACTTCCTCCGCCATCGGGGCGGTGACCGTCAGGATCCCGTCCTTGTAGGAAGCGGTCACCTTCTCCTCGTTCACCGGTTTCGGGAGGCGGACCGAGCGACTGAAGCTGCCGAACACCCGCTCCGTCCGGAGTTGGCCTTCGTCATCCTTCTTCTCCTCAGCCTTGCGCTCGCCGCTGATCGTCAACACACCCTCATGCAGTGACACTTCGATGTCGTCTCTCTCCATGCCGGGCAGCTCGATCTTGGCAACGAAGTTCTCCTTGTCGTGCGTCAGATCCAACGCCGGCGTCCAATCGCCGAAGAACTCTGTCGGCCGGCTCATCCCCGCAAAGGGCGTTCCGAGCAGCCGCTCTATCTCTTCGTCAAAACTTCCCCAGCGTCCCAATCCGAATCCGTCAAACAAGGTCGGTTTGTTCTTTCTGATCAGTTTCATCGTCTTGCCTTTCTCTTTCGTGGTTTAAATCGCTTCTCGATCCAACTCCCTAATAGCTTTGGGCGTGCCAGTGGAGAAAACAGGCCGCAACGGACGAATTCCCGCCCAAAAAGAGAGAAAACCCGAAAACCACAGGGCAGAACCGCGGTCAGGAATGCCCGATTGGCACAGGTTTCGGCCTGCAACAGTGCGCCACCTTGTCACAGGCCAACGTTTACAGAACGAGAGGGAAACCAAGAATCAGGGCGAAAGCTCCCGCCGCAAAAAGCATCGGGCTTAAGCCCTGTGTTCTGTGGCAGACGAGGCCGCCGGCCTGAAGGGCCGCGCGCAACCTTTCAGGCCTGTCCATCCGCCCACGCCGCGCTCAAAGCTCTCCGCAACTCAGCGGAAGGATAAGCCGTGAAACCGATTGCCGCGCCCAAGGCTGCGGCGCGAACCTGGGTATCCGGCCGCAATTCGATTCGCGGCGCATTGGGCGCGGGATGCAGGTCGCAGCCGATATCAAACACCTTCTTCGCCCGGTCCCAAATCCGACGGGATTCCGGTGACAGGCTCTCGATGACCTTGCACAAGGCATGAATGGCGGCATCCGGCTTTCTGACCACTCCCGCTGCCTCAACCGCCAACAGCTTCCGTCTTCCTTCATACAGGCCGCAGTAAAGTACGGACACGCGATCCCCCATCTCCTCAGCTATCGATTCCAAGTTCGAAATCGACACAATCTCCAGGTCCACGTTCCGGAACTCCGGTCTTAAGCCGGGCATGGCATTCCCTTTCACCACTCCGTCGCGTATCCGGGCGGGATTTGCTCGCTCCGAAAACGGTCCTCGATCCACGGATCCGCCGTGTCCGAGTAACCGCGCTTCTCCCAGTAGCCCAATTCATGCGCATCGGTGAACCGGATCTCGCGGAGAAACTTGGCGCTCTTCCAGGCATAGAGCTTGGGAATCACCATCCGCGCCGGCGCGCCATGCTCCAAGGGCAAAGGGGCGCCATCGACCTTGGTCGCGATCAGGACATCGTCGTCCATGCAGGGATCGAGTTCCACGTTGGTGTCGTAGCCGTCGTAAGACTGGAACACCACATGCGATGCCTCGGCCCTCGGCTTCACCAGTTCCGCAATGGTGAAGAAGGCCACTCCCTCCCAGGCGAGGTCGAAGCGACTCCAGGTGGTCACGCAATGAAAGTCGCTCGTGTCGGAGAACTGCGGCAGGGCATTGAGATCTTCCCAGGTCAGCTCCACTGGATTCTCCACCATTCCATGAATCCGCAAACGCCATTCGTTCAAGGGCACGCGAGGCTTGATGCCCAGGTCCAGGACGGGGAAGTCCTTCACTTCGCGTTGCCCCGGCGGCAAGCGGTCCGTCGAGCGAGCCGTCGGCCTCGCCTGGCCCGCCATTTTGCGGGCCCAGCGTTCCTTGGCTGAGATCCATTTGTCCTTCATTCCACCTTTCGTTCACTTCCAACCGAAGCACGTCAACGCATTCAACTCGCGGATAAAGAGCCCTTCCTCGACAACCGCCAGGTGCGCCCAGGTTTCTTGCTCAGATAGATCTCGTTGGTCCAGGATTCGAAAGGTCGTCGGATCCGCGGCGATCAGGTGCAAGCCCCCCTCCGAGTCCAGCATCAGGATCTTGTCGTCGTTCGCGACCAACGACGCGTAATCCGTGAATTTCTCCTTGGTCGTCCAGTTGATGTCGCCGTTCTTCAGATCCATGCAGGCAAAGCGATTGTTCCGCAGATGCAGGTAGCCGTGTCCGTCGACAACGACTGGCGAGGACATGTAACCCTGCAGTTTGTTGTCCCAGGCCGGCTCCGCTTCGAGGGCGTCTCCGCGCTGGATGATCCGGAGCAACTGCGAGCGCCCTCCATAGCTGCTGATCAGGACGCCGCCCTGGTAGGAGACCGGCGTCAGGATGTTCTGATCGTGGGAGGAACGCACCGGGATATCCCACAGCTGCGAGCCGTCGCCGGGATCGAATCCCGCCAGGGTCTCCCGGGACTGGGCGACAATCTGTTGACGCCCCTGCAGTTCCGCGACAATCGGCGACGAGTAAGCGCTGTGCGACTTGTCCTTGTCCGTCTCAACGAAAACCCGCCAAAGCGTCTTGCCGCTGGCTTTGTCGATCTTGAGCAAGCCATCAGCCGCCTGCACATAAAGCGCGCCGCCCGCGACCAATGGCGAACAAACGAAACCGAACTGCGGAATGGGCCGCCCGTGCCGTTTGGCCAGATCCGCCCGCCAGATCACCTCACCCGTCCCCTCGTCCAGGCAGACCAACACGTCCAACATGCCGCCGACATAAAGCCTTCCCTCGTCCAGGGCCGGCGTCGATCGCGTCCAACTGCCGTTCGCCCGCGCATACCAGGGAACTTTCATGGACCCGGCCCATTGAGCCTCCCAGAGCTGCTTGCCGGTCGCGCGGTCGAACGCCCGGACAATCTCGGTCTGCTTGTCCCGGGTCTCCACGGTGAAGACCTTGTCCCTCGACACGATCGGACCGGAGTACCCCGGGCCAACCTCCACCCGCCACCGCCGTTCAAGGCTGTCCAGATTGTCCGGCCAGGGCGCGCCGTGGAATTGACCGTCGCGCTCCGGCCCGCGCCACTGCGGCCAAACATCACCCTTCGGCGCCGCCGAAACAGCCGCCGCCACAAGGAGCATGGAAAGAATCAATCTGTGCCTCATGTCAAAATCTCAGCTTCGTCTACAAGAAATCCGCCCGGGCCATTCCGGTCATCGGGCGCCCGCCGCCCCAATGCGCGTGATCAGAACCCGGTTGTTCCCGCCTTTGCGGCGACCATGGCTGACGCGCCCTTCACCACAAGTCACCCAGCTTTCATTCTCGCTCACACGACAGATGCCCGAGTTGCCCAGCGTGGCGTGGTTCTCCGGCAACAGCACACGCTCGCTGGCGCGAATCACGCACAACCGCTCAGGATCCACCTGGCCAATGAACAACGGCGCGCGATGCCGCATGATGTGATCGTTGTCCGCGCCGCGTCGAGTGTAGACCAGGAACAACCCGCCGCCGCAAACCACCCAGTGCTGCTGGGTGTTGTAACTGCCCAAAGGTTGTCCGTCGTCAAAGGTCCATTCCCGCTGCGGCTCGAAGCGGATGCCGTCTTCGCCCCGGGTCACAAAGGCGCTGTGATCGGCGCGCAGCGTCAGAAAGAACCGTCCGCCGAAGCTTGCGATCGAAGGCTCATAGAGCCCGCGTCCCCGCGCCACGGTGTGTTCCGTCCCATGTTCCTTGTAGGTCAGTTTCTCCCCGTCAAATTCACAGCGCGCCACGACGCTGACATACTGCCGCTTTCCAGCGCTTCGCTGATAGCGCACCGGGAGCAGCACATCCCCATTCGCCAAATGCACGCGCTGATGGCAACCCGCATTCGCGGCAATGATCCGACCGCCTGAGTGATCACGGTCCGGCATGATCACCGTCCTCATTTGCCCCCATTCGCCCGAGTCCGGATTCCTAACCGCATAGGAAACCTTCTCCCGCAGGATGTCCTCCTTCACCCCCTCGGCGAAATTGAAGGTCTTACCATTCACGAACACGCAACCGGTCGTCTCATGCCACATGGGATACAAATCTCCCGGCGCAACCTCGTAGCCATCCTCGCTCCTCGTCCGACGCAGGGACGGAATCACGCGCGGCGGCGTCCAGGTCCGGCCTCCATCGCGGCTGATGGACTCGAAGATGTCGTGGAACGCGTGCGTGCCCCGCTTCCGGGTCTGCGACATGGTCGTGATCCACATAGGCTTTCCGCCAGGAACATACGCCGTGCGCGCCTGCGTCCAATCGTGCTCCGCGGTCCCTTCGATCGCCATCAACGGCTCGATCCCGAGGGAGACCATCTCGCCCGCGTCGACGGCGCCAATGAATCCCAAGACCGCGACCAGGGCCGCCCCGGTCGTGACTCGGCGAAGCCGCCCCTCGCCGCTTCGATTCGTTCGCATCATATCACCGTGTTTCAATCGCATCGTAGATCACACCTTTGACAGCCCATTCACTCATTTTGCCCGCCTCGAAATCCATCTGACCATAGGCCCCGAAATGGACAACCTTGCCGCGCCGCGCCACCGTCGCCCCGGCCAACTTCTTTTCCGCGATCAAGCCATCCACAATAGCGTCAACCTCCCTCAACTTCTCCGCAGACATTCCCACCAATTCCGAGGCAACTCCCCGACGAGTAGAATCAAGAAAACGAACGGGAAGCGAAGGCGAGATTTCATCCCTGCATCAGACGCGAATTGCTATCCGGGTCGGTGATTACCTCCAACTTCCAAGTGTCACGCGCGAGCCCCAGATGACACGCAGTGGAAGCCTGCTCCTCGTTCATGGCGTCGGTTTCGGTCAACTGCGGATGAACGCTTAATTGGTAATCACGGTGGTGGTCGCCGCCGGAACGCTCATGGACTGACCGAAATTCTGGTCCAGGCTCTTCAGCCAATGCCCGCCCATGCCGCCGTTGTAGGATTCAAACCCCTTGTCGCCCAGTTTGCCCCGGACGGCGTTCCGGGTTTCCTCGGCGATGGCCTTGAGCGCGTCGTTCCGTTGCTCCTGGCTGAGATCTCGATTCATCCGAATGTTTCTCACTTCCTCCTCCGCGGCCTTCTTCATGTTCCAGACGTCCCGGCCGACTCCCTTGTCCAACCCTTGCTTGTCAACCACCTTGGCCAGCGGCTTATAGGCCCAATCGCTGACCATCTCATAGTCCGAGTAACGCTCATCGCCCAGCAGCTTCTTGATGTCTTCCTTCAACAGTTTCTCCGCTTCCGAGCGCTTCTTCATGTCGTCCGGCCCCATGCCGGCCATGCCGAACATGCCCCCAAATTCATCGTCGAAGGATTTCTGCAACTTGAAGATGTCCCTAAACTCACCCTCGGTGGGGTCCAGGCCGTCCAACTGCATCCGCATCATCATGGCAGTCTGGGACATGGACAATTGATACAGATCGGATTCTTCGGGACTCATCATGGAGGCGAGCTTCTGCTCCATCTCCTGCTGTTTACGCCTGATCTTTTCGACATCCTCCTTGTCCGGCGCGCCGCCGCCGAACGTGTCCGCCATCTCGACCTGAAAGGACTGGTAGGCCTCCATGACCTTGACCTGCTTGTCTTCGTCCAGAAAGCCAAGCATCCCGCTCATCATATCGTTCTGGTCGAATCCCGCCGCCAGGTTCGGCTTCAGTTTCACATCCTCGCCCAGGAGATGCTTGAGCAACCGACGCTTCTCCTTGTCGGTCTCCAGGTTCGCCTGCATCCGGTCCTTGTTGATAAAGGCGGACATCGGATTGCCGGTCTTCCAGAACTCAAACTTCGGCTGCTCCTTCCGCGCCGCCTTCTTCCGCTCCTCAAACAACTTGTTCACATCCGCGATGATGATATCCCGGATGGTCTGCTCAGGGCAGCCGATGGAACGAAGATTGGCAATATACTCCCGGTAGTCGTCCGACTCCACCGCCTGCCAATCAAACTCGGCGGCCGCCTTGAAGGGAGCCGAATTGGTGACAGGCGCCGTTTTCGCCTGTTGCTCCAACGGTCGACCGCCCGACTCGATGACAACGGGCGCCTCAGGCGGGCCGCCGGCTTCGGGAGTCTGCTTGGCGAGAACGACAATGCCTGCCAGCAAGGCCACGTTGGCGAGCAAGGATGCGGTCAGCAGTTTTCGGTTTTCACTCATGCTTTCTTAACGTGGCGACACACGCCGCCCTGGTGACACAAAAACCTGCAAACCGACAGGCTGCTCGCCTACTGCGCCCCGGCGGCGGCCTCCAGCTTGCGGATCTTGCTTGTGTGGTTGATCTCGACCTTGCGGGTGAACGAACGCCCCTGCATCGACTGCGACATCTGGAACATCTGCTTGTCGCTGGACTCGACAACCGCTCCCAACTCAGGATCAAAATAGATGGTGCCGGTTGCCTTGCCGAGTTCGCCGGGGCCGAGTTCGGTGTCGGCCGCCTCGGGTTTCGCAGGAGCCGCGCCGCCACCGGACTCGCCGCCGTCCATGCCCGGTTCCGAACCGCCCATGTCGGCCGCCCGCGACATGTCTTCCTCGCTCATGCCCTCATCCCGGCCTTCGTCCATGCCCTCATCCATGCCCGCTTCGCCACCGGCGCCCGAGCGATCCCCCTGCGCCGCAGCCTGGGCCGTCTGAGGTTGATGCTTCTTGTACACCGTGCTCGTTCCAATGACCGCCACCTTGCGTCCTTCCATCTCGGACCACCCCTTGAAGGTATAAGTCTTTTCCCCGTCCACCGGACCCACCGGCGACATCTCCATCACCTTCTCGTTCCAACTGTCCCCCTCCGCGACCGGCTTGTCCGGCAATCCGGCGCCCAAAGGCAGCATCTTCATCATCTCCGGCTGGCTGTAAAAACTGCTCAACATCCCCCGCGACTTCTTGGAGACGCCGCGCGTCACCGTCTTCACGAAGTCCTGGTAACCGCCCATGTTCGCCAAGGAGCCATCGGCCTTCAACGCATAGGCCATCTTGCCCCCCACCGACTTGCGCAAATCCTTGAACTCCCGCCTCTTGACGTCGTCGGTCGCCGGCTGGGCCGAATCAAACATCCACCCCTCGTCCCCGGTCTTCATCTCGAAGATCAGACCGGCGAGTTCCATCTCCACCGGATGGACGTCGGCCGCGGCCGGCTTGACCGAATGCGCCAGATCCAAGGTCAGGTTGATCGTCTGCGTCGGCTGCTCCGCGTCGCCAATCGAGGTGTCGATGATCATCTCCTTGCGAACCTGCAGATCGACCCGCTTGCCCGCGGGCGCCTTCGCCGTGAGTTCAAACTCCTCCCGCGGCGCCGTCTCCTCGACCGCTTGCGAAGCGCCAGAGGACTCCGACGTCTCCGATGCGGCGTCGTCGGATTTCTTGCAGGCGGTGAGCGACAGGCAGAGCGCCGCCGCGAGGGGAAGAATGGAGGGTTGCGGAATTTTCATGAAGCTTCGTTGACTGGTGGCCTGGACCATGGGATCGGGTTGAAAACGCCCCAATTAGCCCATCGCTTCATTCTTTTTTCAACGAGAAAACACTCGGGACTCCGCCCGGAATCAGCGGTTGCAACCAGCCGCAGCGCCAGGAAATCCGATGCACAAGCGGCCCGTCCCGGATGCCGGCGCATGACTGCGCCGCTGCGGCTGGGAACAGCGGGGACAAAATTCTTTCAACGCCCACCCCTCCCCGCTAGCCTCCCCTCCAACTTCCGTAAACCGGAAATCAGATCCTCCCTTACAGCAGTGGAACCGCAGGCGGAAAAGGAATTGATCGAACGCTGCCGTGAAGGCGACCAGCGCGCTTGGGACGACCTCTTCGACGCGCACTACGACCCGGCCTGTCGTTTCATCTTCCAACTCGCGTCGGATTTCTCCCGCGAGGACGCCGAGGAGATCTGCCAGGAGGCGTTTGTCACCGTGGTTCGAAGCCTGAAATCGTTCAAGGGCAACAGCCGGTTCCAGACCTGGTTTTTCCGCATCGCCGCCAACAAAGCCCGCGATTTCCGCGACAAACGCAACGCGGTCAAACGCGGCGGCGGCCAAGCCCCGCTCTCTCTCGACGCCGAAGACCCGGAAACGGGCTTGTCCATCGACAAACCCTCGGGCAAACCCGGACCAGACGACGAGATGGTCAGCCTTGAGGACCACGCCTTCATCGGAGAAGCCCTCGACGCCCTCGGTGAAAACTGTCGCGAGATCATCCAGCTTCGCTACTTCGGCGATCTCAGCTACGAGGAAATCAGCCAGGAACTCGACTTGAACAAGAAAACCGTGAGTTCCCGCCTCAGCAAGTGCCTGGACAAGCTCGAAGCCCTGACCAAGGCCATTTTCGCGAGGGACGATTCCGACATTTTCCCGTCCAACACCTGATACGCCATGTCATCGGAACCCGAAAGAGACATCGAGAAACAGATACGATCCTACGCGGAGCAACGCCGCGAGGAGGCCGGCGAACGTTTCTCCCTGCATCCCGCCGCCCGCCAGAGCCTCCATGCCGAGGTTACCGAGGCCCACCCGAAGGAAGCCGCGGATCCGACCCCCATGTCCGTCCTGCAGTCCGAAGCCACGATAGGCTTCTGGACGCTGTTCAGGCGGCAGTTCGCCCTCGTCTGCACCCTGGCTGTCGTCCTGACCGGACTGGGATTCGCTTGGGTCAAATACGGCAAACCGGAAGAAACCGAAATGGCCGAGACTGAAACAATCGTCGTCCCCTCCAGCCTCATCGCGCAACCGCCGGTGCCCATGGAGATGGTCCATCTGGATGACGAGCCGGAAATGGCCCCGGAAGCGTCTGGGGCAACTGCGACGGAGGCCCTGCCCGAACTCCCCTTGATCGCTACCTCACCCGCGTCTACCGCCACGGATGTTCCGACGCCCCGATCCGCTCCGATCAAGGCGCCAGCCGAGAGCGCTGCGCCTCCGATCGAGACGCCGCTCACCGCGCCGGACCCCAACCGCCCCCTGCAACGCTTCGTCACCGCCTCCATCCCGCGAAACTACCGCAGGAACTTCAACTCGCCCGCCCCGGTCGACCTGCTGTCCTCGTTCCAGGTCCAACAGGTCGGCCGTCAACTTCTACTCGTCGATTCGGACGGGTCCACCTTCGCCGGCGAGGTCGATCCGCCGGACAATGGAGCCGATTCGCTGAAGTTTCGCGTCAGCGGCACAAGCCGCGCCCTCAATCAGCACGTCATCATTACCGGCGCCCTGTCCGCGGCAGGCGCGGCGGCGGCCAGCTCCCCCGCCCTGGTGAATCTGCGCGTGGCCAACGAATCCCGATTGCCGCTGGACCAGATTCGCATCGACGCCCGCGCCGTCATCGGCAATGAGAGCCGCCCCATCTCGGCCACACCGGTCTCGGGGCAATAGGCAGCACGGCTCTTAACGCTTGCGTCCGTCCGCCGATCACGGGCAACCTCCGCTCCCCGATCTTCGGCTGCAGATGTGAAGGCCATTGTCAGACACCCCCATTTTCCCGCCGCTCTGGCGATCCTTGTCGTGTTGGGTCTCCTCGCCCTGTTGACGGCTTGGAAGCTGGGCGTCACCCCCGCCGCAATCAAGCAGTGGATCCAGGTCACCGTCGATTGGCTGGAACAACGCCCGGCGATGATTTTTGCGGCCATCGTATTCCTGCCAGCGGGACCGTTCCCGGTCAGCGTCCTGCTGCTTGCCGCAGGCGTTGTCTATGGCGAGCGCTTTGGCCTGTTCACGGCCGGCGCCATCGCCCTGACCGCGATCGTCCTGAATTTCAGCCTCACCTACTGGATTGCCCGCTATCCCGCACGCCGCCTGGTCGCCCGGCTGATCCGCAACTTCGATGTCGAAATCCCCAGGTTGCCCGATCACCACGTCCGGCGCTTCACGATCGTCTTTCGCATCACCCCGGGACTGCCCTTCTTCCTCCAGAATTACATCCTCGGCATCGCGGAAGTCCCCTTCCGGGTCTACTTCGTCGTTTCGCTCCTTGCCCAACTGGTGTGGACCTTCGGCTTCGTCGTCTCCGGCGGCGCCATCTTCGAAGGCGAAGCCGGCAAGGCCATCGCCGGAATCTGCCTCCTCGTCGTCGCCACCCTGCTCACCCAGGCCCTGCGCAAGAAACTGGGAGCCGGGGAGGCTGGAGAGCAACAAGCATCTTGATCCCAGTGGACGGGGCCCGGAGTTTCTTCCGCGTCATCGTTGGGCCGCCCCTGAGCTTGGCTTGATCCCCCGCGTCGAAATTTCCGAGGTTGAAGGGAAGTTCTCTTCATCGGCTCCAGCGGGCGTCCGCCGAGATGGCTGTTTCCGACGAGAACGACTGGACGGTCTGCAGGTCGTTGAGCCCCGGAGTTTACCGCGTGCATTCAGCGGGCGTCTTCCTCGCCGACCGCAAGGGCTTGCTCATCCTGGGCGAACCCGACGAAATGACCGTCGCCCGCCTGCTCTACCACCACCGCGACCGGAAACCTCAAGACGCCCAGCCCGGCGGCAAGTTGAGCGTCAACTAGCAGCGCTCAACCTCGTGAAGCCCCGGTCAGTCCGCATGCGATTAAACAGGGGTGGCGGAAACGTGCCGACTCGTCCCTTCGGGACGTTGATATGGGCTCGACGGAGTCTCTCCCCACCGGCTGTACGAGCCATCCGGCAATAACGAAGCGCTGTTGGCAGCGGAGTCGTGGGTGGCGCTGGCATGGAATGAAAGGCGCTGAAGCGCGCGACAGCGAATCGAAAAGGCGGTGGGGCGAGCCCACTTCGACACCCTGCAGGGGTGAAAGCGGCGAAGGGAATGCGCTTCCACCTTGGTCTCCATTCCCTCGTCAATCCACCTTGATCACCACCGGGCGCGGCGCCGCGAGCGCCAGCAGTTGCGGGATATCGACGACTTCCAGCAGGCCGAAGCAGAACACCTCGGGCGTCTTCTGGACGGAGCCATTATCGCGGATAACGTCCTTGAGGCTGGCATAGGGGCGATGCAATTCCAGCGCATCAATGGCGCGCGAATCCAGCGCCGCGGCGGTCAGGGCAATCAGGCACGAACGCGGCCCCACGCCGACGACCGAAACGTCCTGCCCCTTGGCCAGCCCCCGCCCCCATTTCGCCACCGCATTCAACTGCGAAGCCTGGATGCCGAGGGGCCGTTCACCCGTCGCGGCGACAAGCAACGCGAACAGGTAGTCCCGCTTCGCGATGCGGGATTCCCCGAAGTAGAACAGATCCACCGCGATCACGCGCTTGCCCTGATGCAACAGCTCCCGGATTTCCTTTTCCACTGAGACCCTGCCCCCATCGGCGATCACGATGGCGATCCCCCCGTTTGTGATTGCCGATGGCGTCTCCTGCGCGTTCATTTCAAACGCCACCGCTGGCAAGGTCCAATCATCTCCGAGCTGAAGTTTCCAGGGCGTGACGGAGACCTGGCCCGCCTCGGAGCCGGGCAGACGCTCCGCCTCGACCTTGTACTCCGGCGCATTCACCACCTCGCGCAAGGCGCGAACCTTCGCCCGCCGCCAACGACCAAGCTTGCGACTGCTCTCCGGGATGTCCCCTTCGCGCGGCAGCTCCGCCATCAGCCGGAGAGCCAACTTCTGAAAATCCAGGTTGTCCGGCGGCAAGGCGACTTCCAATGCCGCAGCCGTCTTGATCTCGCCCTGGACCGGGATCTCGCGAGCGTCATAGGCAGGGTCTTCCGGATAAAAGAACTCACCCAACACGCGATAAAAAGCCTGGCGATTATCGACGTCGAAGTTGTGGGTCCCGGGATCGTAATTGACATGATAGCGCAACGAACTCTCGGCGTCGTAGAGTCGATAGATCGGGGTCGCCGCCTCCAGCAGGGGCGGCAGCGCATGATTGGCCGCGAAGCAACATTGGTCCTCGGCATTGAACGTCAGCAGGGCCGGCCGAGGCGCCAGCATCGCGGTGAGGTGCGCGTAGTCGGTCACCGTCGCCAGGTCGTTCGGCGTCTGCTCGGAATCGCCGAGGTCGGAAAGATGGTAGGCCCGGGTGCGAAAGCTCGAGTAGCCCGCCACCGGATTGCAGAGCGTCACCCGTGTATCCAGCGAACTGATGAAGATGGTCTGCCAACCGCCGCCGGAAAGTCCCGCCACGGCCACGCGCCGCGGATCGGCGTTCGGATGGGCGAGCAGGATGTCGAGCCCGCGCGACATCGCAAGATAGAACGGCGCCAAGCCGCTGGAACCGCAGAGATCCAGTTGATTCATGCGGTAGTGATTGAACCCGTCCGAGTTGAGCTGCCCCATGCCAAGCCATTCGACATTCAAGGCCAGCATGCCCCGCCTCGCCTGGTTGATGCAGCGCGCCTGCTTGTAGTCTGCGGCCTTGCCGTGCTTCCGGTCGTGACCGTTGACGTTCATGACCACCGGGACCTTGCCGACGAACCGGTCCGGCTCATACAACAGCGCCGCCGTCCAGAGGCCCGGCAACACCTCGTAGCGCAGCTTGCGAATCGAATAACCTTCGCCGCCGGGGATCGACTCCAGCCATTCCACCTTCCTGTCCGCGTCACGCCACGCCTTCGCCTCGCCGCGAAAAACCACCTTCTCCAAGGTGTCCCGACGCATCTTGTCGGCCCGGCGCTCCCAGGCCGAAGCCGTCCTCACTTTCGGCATGCGGGGAATGCGCTCATCGCAGAACGCCTGCACCTGCTTCATCGGCGTCGCCGCGTCAACGATCCGCGCCGAAAGAGCCGCTGTCAGATCCCCTGAACCCGCGGCCCGAACGCCAACCGCAGACGCGCCGATCAGGGCCAATGAAACAATAGTTTTTCGAAGACTCATAGACTGCGCGGCATGATACAGGAATGCCCCGCCACGCCAACGGAGATTTGAAACACCCCGCCGGCAGAGGCGGGGTTGGATCAGGAGACAGAACCCGTCCATCGGGGCCCGACAGGGGACTCCGGACAAGGCAAACTGCCAGCTAGGCTTACTTCCCTCCGCCCAACGCCTGCTCCAGCAGCTCGTTCATGCGGTTGATCATGGCCCGCGGATCTTCAAGCAGGCCGGCCGCGGCGCGACAGTTGTCGTAAATCTGCTCCGCGACTTTTCCGGCAAGGTCGGCGTTGTCCGCGCGTTGGTGGTTCAACAGCACGATCATGTTGTGCCCCGGGTTGATCTCCAGATCATACTTGTCCGGCAGCCCCCCCCCGTCAGGATTCATGGACTTCATCATGCGACGCATGGACGCGGTCATGAACTTGTCGCCGTCGACAATCACGGCCGGACTGTCGACCAACCGCTTGGAGACACGGACTTCGTTCACATCGTCGCCGAGCTTCTCCTTGATCCACTGGGCCAACGCTTCGCCGTCCTCGTCGCTCAATCGCTCGCCCTCCTTCTCCGGCGCGTCCACCTCCACTTCCGCCTTCTCCGCCGCGACCAACTGCTTGCCGTCGAACTCACGCAGGTGATCCGCAACGAACTCATCCCAGGCGTCATAAAAGAACAGGACCTCCTGCGACTTGGATCTGAAGGCCTCGAAGTAGGGGCTTGCCTCGGCGGCCTCGCGGTTCGGCGCGGTGATGTAGTAAATCTCCTTCTGCTCCTCCGACATCCGCGACACGTAGTCCGCCAACGATGTGGTCTTGCCCGCGTCGGTGACGCTCGACTCGAACCGCAGCAACTTGCCGAGCGCGTCCTTGTTGTCAAAGTCCGAGGCGACGCCTTCCTTGATGAAACGACCGAACTGGGTGAAGAACTCGTCGTAGCCCTCGGCGTCTTTCTTCGCCTTCTCGGTCAGCATCTTGATGAAGCGCTTGGACAGCACCTTCTTCAGCTTCGCCATCAAGGCGGAGTCCTGCATGGATTCGCGCGAGATGTTCAGCGGCAGGTCCTCGCTGTCGACGACGCCCTTCACAAAGCGCATCCACTCGGGCAGCAGCTCCTTGGGCTCGGGATCGATCAAGACCTTGCGACAGTACAGGTGGACCTGCACCTCGGCGCGCGGCATGCCCGGCATCTCGAAGTTGCGCTTCGGGACAAACAGCAACGACCGAATTGCCAGGGGCGCATCCGCGCTGAAGTGAAGCCGATACATCGGGGCGTCCGAATCGTGCCCGATCAGTTTGTAGAACTCCTCGTACTCCTCGGCCTTGATGCCCCGCGCATCCCGGGCCCAGATGGCCTCGACCGTGTTCTCGTGCTCGCCGTTCACGTTGATCGGGAACGGCACAAAGCTGGAATAGCGCTTCACGATCCCCTTCACCGTGGCCTCCTCGGCAAAGGTCTTCTGGTCCTTCTTCAGATGCACCGTGATCTTCGTGCCGCGCGGCAGGTCATCGCTCACGGATTCAATCTCGTAGGAGCCCGCGCCCTCCGAAATCCAGCGGCAGCCCTGCGCGTCCAGATCGTAGGAACGCGTCTCGACCGTGACCTTGTCGCCGACCATGAAGGCCGAATAGAAGCCGACGCCGAACTGGCCGATCAGGTTCGCGTCCGGCTGATCGCCCTTCTCCTTGGCTTCGGCAAGCTGCTGGACGAAGGCCTTCGAGCCGGAATGCGCGATCGTGCCGAGGTTCTCCACCAACTCATCAGCCGACATGCCGATGCCGGTGTCGGCGATCGTGATGGTCTGCTCCTTCTCGTCGGTTGTGATGGAAACCGCAAGCTCCAGATCCGGATCGTGCACTTTGGCTCCGGAGGCCTGCTGAAAGCGCAGCTTCTCCAGCGCGTCCGCCGCATTCGACACCAACTCGCGGATGAAGATTTCTTTGTCGGTGTAGAGGGAGTTGATGACGATATCCAGCAACTGCTGAATCTCCGCTTTGAATTCGTGTTTCTTTGCCTTGCTCATGGTTCGTTCCAATCAATCAATCCGGGGAAAAGAGGTGAAGGGGATATAGCAATTTCTCAAATCGTCAAGCGTTCGCCGAGACAAACCGGCTGCGGAACCCATCGACGCCGCCTCGCGGGACGGCGTCGATGGCCCGCGCGAATTGCCGCGGTCTCAGGCGGCCACAACCGCCATCCGGCCAGCCGCGGCCTCGTCCTTGTTGGCGATGGTGACGATCAATTGATCGTTCTCATAGGAAGCGGCGACCAACTCCGCGTCCTCCGTCCGATAGAACTGGGGACGCCACCAACCGCCCCGAGCGGTCGATGAACTCGTCGCTGCGGCGGGCGCCGGGGGAGATGCAAGCAGATCCTGTTTTTTCATCATGCCAATTATCGTTTCCAGATTTCGGGCGGGATGACCTTGCTTGAACCGGGCGCCCCGCCGACCTCGCGCCCGATTCACCCACGCGGGAAACAGGAACCATGCCAAACGAAACGCCCCCAATTTCGCCGTGTTTTTCAAGGGTTTTTCGAAACCCCGCTCAACGCCAGATCCCGATGTGGGTCAATTTTGCCCGGAACGACGCGCACGCCGAAAAATTCTGACACACCCGCACCACGCCTTGGCTCCTCAACTGAACGCGATCTCGACCTTCCTCGCGAGCCTCTCGGAATCCTTGGCAACGTTGACCGTCAAGAGACCGTCTCGATATTCCGCCGCGACCGTGCTTTCGTCGGCGTCCGCGGGAACCCGGAACTTCCGATTGAATTCGCCAATCCTGCGTTCAATCCGATTGAACAGTCGACCGTTCGTCTCCTCCGGCATCGGCCTTTCACCGGTCACGCGAATCCAGCCGTCTTGAACCGTCACGTCGAAGTCGTCCCGGGCCAGGCCGGGCAATTCCAGAATGATGCTGTAACCGGTTTCATCCTCCGCCACATCGGCCGACGGGCTCCAGGGCTCGCGCAAGGTCTCCGGCGCCTCGCTGAAGGAACTCGCGGCAACGTGGGACCGCCGGTCCACGTCGCTCGCAGGGGCGTCAAGGTTGGGATGAAAAATGGCGAGGGAGGTCATAACAATGATGGTTTTCATGGGGCTCTGTTTCTGATGTCTCAAGTCTCAATGAATGCGCCGAGCAATCGCAACGGCCGTGACGACTCCGACGATCAGTTTCCATGCCAATCGAAAAAATCGCTGTTTCCTCGCCGTTTTGGACCAAAGAGCAATCGCCAAGCGACCAGGACCCCACCGAAGCGTGCCATTGTCGCTCACCGTCCGCGTCACACCGCTTGGCCATTGGCACAGCCTCGACACAGTTTTTATCGATCGGGTGACCGCAATCCCCTGGCAATCTCACCGACGGCAAATCTCCGGACCGCCCCGAACAGGCGCCCCGAATTTCATTGAAAACCCGACGCCGGCGCCCGGAAATCGGTGAATGCAGATTTCCGATCGACGTTCCACGATTCTGGCCGCAGCGACCGCCTCGCTTCTCGTGGCATTGCCGTCCCCGACGCAGGCCGCCCCCACCGACCACTTCCGTCAACTCGATCACGAATGGCCGACGCCCAATGATCTGAGACGACCCTCCGGCGCGCCAGGCAAAACCTACTGGCAACAACAGGCCGACTACGTCATCGACGTGCGCCTCGACGACGAAAAACAGAGCCTGAGCGGCTCCGAGCGCATCACCTATCACAACAACTCGCCCGACGCCCTCGCCTACCTCTGGGTGCAACTCGACCAGCAACGCTACGAACCCGATTCGGATGAGTGGCTGACGTCCACCGCCCCGGATCTCGCCAAGATCAGCTACCAGGGACTCGGCAGCATCCTCTACCGAGATACCTTCAAGGGCGGCCACCGCATCACCTCGGTCCGGGACGCCGACGGCAAGCCCCTGCCCCACACCCGCGTTCATTCCATGCTGCGAATCGACCTGCCCAAACCACTCGCCCCGGGCGCCCGGTTCGTCTTCTCCATCGATTGGAGTTTTCTCATCCCCGACGCCAAGAAGACCCGCGTTCGCGGCGGCTTCGAGTATTTCAAGGACGACCAGAACCACCTCTACGCCATCGCGCAATGGTATCCCCGAATGTGCGCCTACACCGATGTGCACGGATGGCAGAACAAACAGAGCATTGGCAGCGAATTCACAGTCGAATTCGGCGACTTCGAAGTTCGCATCACCGCGCCGGACGACCACATCGTATCCTCGACCGGGGAACTGCAAAACGCCGACGACGTCCTGACCGAGAAGCAACGCTTGCGCCTCAAGCAGGCCCGAACCGCCGAAAAACCGGTGCTGATCGTCACCCGGGAGGAAGCCGTCGCCAACGAGAAGTCCAAGCCTCGGGGCGAGAAGACCTGGATCTTCAAGGCCAAGCGCGTGCGGGACTTCGCCTGGGCGTCCTCCCGCAAGTTCCTGTGGGATGCGCAGGGCTTCGACCTCAACGGGCGGCGCGTGATGGCCATGTCGTTCTGGCCAAAGGAAGGGGGAGACCTGTGGCGCCAATTCTCGACGCACGCGGTCATTCACACCGTGGAGACCTATTCCAGGTTCACTTTCGACTTCCCCTACCCCGTCATCCAGTCGGTGAACGCGCCCATCTCCGGGATGGAGTACCCCATGATCACCTTCCAGTCGCCGCGCCCCGAAAAGGACGGAACCTACAGCGAGAAGACCAAGTTCGGCCTGATCGGCGTCATCATCCATGAGGTCGGCCACAACTGGTTTCCCATGGTCGTGAACTCGGACGAACGCCGCTGGCGCTGGATGGACGAAGGCCTGAACTCCTTCGTCGAGTTTCTCAGCGAACACGAATGGTCAAAGGAATTCCCCAAGCGCCTGACCGATCCGTCCCGACGCGCCGGATTCTACGCCTACCTCCAGCAGGCCAACAAGATGCCCATCATGACCACGGCGGACTCGCTCATCTCCGGCGGCTACAACGCCTACACCAAACCCACCCAGGCCCTCGTGATCCTGCGCGAAACCGTGCTCGGCCGGGAGGTCTTCGACTTCGCCTTCAAGGAATACGCCAACCGCTGGAAATTCAAGCGCCCCACTCCCTACGACTTCTTCCGCACCATGGAGGACGCCTCCGGTCGCGATCTCGACTGGTTCTGGCGCGGCTGGTTCTACTCCACCGATCATGTCGACCTCGCCATCGACGACGTCACCCACTACACGCTCGACACCCGCGATCCAACGATCGAAAAAGCCCACAAACGGAAGAAGGATTCCGAACAGAACGTTCCGCTCGTCATCGAACGCAATGAGTCCATCGAGAAACGCGTCGACCGCTTCGACGACTTGCGCGACTTCTACGACGAATTTGATGAGTTCGCCGTCCTGCCGCACGAGACCGAAGCCTTCAAGAAACTGGTCAAGGGCCTCACTCCCGAGGAGCGCCAACTTCTCAAGACCAAGGGCCACTTCTACATCGTCGACCTCCGGAATGTCGGCGGCCTCGTGATGCCGGTCCCCCTCGAGGTCGAGTTTGTCGACGGCTCCAAGTTGACCGCCTCCATCCCCGCTGAAATCTGGCGCCACAACGGCGAACGCGTTTCCAAACTGCTGCACACAAAGAAGGAAATCCGCTCCATCACCCTCGACCCGCGCGACGAGATCGCCGACGTCAACCGCCGCAACAACCACTTCCCCCGGCGCATGGATGAAAAGACCTTCCGGTTGCAGAAGAGCCCGAAATCAAAAAACCCCATGCAACGCGCAAATGACGCGAAGAAGAAAGGAAAGGAAAAGCCGAAGCCGAAAGATCAGTGACCCGTTCTACCGGCCGCCCCCGATCTCCTTCAACCAATCCGCAAAATCCTTCCGGACATCCTCCGACGCCTTCTCCGTGGGTTCAAACTGATCGCGCAGCACGGCGATCGCCGCGGCGTCCAGTCCACGCGCCCGCCACCAGGAACTGTCGGTGAAATCCGCGTCCGCCAAGCGCGCGCCGGCGAGACGAGCCAGGCTCAACTTCGCGCCGCGCAGGATGGCTCCTTCCAGATTGGCGTCCTGCAGGTTGGCTCCGGACAGGTCCGCGCCGGAAAAATCGGCCATGACCAGGTCGCCCCCGGACAGATCCGCCGCCACCAACCTGGCTCCAACCGCCTTGCATTCCTGCAGTCGCGCGCCAATCAGTTTGGCGCGATTCAGTGTGGCCCCGGAAAGGTCCGCCCGATACAGGTCCGAGCTGTCGAGATCACAGGCCTCCAGATTGGCCCCGGAGAAATCGCACAACTGCAGGTAGGCGTTTCCCACATACGCGCCGCTGAAATCCGCGCGCGCGAAAACGCTGCGGCGGAAATCCGTGTCGTCCAACGGCGCCTGGGACAAATTGATCCCCGGCAAGTCCAACCCGGAAAGATCCGCGCTGCGCCACTCCCTGTTCTCCGCCGCCAACAGCCCGAGAAACGCGTCGGCGCGCTCCCCCGAAGCATGGCCCGGTTGGCAGACCACCCAAAACAAATGTTCCAGGCTGGCGCGACGCTGTCGTTCCAAGGTCTGGGAAACCAACCACAGGTTTGCCGTGATCAAACCCGCCAGGATCAGGAACCCGCCCCCCGCGACCACACGCCGCTGCCGCGCGCCCGACCGGTCATTGCTTTCGGATTCTTTCTGGCTCTGGCTCATGAGGGTGACTGCGTCTGATTTCTAAGCCCGATACTCGCGGCCCGGGACGCCGCGCAAAAGTCCTTTTTTTCCACGAGGAGCGCGGACGTCCGCGTCCGCGTGTTGAAATGCCGGCCCTGCGCCCAGGCATTCCCAATCGCCTCCCCCGACAAAGCAGGACGAAAATGCAGCCCCGTCCAACAGCCACCTAACCCGCCCAACATCCCCGATCAAGAACCACCTCCGAGCAGCGCTGCCCATCTCCGCTGCCCCCCGGCCCGGAAATTGGTTTGGCAATCAACCGTTCTTTCGGCCAGACTCGCCGCATGAGACTCAAGTTCATGACCGCGCTTCTCCTGTGTGTCCTTGGAACCCTTCCCATCGAGGCCGCTGACAAGAAAAGTCCAGCGAAGCCCCTCAAAGCGCTGCTGATCACCGGCGGTTGCTGTCACAACTACATCTTCCAAAGCGAGGCGCTGACCAAGGGCGTTTCCCAGACCGTCAATGCCGATTGGACCGTCGTCAACGACGGCGGCACGGGCACCCGCGGCATGATCAAGCTCTACGACGATCCCCAATGGGCGCGGAAGTTTGATGTGGTCGTTCACAATGAATGTTTCGCCAACACCACGGATCCCGAATACATCCGGAAGATCACCAAGGCGCACAAGGCCGGAACCCCGGCCATCGTCATTCACTGCGCCATGCACACCTACCGCGCGGCCGAGATCGACGACTGGCGCCAGTTCCTCGGCGTCACCAGCAAACGCCACGACCACCAGGCCGAATATCCCGTGAAGAAGGTCCTGCCCAAGCATCCGATCATGAAGGGCTTTCCGGAGACGTGGGTCACGCCCAAGGACGAGCTCTACATCATCGAGAAGATGTGGCCGAACGCCAAGGCCCTGGCCTCCTCCGTCAGCGAGAAGGACGGCAAGGAGCACCCGGTCATCTGGACCAACCGCTACGGCAAGGCCCGTGTCTTCGGCACGACCTACGGCCACTCCGACGCCACTTTCGAAGACCCGGTCTTCATCAATGTCATCGCGCGGGGCATGCTTTGGGCGACCGGCAATCTCGGCGGCAACGGCAAGCGGGCCAAGTAAGCTCGCTCGAAGCCCCCCAGAATCCCCCTCGTCGGAATCGTCGCGCAGCCGCCCTACGGCTCCAACGCGCCGGCCTTCAGATCGAGAAGCATTTCCTCGGCTTCCGGATAGAGCTTGATCAGGGCGGCGATCAAGGCGTCCAGGATCGTGGTCTCAAACTGCGCCATCGGTCGGGGGTCGCGGTCACCCTTGACGCCGCTGGGCTGCAATCGGGCCAACCGGTCATTCATCACCGCCACGATCGCCTCGACATCCCTCCGCCACTGACCCGGCGTTTCCGTGTCCACGTAATTCCCCCTGCCGCGCCCAAAGTGCGCCACGGTCAGGTATCTGAGGAGCAGTGCCGCCAACGCACGCTGTAGAAATGCGGTCGACCAGCGCACCTTGGGGTTCTGCTCCCCCTTGACCAGGTTGTAGCCGTGCGCGGCCAGCGTGCCGCCCGCGACCCCCACGAGCCCCCCCACCAGCGCGCCGCCGCCAAACGTCATCCCGCCCGACACCAGGTCCGCAGTCAACCCGCTCGCCGCGCCTGCAACAAATCCGCCCAGGGTCCCGGCCACCCCTCGATCCACGGGGCGGTTGAAGGCAAAATCCGTTTCCACACGCTGTTCGATCTCGCGAGCCGCCTCACCCGAAAGTCCATGCAGGTGAATCAGCGAGGTTGTCGTCGCCGAAAGCGTCGTCGTCAAACGCTCCGCCATCCGCGCCATGGCCTGTTTCTCCGATCCCTTGAGTCGGTTCAGTGTCGGCGTGACGAACCGATCGATCATCCCTGTCCTGGTCACCGGCTCCGCGTCGTTGGCAATATCCGACAACGCGAACGCCATGCGCTCCACCGACCGCCGCAGCAACCGCCGCTGCGATTCCATCCAGGTTTCAATCACGCCATCCATCGCGGCCGCCTCCAACTCGGGGAGAGCGTTCCTCACCGCGCGCCAGAGCGCCATTTCCTGCGCCCAACAGCGGGCGAAGGCATCGAAGACCATGGTTTCGCGAACCACGGAAACGGAGGCCAGCTTCTCCCGCCAGGCGCGAATCTCGCGCGCTTCCTGCGCGGCGTCGCCCGGATCCCCCATCTGGTTGAGCAGAACGATGACAGGCTTGCCCAGCCATTCGAGGATCTGCATCTCCGGCTCGACATAGCCCGCCTCATCGGGCCCCTCCGCGCAGTTCGCCAAATACAGGACGATGTCCGCCTGGTCGCGAACATTCAGAATCGCCTGCTGACTGCACCAAAAGGGCCGATCGGCAAAGCGGTCCCACACGCCGGAAACAAATTTCCCCAGGGCCGTGTCGGATTTCTCCAGACGTTTCCACAGGCGATAGGAATCACCAAAGCCCGGGGTGTCCCAAAGTTTGAGTTCGATCCCGTCGCCCGTCTGCAACAAGACATGCTCTTCGCACTCATCCGTGACATGGGGCTGGTCAAACACCTCGCCAATATCCCGGCGCAACAACGTGCGCGCCAACGTCGTCTTGCCCACGTTGGTGTGCGAAATCAGACTCAGGGTGACTGAAGAGGCGCTCATTCGGTTGGCTCCATGACGCTACTCATCGCTCTCCTTGGCAAGAAACTCTTCGGTCACAACATCGATGAAATGCGGCTCCATTTCCCGCTTGGCAAGCATCCGACGCCAGGCCGCTCGGCGCTGCTTCAAGCGCTCAGAAAAACCCGTGTCCCGCCGGAAGCGTTGCGCGAAGAACGATTCATCCAGCCAGACCTCAATGTCCGCATGCCGTTCGGATTGACGGGAGATCTGCGACAACCGGTCGAGAAACAACCCCTGCACCTCTTCCTCCGGCGTGGAACTCAGATTGAAAACCACCAGCAGCGTCCGGCACTTGAGCCGGTCGACATCCAGCCCCTCCGCATACTCCGCCTCCAACCCATAATTGACGCGGTCCAGATAATCCATGCGGCGACGCTCCGAGTCGCGATCAAACAGCGCCGCCCGCAGGCGTTCCCGAAACACGGAGGCGCAAACGTGGTTGAAGGGAATCACACAGACCCGCTCCAGGGACTCCGGCGCGGCCGGCGCCGCTTCACGCGGTCCAAGCAGGGGCCGATCGAGCTGTTCGACGGACACATTGCGCGCCTCCATGCGGAGTCTCCAGGCCGCCATGACAGCCAGGACCACCCGCGGGAACAGGACCAGTCCCGCCGTCGCCGCATAGAGGTGAATCCAACGCCCGGCGAGTTCGCCTTCCGCGTTCACGGACCAGCGGAGTTCGTTCAACGCCTCCGCGCCAGGCAAGGGGATCCGGGTCAATTCCGCCGCCGGGCCCAGCACAACTCCCAACCAACGCCGAAGATCCTCCGGCTCCAGAAAGGTGCTCCCCCATCCCGCCCGATACTCGAAACTCAACCCCTTCAAATACATGCTGGCCACCGTGCCGGCGACCGCGGCCAGGGCCGCCAGATGCAGCAACAGACGAAAACGCTCGTGCAGGATCGGACGCTCCAGCTTCAACCAAGGTCCCGCAAACGCGCCGCCGATCGATCGCCAGATCGTCGCTTTCTTCTTCTCCGGATCCTCGTCGGAGAACTCCGGCCACGGCAGAATCTTCAGCACATTGACCAACCCCCACGCCGCCAGTCGGGACTTCTGGAGGGGCGTCCCACGCTTCCTGGCACCCCCCCATCGCGCCAGCAGAAAAACATAAACCGCCACGTTCCACAGCAGCAGGCCCAACAACGGAAAGGCAATGATGTCAATCCTGCCAGATGCCCCCAAAGTGTCCGCCCCAACGCCGGAAATGAACGCCGCAAGAAGAATGCCCAGGGACAACCAAAGCGGCCATCGGAATCGCAGGTCCAGTTCCCTCAGCGACGGATGGGCCTCCGCGATCGCTTCATACAACCTCGCGGCATGCCGGGGATGACGCAACGCCGCCGGTTGCGAGGCGTCCTCCGGAGTCTCAGCGCACTTGGCCAGGGTTTCTCCGGTCAAAATGACGCGCTCCTCGTCGCACGCGTCGATCGCGCGGATCCAAAGTATCTTTCTGGCGGCGTTCTTGTCCAAACCGGGTGCGACTCAAAAGGTTGAACCGCAAATACAACGGGGTTCAAACCCGACTGTCGATGCCCAAATCAACCAAGGCCGCCGCCGGACAAAACCCCGCGCAGGGACGACGTCTCCTTTCCTGAAGCGACGGCAGGGCAAGGATGAATCGCTGAAGACCCGCCACTCCAACCTCCGAAATCTCTGTGCACAAAACGGACCGATCTTCCACCGCCCCCCGGTCACGCCCCGAGCGGCGCGCCCCAAAAACAACGCGACGGAACCCCGGGGGTCACCCCCCTCCGACAACGTCCTGCGGAATGGCGACTTCAAACACCTCATCGCGCTCGGCATTCTTGTGCTCGTGACGATGATCGTCCAACAGCAGCTTCCCCTCCGGACTACGGACCTTGAGATAGACATCCGGACGCAGATCAAAAATATCGATGAAATGCGCCAGTGAGTAACGAATCTCAAAGCGGCCGTCCGTATCGGTCATGGTGTGCCCCAAGGGATCATCCGGCAGTATGTCGTGATCGAATGCCTCCACCCGAAGTCCGGGCAACGGCGCGTTCGTTCCCTCGACAAAAACCCTGCCATGAATGACAAAGGTGTCGAGGGGGTTGTGATCAGAGGGACTCGTCATCGGGTTTGACGTCATTCTAAGCAAATCGATTCCCCGCGCGCAAGCCGCCCTGCCCCAGGATCGGGTGACAATTTGGCGTCGAACCAAAGGGCCTGATCGTTCGTGACAATCGTTACGCTTCACCCGAGATTTCCCACCCATGTCACGATTTCACAGCATCGGCATCTCAGATCCGCGATTCGAGCGTGACGGGCTCCGCCACATCACGGTCAAGAGCCCCTCCTTGAAGGGACGCGGCGACATCACTGTCTTCGTGCCCTCCGGGGCCGAGAACGGCCGGGAGTTGCCGATCGCCATCCTGCTCCACGGCATCTTCGGCAGCCATCTCGACTGGTCCATGAGGGGCGGCGCGCACCAGACCGCAAATCGCTTGATCGAAACCGGCGAAATCGCCCCTCTCCTGCTTGCCATGCCTTCCGACGGACTCTGGGGCGACGGCAGCGGCTACCTGGCCCACGACGACAAGGATTTCGAGAACTGGATTGTCGAGGATGTGCCCGCCGCCGTGCGGGAAACGGTCGACCAGGCGGGCGAGGCCTCACCGCTCTGCATCGGCGGCTTGTCCATGGGCGGTTTCGGAGCCATGATTCTGGGAGCGCGCCACGCCGGGAAGTTTCGGGCCATCTCCGCGCATTCCTCCGTCACCGTGCTGGATCAGATCGGTCGCCGGGTTCAGGAGGACCCGACCCGTTTCGGCATTGCCGATCACGACAAATGCGTCCTCCAGACCTTAGTCGCCCACCGGGAGCAACTGCCTCCGTTGCGACTGGACTGCGGCGACCAGGACATCCTGCGCCCTGCCAACCGCAAGCTGACCAAGGAACTCGCCAAGGCGGGAATACCGCACTCCTACGAGGAATTCCCCGGCGACCATGACTGGCCCTATTGGGAGGCGCACATTGAGGATTCGCTCCGCTTCTTTGACGAGCGCCTCCGGCGCTGAGCCGTTCAGGGCGTCGTCTCGGAGTCCTCGTAGGATTCCAAGGCCGCCGCCGCCAGCTTAGCCAGGGATTCAATCGACTTCTGCAGCGTCGGATCGAAGGAAATCACGTCCTTGCTCGCCGGATCCTGGGCGTTGATCAACTGCAACACCCCGACGACCTTGCCAAATTCATTCATCAACGGCGTCGTCAGAAAGGACTTCGACCGATACCCCGTCTGCTTGTCGAATTCCTTCGTCCCGTGAAAATCGAAGCCCTCCACGTTGTAGGCGTCGGTGATGTTGACCGACCTGCCGGTCAACGCGACATGACAGGCAACCTGGGAGTGGTTCGGCTCGCCGGTTTCCGTGTCATACAACTGCAGGGCGGGAAACGGGATCGGCTTGCCGCTGGGCCCGCCCATCTCGATCTGCAACGAATCGTTGCGCAACATCACGAACTCCAACTCGCGCCGCCCTTTGAGCAGGTAAAACGTGCCCCCGTCAGCGGCGCTGATCCCCTTTGCCCCGACCAGGATCTTCTCCAGCAAGCGGTTGAAATCCCGCTCCTGCATCAGGGAAATGCCGATCGGAATCACCAGCGTCACCAACCGCTCGGAATGATCCTTCTCCCGTTGCAACTGGTCGAGGAACAACGCCTCCTGCTCACGCAGGCGCTTGTTCTCCAGGCAGGCGTCGATGCGTGCGGCCAGCAGGACCGGGTCAAAGGGACTGGACATGTAATCCTCGGCCCCCATGTCGATGCAACGGGCCAACGCTTCCGTCTCGTCGAGCCCCGAGATCATGATGACCGGAACATCGCGCAGGGATTCACTGGACTTGATCCGCCGCAAGGTCTCCGGGCCTCCCATGTCCGGCATCACGCTGTCCAACAGGACCAGATCCACCGACGCCCCCTCCAACTTGCCCAACGCCTCGTCGCCGCTCGACGCCGTTTGCAGATCATAGCCCAGGCCCTCCAAGCGGCGGGACAGTCGCTGCCGGTTCAACTCGTTGTCATCAACCACCAACAGCGTCCCACCCCGACCACTCCGATCGCCCCCCGATTCATTCTGTTGTCTTGTTTCACTCACCGGTTCAACGCCGTCCAGGCTTTCAGAAATCGTGCTGCAGACCCACAACTTGGCGACGAACCCCCGGAAAGATCAAGCGAATCCGACAGCCGCCACCGCGCCAGAAGGGCAACACTCCCGCTTGCGGTCGGTTCGCGATCTGCTATAAACACCAACCAAGATATGCATTCGCTATCCGATAAGAGGTTATCGTTCTCACCTTCCGTCGAGATCGTCGTTCTTCCCGATGGAACCTACCTGCTCAAGCAGACCGAACGCGGAGACTATCTGGCTCTGGCGGCGGATCGGCGTGAGATCATGGAGCGTTTCGATGGGGTCAGGACCGTCGAGGAAATCCTCCATGAACTGCTGCTGGAGGGCCGCAATCCCGGCATTCGATCGTTCTACGACCTGGTTCTGATCGCATTGGAACGCGGCTTCCTGCTCGACGGCGCCACCGCCTCCATCAAGGAAAACGCAGAGAAACCGGTCCCGGCCATTTCCGCCATGGGCTCGCTCGGCATCGTCGTTTCCCTCGCTCTGATCGGCTTCGGGGCGCGCATTCTGTTCCGGGACCGCATCCAACTCGGGGCGGAACTCTCCGGTTGGCTGCTGACACTGGTCCTGATTTCCATCGGCCTCAGCCTGGCAAATATCATGGCCGCGGCGGCGCTCCGCAGCTTCGGCCGGCAGGCCTACGACGCGCGCATCCGCTGGGATCGCCTGCTGCCCTATTTTCACCTGGATGTCCGCGACGCCTTCATGGGCGGTCGGGCCTGTGAGATTGCGGTGGCCTTGCGGGCCCTGGCGGCCCCCTTCCTCCTCGCGCTGGTCTGCGATGCCTTCGGCGCGGAGGCCGGCATCCTGGCCGGTTGCTTCGTCGCCTTGACGCTTATCTCGCCCTTCGGCGAAACCCCGGGGCACACGCTGCTCCACGCCGCCTTCCGCAAGGAATACGAACTGCCCAAGTGCGCCCAGCGATTCCTCAACGCCAAGCTCTTCGCCCAGATGTTCAACTGGAAGACGAAGCTCAAGGAGGAGAACTACTTTCTGACTTACTCCACCTACGCGATCCTCTGGCTGACCGGCGTCTTCTACTTCACCAACCGGCTCATCCACAATCAGGTCGACGCGCTCTACATTGCCGCGCTCGCGGACCTGCCCCAGGAGAACGACACCATGACCTGGGTCTCGCTGGGCCTGCTTTCCGTCATCCTCGCCTCCATCATCGTCTACTTCGTCTGGCTCATCGGCCGGGGCGTCTTCCGAGAGGCGGCTCCGAGCCTGTTCCCCGCAGAGGGACGACTGACCCGCAACGCCGCCAGCCTGGGCGACGATGCCGGGGAATCCGTCAAGTTCCTCAAGCAAACCCTCCTCTTCTCCCAACTCTCCGATGACCTGATCCGACAGATCCACGCCTCCATGAAGCCCATCGACGTCGCCCCGGATCAGACCATCATCCGCGAACGCGACCCCGGCGAGTGCATGTTCGTCATCGAGAGCGGGAGCGTGGAAGTCTGCAAGGAGGATGAATCCGGCCTGATGACCATCGTCGCCAGCCTCTCCCCCGGTGACGTGTTCGGCGAGATGGCGCTGCTCGACAAGGCCCCGCGCAACAGCACCGTGCGCAGCCGTGAAGAAACCCGCCTGCTCTCGCTCTCCCGCAAGGATTTCGAAGAACTCCTGCTCAAGCCGCTCGGAGCCAACAAGATCAAGGAGATCGTCCACATCTCCGCCGCCCTGAAGCGCAACAAGCTCTTCGCCGACTGGCACGCCAACGCCCTCGTGTCGCTCGCCCACAAGTTCACCATGGAAACCCGCCTCGCAGGACAGCCCATCATCGAGAAAGGCCAGGTCAACGAGTTCTTCTATATTGTCTATCAGGGCAAATTCAAGGTCGCGCGCGACGGCGACGAGCTCGACCTCCTGGGCCCGGGCGATTTCTGCGGCGAGATCAGCCTCCTGAGCGACGAACCCGCCAACGCCGATGTGATCGCCGCCTCCTACGGCAAGTGCCTCAAGCTCGGCAAGAAGTACTTCCTCGAATTCGTCAGCCACGACTTTCTCACAGGACTCGCAGTTGAAAGCGCCGCTTCGGCGCGCAAAACGGAAAGGAGCGCAGCATGAGTTTCATGAAGATGATGCCCATCGTCGCGATGGGCATTGCGGGAGGTGTAGGGGCCAAAGCGATGAAGGAGGGAGCCGAAGTCGTCGACAAGTTTCAGGTCGCCGCAACCCAGAACGTCGAGATCCGCGGCATTGCGGACGCCGTCGCGATGGACTACACGGACAACAACCCCAGTCTGCCGATCGACAACTTCAGCGACTTTCTCCGCGAGAACATGCGCACAGCTGACGGGCAACCGCCCAAACGGGACCCCTCCCTCGACCCCTGGGGGACCCCCTACGTGCTGTTCCAGGTCAACAAAGGGTTCAAGGTGTTGAGCGCGGGCCCCGATAAACTCTACGAGACCGAGGACGATCTGACGCACCTCTACGATCTCTCTGGGATCAGCAACACGCCGCCCCAGGGCAACCGGGGCCCAAGAAACTATCAACAGCTCGTCGCCAAGGCCAAAGAAGCTTCCAGCAGCGACGGGCAGGTCGACGAAGAAGGCGGCAAGAAAACCGCGGCCAACGCCTCATCCGAGCCCCAAAAAAAACCGGAGAAGAAATCGCCCAGCAACCCGAATCGCAGCCGGGACAAGAAAGCCGTCGCCGACCGCGTCCTGAAGTTCCAGATGAAGCAGGCGGACGAGGGCAACGCCCGGGCGCAATTCGTCATGGCGGAACGTTATCTCTACGGCGAGGGCGTGGAATACAACCCCTCGCTCGGCATGGAATACCTCAACAAGGCCGCCGCCAACGGCTTCCCCCGATGGCCGCCGGCGGCGCGGTCAGAATGAT
>CAZFLK010000055.1:0-3241 GCA_964519245.1 uncultured Verrucomicrobiota bacterium
ACTTCAGATCTCAGGGGAAATCAGAGTGCTCCTTCACCTAAACTGAGAACTGCTGGGGTCCGGCGCTTGATCGTGGCGACGGGACGCCCGGAGGCCGTGGCTCTCAAGCCCGACTTCTTCCGCCATCAGGACGGCTGCGAAGAGCAGTATTGTGAGATCAACGACGCCATACGCGGGCTGGTCCGGCGCACCGCACAGCAGAATGAGAACGGGGCCGTTCTGCTCGCCGGACGATCTCTACGCCCATCAGCCCTTCCGCCGTCAGGTTCTGTTTCACGGCTTCCATCCCAGCGTCACCTGCAGGTTCTCTTCCCATGTTCATCTGTCCCATTGGATCGACGAACCGGAAGGGGAGCCCGAGCTGCAGAGCCTCCGTCGCCGTCCTTCCCATTGTCCCTTTCCTTGTCCATCTGAATGTCGAGAAGCGTGTCTCGGACGAGCTTCTTCTTTTGCTCCCGGCCGCGGCGGCGGACGATCCAGAGGTCGAGCAGCGCGGTCATCAGGGCGAGGAAGGTGAGGCACATGCAGACGGCCCAATAGAGGATGAACTCAAGGCCCTGCAGCGCGGGTTTCAGGGCTGTCTGTCCCCAGACGACCATGATCAACGAGCCGCCGAGGAACAGCGTTCCCACGCCCCGGCGGCGGGCATCGCTGGCCTTGTTCCTGTCCACTCCCATGAGTTCCTCGGCGTCTGCCTCCGTGGCGGCTTCTTGCGGGCTTTCAGGCAAGCAATCCCTCGATGGTCCTGCCGGGTTGGCCGTCGGTGAGGGACTGTTCGCGACCGTTGCGTTTGTAGGTCAATTGTTGGTGATCGAGGCCGAAAAGGCGCAACAGGGTCGCGTGGTAGTCGTAGTGATTGACGATGTCTTCCACCGCGTAGTGCGCGTATTCATCGGTGGCGCCGTGGATGTGTCCGCCCTTGACGCCGCCGCCGGCGAGCCACATGGAAAACCCGTAGGTGTTGTGATCGCGGCCGACGCGGTTGGCGCCGGTGTCGTTCTGGATGACGGGCAGGCGGCCCATTTCGCCGCCCCAGTGCACGAGGGTTGAATCGAGCAGGCCGCGTTGCTTGAGATCCTTGACGAGGGCGGCGGCGGGTTTGTCGGTCATCTGGCAGGCGGCGGGCAATCCGGAGCGAATGCTGCCGTGATGGTCCCAGAATTGATTCTTGGTGAACACCTGGACGAAGCGCACGCCGCGCTCGACGAGTCGCCGCGCGATCAGGCAGCGGGCCCCATATTCCTTGGTGGCGTTGTCGTCGAGCCCGTAGAGTTTCCTGGTGGCCTCGGATTCGCCGCTGATGTCGAGCGCTTCCTTGGCGGCGGTCTGCATGCGGGCGGCCAACTCGTAGCTGGCGATCCGCGCCTCCAGGTCCAGTTCGCCCGGATGCTCTGCGAGGTGGTCGCGATTCAACCGATTGAGATAGGAAAGATACTTCTTCTGGGTGTCGCCGGCGAGATGGGCCGGCGCGTCGAGGTTAAGAATCCGGGGTTCGCGGGGGCGCACCACCGTGCCCTGGAACAGGGAGGGGAGCCAGCCGTTGGACCAGTTGCGCACGCCTTCGACCGGCAGTCCGCGCGGATCGGTGAGCACGACAAACGCGGGCAGGTTCTGACTCTCGGAACCCAATCCATAGGTCAACCAACTGCCGAGGGCCGGTCGTCCGCGCAGGATGCGGCCTGAGTTCATCGCGTGGATGGACTGGCCGTGATTGTTCACCCCGGTTCGCATGGAGCGGACCAGGGTGATATCGTCGACGATGCCTGCGGTGTGGGGGAGCAGCTCGGAGACATCCATTCCGCATTGGCCGCGTTGGGAGAATTTCCAGGGGCTGGCGAGAACCCTTGTGCTGGCTTGGGCGGCGTTGTCGTACTTGATCTTGCCGGGAAAGGGTTTGCCGTCGAGTTTGTCCAGCGCTGGCTTGGGATCGAAGAGATCCATGTGGCTGGGGCCGCCCTGCATGAAGAGGGAGATCATGGCGCGCGCCTTGGGTTGGGCTGGCGGCTGCTTGGGCGTCAGGTCGAATCGACGCTGCTCGACATTTGGGGGAACAGGTTTGGCGAGCAGTCCCTCCTGGTTGAGCAACCAGGCCAGCGCCACGCCGCCGACGCCCATTCCCTGTGAGGTCAGGAACTGTCGACGCGAGAAATCGGATCCCCGAGAATCAGTCATACCCGCGTTCTAGCGCACCGCGGTCGGGAATTCCAGCGCTTTGCGTTCAAGACGTCAGTCGCGGGGCGGGAGGGGGGCGGACTACTTGACGCCCTGCAGGCGCTCGGCCCAGATGCGGTAGAGCTCAAGCGTTGCCTTGACGTCGCGCGCGCAGTACTCCGCAATCTCGCGATAGCGGCCTTCCTTCATGAGGTCGTTGACGTCCATGCCGGTGACGCCCTGGCTCTTGGGCGATTCGATGCCGAAGGAGCGGCAATAGAAATCCAGGTTGAATTTCCGCGCGGCTCCGGAGCGGCCGCTGACGTTGTAGAAGGTCAGCTGTTCGGCCAGGTCGCAATGAGGCTCCGTTTGGAATCGGTAGCCCAGCCAGTTCTTGCGGGTGATGGGCACATTGAGCAGGGCGGATCGCAGGTAGAGGAACGGCACGTCAAAGCCGCGGCCGTTGAAGGTCACAACGCTGTCGTAGCGCTTGGCCAAATCCCAGAATGAGGCGAGCAACTCCGACTCATCCATGCATGGAACATACTCAATGGGGCCGTCCGCGGCCGAGGACGATTCGAAATCGTCCGAGATGAAGAGCGACCGGCCGCGATCACTTCCCGCGTTGATCATGGCGATGCAGACGACCTGGGCGGTGAACGGCCAGAGATTGAAGAGACGTTGAATCTCCTCGCGTTTTGACTGGCGCTCGTCCGGATCTTCGAGCTCCTCGGCGGCGCGGAAGAGATACTCGGTCTGGGACTCGTCGAAGTGATCGGGGCCGAGCGCCGAGGTTTCGATATCAAAGACGATCTTCGCCATGATGCGGGCGAGAAAGAAAAGGAGTGGGGAAAGGGAAAGGAGGGAATGAAAAACCGGATGTGTCCCGTCCGCAAGGAACGGGGCACATCCGGAGTGAGGTTACTTCCGCTTCTTGGCGGCGGCCTTCTTCTTCGGCGCTGCCTTCTTCTTGGGAGCGGCCTTTTTCTTGGCTACTGCCTTCTTCTTGGGAGCGGCTGTTTTCTTGGCTGCTGCCTTTTTCTTGGGAGCGGCTTTTTTCTTCGGCGCTGCCTTTTTCTTGGGAGCGGCC
>CAZFLK010000055.1:3341-31972 GCA_964519245.1 uncultured Verrucomicrobiota bacterium
GCCTTCTTTTTGGGAGCTGCTTTCTTTTTAGCTGGCATGAAGTATCACCTCCGTTCCGTAGTGGGCTTAAATTGCCTTAGAAAAATTCATGCGTTCTTTGCGAAAGTTTTTGTAAACACATTCAGAAGAGGCGCCTAGTACTTTCGTTAAAAAAGTGTGAACTTTTTTTGACGGTTTTTCATTTCGTTAACCCTCTGATTCAGTTCAAAACAACGGAACGATGGCCAAAGAAAAAAAGATCACGCCGATGATGCAACAGTATCGTCGCATTCGGGGCGAGTTGCCCAAGGACGCGTTGCTGCTGTTCCGGCTCGGTGATTTCTACGAGATGTTTTTCGAGGACGCGCAGGACGGCGCGAAGATATTGAACGTCGCGCTGACCAAGCGCGGCACGACGCCGATGTGCGGGATCCCGTTCCACGCGGCCAACGGTTACATCGCCCGGATTCTCAAGGCGGGTCGCAAGGTGGCCATCTGCGATCAGGTTGAGGAGGCCAAGCCGGGACAGCTTGTCAAACGCGAGGTGACGCAGATCGTCAGCCCGGGGACGCACTTCGACGAACGCATGCTCGTCGCGGAGCGCAACAATTTCCTGGCGGCTCTCTACCCGGCTGGGAAACGCATCGGGTTGGCGATCGTTGATCTGACCACCGGGGATTTCAAGACGACGGAGGTCGAGGGCGACGCGGCCCTGCTGAGCGAGTTGGAGCGCGTGCGTCCGGCCGAGGTGGTCCTGCCTGAGGAGGCGAACGCCTTGCGCGAGTTGCTGGGTGCGCGGTTCGGCATCGTCAATGGCTACGACGACTGGGTGTTTGAACCGGAGACCTCTGTCTTCACGGTGCGGGAACATTTCAAGGTGGCGTCATTGGACGGGTTCGGTTTGAAGAATCGCGAGGCCGCGATCGGAGCCGCCGGCGGCGTCCTGCATTACCTGACGCGGCAGTTGCGCCGCGATGTCGGGCATCTGACCAGGCTTGCGTTCTACCAGAGCGCGGACTTTCTCGCGCTGGACACGACCTCGTTGCGCAACCTGGAGATACTCGAACCGCTGAGTCGTGACGCGCCTCGTTCGGCGTCCCTGTTTGGCGCCCTCAACCGCACGGTGACGCCGATGGGCGCCCGTCGGCTGCGGGAGTGGTTGACGCAACCCTTGTCCGCGACGGAGGCCATTCGAGAGCGTCAGGAGGTTGTGCAGGCCTGGTTGGACAACGGTCGTCTGCTGGACCAGTTCCGCGAGCGTCTCGCCGAGGTTCGCGACCTGGAGCGCACCATCGGCCGGCTCAGTGTTGGTTCGGGCAATGCGCGGGACCTCGTCGCGCTGCGCCAGGCCCTGGAACAGGTTCCCTTTCTACGCGCCGCATTGAAGGATCTCCGGCCGGACGACCGGCATCTGAATGAAACCACCGATCTGGAGTTCCAGGGCGCGGCCGCGGGGGAGGCCATGACCGACGCGGACGATCGTCCGTCGCTGTTGCGCCGGCTTGACTCGGAGTTGGCTGAGTTTCCCGAGTTGGTGGATCTGATTCAACGGGCGGTGGTGGCGGAGCCGCCGATGACCCTCAAGGATGGCGGGATGATCGCCGAGGGTTTCGACGCCGAACTCGACGAGTTGAAAAGCGCCTCTCGCGACGGCAAGAACTGGATCGCGCGGATGCAGCAGGAGGAGATTGAGAAGACCGGGATTCCCTCCCTCAAGGTGAAGTACAACTCCGTCTTCGGCTATTTCATCGAGGTGACGAAATCCAATCTCGACAAGGTTCCGGACAATTATGTGCGCAAGCAGACCATTGCCAACGGAGAGCGCTACATCACGCCCGAGTTGAAGGAGATCGAGAACAAGATTCTGGGCGCGGAGGAACGCGGCGCCAAGCTGGAGTATGAGTTGTTCCTCCGGGTGCGCGAGGCGGTCATTGCCAAGCTTCCGCAGATCCAGGACGTGGCCCGCGCCCTTTCACGGCTCGACGCGTTGGGTTCCTTTGCCGAGACCGCGCGACTGTTCGGTTATTGCCGGCCGGAGGTTCGAGAGGACGCCGTGCTGGACATCCGGGAGGGGCGCCATCCGATCCTGGACCAGAGCATGACCGAGGAGCGGTTCGTGCCAAACGACACGCGACTCGACTCCGACGACCAGCAGGTCGCGATCATCACCGGGCCCAACATGGCGGGCAAGAGCACCTATATCCGGCAGGTTGCGCTGCTGACCCTGCTCGCGCACACAGGCTCTTTCGTTCCAGCCGCGGAAGCGCGCATCGATCTGACCGATCGCATCTTCACCCGCATCGGCGCCAGCGACGATCTCTCGCGAGGCCAGTCCACGTTCATGGTCGAGATGAGCGAGACGGCCAATATCCTGAACAACGCCACCTCCAAGAGTCTGATCGTGCTCGACGAGATCGGTCGCGGCACCAGCACGTTCGACGGTCTCAGTCTGGCCTGGTCGATCGTGGAGCATCTGCACAACCAGATTGGCGCCAAGACGCTGTTTGCCACGCACTACCACGAGCTGGCCGAGTTGGCGGCGCGACTGGTTCGGGTGCGCAACTTCAATGTCGCGGTGAGGGAGTGGAACGAGGAGATCATCTTTCTGCGCAAGATTGTCGAGGGCGGCACGGACAAGAGCTATGGAATCCAGGTGGCGCGTCTGGCCGGGGTGCCGAAATCCGTGTTGGAGCGCGCGAAGGAGATCCTGGGCAACCTGGAGGAATCCGAGCTGACGCCCGAGGGCAAGCCGCGCCGCCTGCGCCGGCATCGCGCGGAACGGGAGAAGCTCAAGGAACTGCCGCCCTCGCCGCAGATGGATCTGTTCGGCTGAGGCGGTCAGCGGGGCGCCGCCGAGGGGTCGGCATGCCCGTCATCGCTTCCCTTGTTCCTGCAGGACCGCGCAATAGGCACCGTCGACGCGATCCAGGAAGGGCAGCAGTTGCCGATCCGTCGTCAGGCTGAAGCGTCGGGAGCCTTTCACGAACTCAAAGATCACGCCGCGGTTCTCCTCCGGTTCGAGGCTGCAGGTGCTGTAGACGATTCGGCCGGCGGGTTTCAGCCAGGCGGCCGCCTGCTTCAGCAGTCCGAGCTGGGTTGCGCGCAACGCCTCGATGGCTTCGTCGTCGGCGCGCCAGCGGGCGTCGACCCGTCGGCGGATGACGCCGGTGTTGGAGCAGGGCGCGTCGATCAGGATTCGGTCGAAGGTCGGCTCCGGTTTGCGGGCCTTGAGGGTCTGGTTCAGGTTCCAGGTTTCCACACACGATGCGCCCAACCGCTCCGCGTTCTCCTCAACCTGCCGCAGGCGGTCGGGGTCGATGTCGGTCGCGACGACGCAGCCCTCGTTGTTCATGCATTGGGCCATGAGCGTGGTCTTGCCGCCGGGTGCGGCGCAGAGGTCCAGAATGGTCTCGCCGGGTTGCGGATCCAGGGCCATGACGGAAAGCAGCGTGCTGGGATCCTGGATGTAAAAGCCTCCGTTGCGGAAACTCTCCAGTGATTCCAGCGGGGGATGGGCGTCGAGTCGATAGGCGGGAGCCTTGTCCCAGCTGAGCGCGGCGGGCGTCGCCTCGACGCCTTCCCGCCGCCATTCCTGCGTCAGATCGGCGACCGGGATCCTCAAGGTGTTCACCCGCGCGCAGGTCGGGGGCGGGGTGTTGTTCCATTCCAGCAGGCCGGCCAGGGCGTCTTCGCCCCAGCGTGATTTCCAGCGTTCGTAGAGTTCCGGCGGATGGGACCAGGCGACCGCAGGCTCCTCATCCTTGAGTCGGTTCAGCAGCATGTGGGTCTCATCCTTCTCGCGGATGTAGCCGCGCAGCACGGCATTGAGGAAACCGGCCTGCGCGCCGAAGCCCGCTTCCTTGCCCAGTTGGACGGTTTCATGCACCGCCGCGTGGTCGGGGATACGGTCGAGCCAGAAGATCTGGTAGAGGCCGAGCCGCAGCAGGGCGCGCAGCCCCTTCTTCTGCGGGCGTCCCTGGGTCCTGCGCGCGATCAGCCAATCGAGGGTCCGCTCCCAACGGGCCACTCCGTAGGTGATTTCCTGGGCCAGCCGACGGTCCTCCGGCGATGGTCGGACCGCGGCAATCTCGTGGCGGAACAGGTCCTCGGTGTATTCCTTTCCCTCGTCCCGGCGTTGTAGAACCCGATAGGCAATTGTTCTTGGTTTTTGACTTGGCACGGCGTAGAAGTAACGCTTTTTGACGCGATTGGGCGAGCAAACAGACACGTAATATGAAAGAAGAACTCGAGAAATTGGTCACTGCGGGGAAGATCAAGTCCACGGATGTCGAAGCGCTGCTCGCATTGACCGAAGCCGGCTATTGCATGCACAAGAGCTGGGGTTTTGGGCGCATTACCACCGTGGACACCGTTTTCTCCCGGTTCACCATCGACTTCGACAGCAAGCCGGGTCACTCCATGGATCTGGGCTTTGGCGCGAGATCCTTGAAGCCGATTCCGAAGGATCACATCCTTGCCCGCAAGGCCTCGGATCTGCCCGGCCTTCAACAGATGGCGGCCCTGCACCATCTCGATCTCATCAAGGTGGTCCTGCAGAGCTACGGGGGCAAGGCCACGCTCGACCAGGTCCAGACCGTGCTCGTGCCGGACGTCATCGCCGATGATTGGAAGAAATGGTGGGACACCGCCAAGCGCGAGATGAAGAAGGACGGGCACTACCAGTTGCCCATCAAGAAGTCGAACCCGATCATCTACCACGCGGAGGAGATCTCGCAGCAGACGCGCCTGCTGAAGGAGTTCAACGCGGCCAAGGGCCTCAAGGCGCAGATTCCGGTGGTCATTGAAATCGAGAAGAATGTGGATGATCTGGACGACGCCAAGGCCGCCGCGACCGAGGTGATCACGGCGTTCAATGCGGATATCGCGAAGCATGAGCAGACCAAGCCCGCGCTGGCGCTGGAGGCGATCTATGCGCGCGACGATCTGGCCAAGGCGGCGGGTCTTGACCCGCAGGAAGGCGAAGTGACCGTGGCGGGGATCTGGGCGCAGGATGGCAAGCTCGACGAGTTGGTCGGTCATTTTCCGGCCGCGAAGATTCGGCGCGTGTTGGCCTCCTTCAAGGAGAATCACCCGGATACCTGGGTGGAGCCGATCCTGCAGCTGCTCAACGCCAATTCGACCAAGCTCACCGCCGAGTGCGCGCACCTGTTGATCCAGAACGACAAGCTGGAGCAGTTGAAGGGCACGCTCGCCCAGTTGATCAATCAGCACACGGCCACCACCGAGACGCTGCTCTGGTTGGCCAAGGACCGCAACGACGCCTTTGCCGATATTCTCGGGCCCGAGGTGTTCCGCGCGATGATGGCCGCGATCGAGCACGACCAGTTCAATGAGAAGCGCTCGGCCAAGCTCCCGGATTTCATCGTGGACGATCGCACCCTGTTGCTGGACCTGATCGGCTCCGCGGACATCGATGTCATCAGGGACGTCACCCGCGCGTTGAAGATGAGCCCGAGTTTTGGCGAGATGGACAAGAACTCGCTGCTCGCCCGCATCGTCAAGAAGTATCCGGCCGTGCAGTCGATCATCTCCAGCGGCGCGCCGAAGCAGGAGACCTCGCTCATTGTTTCCTGGGAGAGCCTCAACCGCCGCAAGGCGGAGTACGACGACCTGGTGCAGAAGCAGATTCCGGACAACGCCAAGGAATTGGCCATTGCCCGCAGCTACGGCGACTTGCGCGAGAACCACGAGTACAAGGCCGCCAAGGAGCGCCGCGCTTTTCTCAATGCCCGCAAGGCCGAACTGGAGCGCGATCTCGACGCCGCGCAGGCCACGGACTTCGCCAGCGCCGACACGAGCGCGGTGAACATCGGCACCATCGCCACCCTGACCAACCTGGCCAAGGATCGTCAGGAAACCTTCACGATCCTCGGCGCCTGGGACGGCGATCCGGACAAGGGGCTCATCAGTTACCTGACGCCGCTGGGCCAGTCCCTGGTTGGCGCCAAGGTTGGCGAGGAGGTTTTCTTCGAGGTTGGCGGTGAACAGCGCAGCTACCGTGTCGATTCGATCAAGAAGTATGTGACCGAGAGCGGCGCGCCCGCGGAGACAGCCGAGTCAGCTCCGGCGCCCGTCGCGGCCGAAGAGCCCAGCCCTTCCGCGGAAGCCTCGGATAGCCCGGCAGCGCCGGAGACTGCGGCGTCTCCGGAAGCCTCGGAAGGCGAGAAGAGCGAATCGGCCTCCTAGCCGTTCGGACCGGATGTTTCAGCGCGAGCCGAGTTCCCGGAAATAGTTCCGGAACTCGGCTTCGTCTTCGTTGACTGCGACCATCCAGCACCAATCGACGAAGACGAGTCGATGTTTGGCGGTGAACGCGGCGAGTTTTCGAGCCGCCTTTACGGGATCGTTCGGTTGGGTGTGGACGGAGCAACACAGGGAGTTGGCCGTGTTGTTGGTCCGGAGTCCGAAGAAGGTCATTCCGAGGTTGGTCTCAAAGGCGAAACTGTGGGCGGCAAGGAGCGGGCTCTCCCCAACGCTGAAGCCTTTCAGCGTTTTCCGACTGCCCAACTCCTTCTTTGCTTTCCTGAGGTCGAGCAGGGTGTCGAACAGCGGGGCGCCGATTTCCTCGCGCGGATGGATCCTGCGGAATCCCGCCCCTTCACGACACTCCTGGTAGACGCGCTCGATCGCGGACAGCTCGGAGCGGATCCCCGGCAGGTGCGACATCGAAACGAACTCGATCTGGCGCCAGTCGTCCTCATGCACGACCAGTTTCTTGTCCGCCGGGCATTCCTTGTCGCCGGGTTCCGGAGGATGGGTGTCGATGGTGGGCAGGCTGAACAGGACCTTGTCGGGATCCGCCAATTCAAGCCGGCGCAGTTTCAGTGACACGGCGCCGGAGACCGCGAAATCCCGCTTGAGGGCCGGTTGCGCTTCCACAATCTCGTAGCGCGCGTCGGCAATGGAAATCTCGCTCTCGGTGTCGAAGACGTCGGGCAGCTCATCGATGCCGACTTCGGATACACTGAAAGGTTGGCCGTTTTCCGCGTTGACGAACTCGACCTGTATTCTGGACTTGTTTACGGACATGACGCGGGGGGAGTCTGGGCGATCCGGGCGGCAATGTAAACTGCATCACGGCGCGCGAGGGCTGCGTCGGGGCGTGCGGTTAAAGGAGGGTGGCCCGGTCGAAGTGTTGACCCGTCCCTCAGGGACTTGGAATTGCGCCACCCGTCCTTGATTGCGTGCGGCTGCAGGCTTTGCGGTTGCAATTGGGGGCGTGATCGGTTGAGCATTGGAGAGACCTCAAGATTGCCGAAAGAGATAGGGACAAACGTTATCATGTCTTCCGACGAAGCAGACAAACGCCGACGGTTGGGGCGGGTTCTGGCGGTTGCCTTCGTGGCGGCCCTGGTTCTCGGGCCGGGGCCGGGATTGCGGTTGATCAATCCGGACGTCAATGATTCCGGCGCGGTCTACACGATTTTCGGATTACCCAAGGTTTATGCCTGGGGTTTGTTTTGGTACGGGGTCGAGTTGGCCATCATCCTGACCGCTTACTATAAGGTCTGGCGGCCCGACGGCGAGGCGTCGGAGTCTGCCGGGAACGAGGAGGAATCCCATGGGTGATCCGAATGCTGAGGCGGGCGCCTTGGGCGGTCTGCCCTACGTCGTGCTCGCGGGCTATCTCCTGATGCTGCTGGCCTTCGGCGTTGCCGGTTGGCGCAGGAGCACGGACAGCGAGGAGGACTACTACCTCGCCGGACGCGGGCAGGGCTGGTTGGTTTCCTCCCTGACGATCATGGCCACGTTCTTCAGTTCCTTTGCCCTGCTTGGCGCGCCGGGCATGGTCTACCGCGACGGCGTTGTGTTCGCCTTGTTCAGTCTCAACGTGCCTCTGGCCGGGGCGTCGGTCTATTTCTTCGGGGCCAAGATCCGGCGCGTCGGGCAGGCGCGCGGCTACGTGACTCCCGGCGACATGATCGCCGACTACTACGGGAGTCCGACCGCATTGCGATTGCTGGTTGCGTTGATCGGCGTGCTTTATGCGATTCCCTATGTGGTCATGCAGATCAAGGCGGGCGGCATCCTCTCGAAACAGATGTTTCCGGGCGAGAGCTCCTTCGAGATCGGGGCCATCGTCTTGTCGATCATCACCATGGTCTACATCATGATCGGCGGCATGCGCAGCGTGGCCTGGACGGATGTCGTGCAGGGGGTCTTGTTGATGGGCGGGATGTTGATTGGCGGACTGGCCGTCGTCGCGACCCTGGGAGGTCCGGGCCCCTTCTTCGACAAGGTGTCCGAATTGCCGCCGAAGTCGCTTTCCGTGCCCGGGACCAGCGGCTTCTGGAACCCGGAGATGCTCCTGACCGTCTGCTTGTTCGGCTCCATCGGATCGCTGGTCCAGCCCGCGCAGTGGATGCGCTTCTATGCGGCGCGCTCCACCGGCACGCTGCGGCGGAGCGCCCTGATTTTCGGGGTGGTCCTGACCGCCTGCTTTCTCTTCGGGGTCATGCTGGTGGGGCTGGGCGGGCAGGTCCTCTATCCACTGGTGGACGCTGCGGGCGAGTATTACACCAACGCGGATGGCAAGCTGCTCCCGAATCCCGCGGTCGGCGATACGCCCGGAGCCTTCAACGACATCATGGTGGTAGTGTTGAAAGAGCGCTTGCCCGCGTTGCTGGGATCCTTCGGCGCCGTGTTGGCCTCGTTGATCATGGTCGCCATCATGGCCGCCGCAATGAGCACGGCCGACAGCAATCTGCACTCCATGAGCGCCGTTCTGACGCGCGATATCTACGATCGTTTTCTCCGCCCGAAGGCCAGTCAAAAGGAACGAACCTGGGTCGGCCGCGGCATCATCTCCCTGGCCACGATTGTTTCCACCCTCCTTGTCATCGTCGCGCATCGCAGCGAGGTCGATCCTTTGGCGATGATCGCGACGCTGGGTCTCTTCGCCATCGCGTTCTCCTCGCAGTTGCTTCCGGTCACCTTCGACATGCTCTACTTCCGCAAGGGGACCCGGCAAGGCGCGGTTGCCGGCATGATCACCGGTCTGGCGATTGTCTTCTTCATCAGCCCGTTCATGTCGCTGGACCTGGGGCAGGGCATCGCCGACATGCGCAAGGCCATGCTGGGCATGATCGACAAGGGCGCCTGGGGCCTGATCGGCAACGTGCTGGTCTTCGTCGTCGTGAGCAAGTTCACGCAACCCATCGACCAGGCGAAGATCGATGAGTTCGCGAAGGTGGCGGATGCAGATTGAATCCACTTCCCAATGAAAGCCATCGTCACCTGCGGCCCGAGTTATGAGCCGATCGATGACGTTCGGCGATTGACGAATTTTTCCACCGGCGAACTTGGCGTCATGCTGGCGAACGCCCTGACCGACGCCGGCATTGAAACCATCTGCCTCAAGGGTGAGCAGGCGACCTGGCCGGGCGAATGTCGCGCCACGCGGGTCACGCGTTTCTCCACCAACGACGACCTCCTCGCCAAACTGGAAGATTGCGTTGAGACCGGCGACATCGACGCTGTCTTCCACGCGGCGGCGCTTTGCGACTACAAGGTCGGCGCAATTCGCGACGTCTCCGGCGAAGAAGTCAATGACGCCAAGATTCCGACCCGTTCCGGCAAACTCACCATGACGCTCGTTCCGACGACGAAAGTCATCGCCAAACTCCGAGCCATTTTCCCAAACGCGGTCCTGGTCGGCTGGAAATACGAACTTGTCGGCGGACGAGCCGACGCCGTCGCCAAAGCCGTTGCCCAGATTGAAGCGAACGGGACGAACGCCTGCGTGGTGAACGGCGTCGCTTTCGGCGCAGGCTTTGGACGTTGTGAACCGCCGGATTCGGTCACGGAGTTTCCGGACAAGGCCGCGTTGTGCAAGGGGTTGGTCGATTGGTTGAAGAGGTCGCGAGCGAATTGATTCAACTGTGGAATACGCTGAATACACGGAAGCGCTCGAACGCCATGGGTTCGGTTTTTTCGCGTATTCCGTAGTTCCTGTCACACCCCCAACGCCAAGCCCATCTGCTCATTCGTGCGTTCGCGCAACGAACTAACGCCCAGGCCGATCAGCCGCAAAGGCTGCGACACCAGGTTCTCCTTCTTCAGCAGGTGCGCGGCCAGGCGGAAGATGACCCCCGCGGCGATAACGGCATCCTCCGTGGTCACCTGTCGCGTCAAGGTTGTGAAATCGGAGTAGCGCACCTTGACCTGCACGGTGTGCGCAATGAGGTCCTTGCGGTCCAACCGCTCTGAAATCTCCTTCGCCTGGTCCTTGAGAATCCTGGCGATGACGCGCTTGTCTCCGGTGTCCTTGAGGAAGGTGTGTTCGGCGCTGATGCTCTTGACGCCCTCATCCGTTTCCACGGGGCGGTCGTCCTCCCCCCGGGCGTAATGCGCCAGGGCGACGCCGAAGCTCCCGAGCAGCGAGCGCAGATTGCCCCGGTAATCCTGCACATCGCCGACCGTCTTGAGTCCGGCTTCCTTCAGCGACTGTTCCGTCACCTTGCCCACGCCGTAGATGTCGCGCACGGGGATGGGGCGGAGAAACTGTTCCTTGTCGCGCTCGGTGATCAGCGTCAGTCCGTTGGGCTTGTTGTAATCGCTGCCCAGCTTGGCCAGCAGTTTGTTCGAGGCGATGCCGATGCTGGTGGTGAGGTCGCGTTCTTCCCGAATCCTGGCCTGCAGCGCCTTGGCCAGCGGCACCGCCTGGAACAGGCGCGTGTCCGCCTCGGTCGCGCCGCGAAGAGGCGATCGCAGCCCCGTGCGATCCACGACCGCCGTCATGTCGAGATAGGCTTCGTCCACCGACATCTGCTCGATCACCGCGCCGGTCTCGGCGACGATCTTCATGATCTGGCGTGACTCGGCGCGGTACTTGTCCATGGCCGGGCGAAGGAAGACGCCCTGGGGACAGAGTCGGCCCGCTGTCGCGCTGGGCAGGGCGGAACGGACGCCGAACTTCCTCGCTTCGTAGCTGGCCGCGCAAACGACGCCGCGTTGATTGGGCGGCGATCCCACGATCACGGGCCGCCCCTTCAATTCTGGATCGTCACGCTGTTCCACCGACGCATAGAAGGCGTCCATATCCAGGTGGAAGATGACACGAGACCGACCCATCGACCTGGAGAATGAACGAACTGACCGGCCGGAGGAAAGCCGGATTTTGTCCTGCCGCGGGCGGCTTGGAAGTCGCAACCCGCGGGCCTTCGATCAGACCGTCGTTCCCAATCGATCGCCCATGCGCGCGTAGAGCTCGCGTCGCTGCGACGAATGCTCGATCAAATCCGGGGCCAGCCGGATGCGATCCTTTTCGAACAGAAGGATCGTCGAGGAGCCGCCGAACTTGAAGAATCCCTTCTCGGCGCCTTTGGCCACATTCGAATCCGCCGGGTAGGTGTACTCCATCGCGCCGACGCAGGTCGCGCCGATCTCCAACATGAGGACCGTTCCGAAGCGCTCTGATGCAATCCGGCAGATCGCCCGCTTGTTTTCGGTGAAGATGCGGATGTTCTGTTTGAGCGCGATCGGATTCACCGAGTAGAGCGGTCCGTTGATGATGCGCGCCGCCGAGGCTTTTCCGCCCACCGGGAAATGATACCGGTGGTAGTCCACCGGACACAGGCGGGAAAGTATCAAAGAGCCCTCGCGGTAGCTCTCCGCGAGCGTGGCGTCGCCGATGAGTTCCGCGACGTCGAAGGTCTTTCCCTTCACGAAGATGCCGTCCATCCTGGCGATGTTCTGGAAGCCGAGGTGGCGCCCGTCGGCCGGAAACACCGCCACGTCATCGCCTGCGGCGATCGGACGGGCCTCGGGCTTGAGGCGGCGGTAGAAGAATTCGTTGAAGGTCTGGTAGCTCCCGGGCGGATCGGCGTGTTCATCCACGTTGATTCCGTACTGCTCGATGAACGGCGCGACTTTCTCACGGCTTTTGGGATCGTCCATGCGGCGGCCGTACCAGCGTGAGAAGAAGCCGCGCTTCACGAAGGCGTGGAGCGACAGCTTGCCCAGCGGGTTGCCGTAGGTCCACTTGAGCCACTTGTCGCCGTAAACCGTTTCGGTTTCCACCTTCCCGGTGTGGCGGTTGTAGAACTGAATGGAATCGTCAGACATGCTGGCTCCTCGGTTTCAGACTCTGCGCGCAGTCGTGGGCGCCCCGGCTTCGTCGGTCCGGATATCCCCACGGATGGCAGAGCCGACCCACGGATGAGAAAGAGGAAATCGCGGTTTCAGTCTTCATCCGGCGAATCCTTCCCTCCCGGCGAAACCGCCAACAAACACCATCCCACAATCAGACTCACGCCTCCGATCGGGGTGATCGCGCCGAGCCACTTGATGTTCGTCAGCGACAGCGCATACAGCGTGCCGGAGAAGATCCCGATGCCGATGAGAAACGCCCACCATGCCTTGGAGTTGACGTTGGGGCGGTCAGCGACCAGCCACAACATCACCGCATGAATGAAATGGTAGAAGACCGCGGTTTCCCAGGTGTCGACGCGACCGTTGGCCTCCAGGGTCTGCTCCAGGCCATGTGCGCCGAACGCGCCGAGGATCACAGCCGCCGCGCCAATCCCGGCCGAGATGCGGAGCAGCGCCGTCGGGTTCACTCCTTCGCCTCCGGTTTGGGCCGCCATAGCACAAAGACATTGCCGACCATGCCGACCAGGGCGGCCCCGACCTTCTCGGCGATCTGTGGAGCGAGCTGCTTTTTCTGCTCCTTGAACTCGTCGAACTTGCCCTTCACCAGCTGATGATCCGTGAGCGCTTGATCGACGCTCTTGAGAAAGGCGTCCGTCATCCCGGCCTTGCCAAGTTTGACCAGGGGCTTGAGCCGCTGGGCGCGGCCTTTGAGTTGCTTGCGCTCGGCGCTGCTGAGTTCGGGTTGCATGGGGCGGTTGTTCTAACGCAGGCCAACACCGGGAGAAAGCCAATTCCGGTCTGAAGCCGTGTTCGGAGCTCTACAGTTGTGTCCCGTCTTCAGGAGCAGCCGCAGCGTCCTGAGAATCAGATGCGCGTGCGGCCTGACCTGGGGGGCGGAGTATTGCCGCGCTGCTGCGGCTGGTCTTCGACGCACCCGCGCTCCGCTTACATTGAAATCATCCCGGTTTCAACCGCCCCCCATGTCCGCCTGAGTCGCGACCAAGGAATGGAGACACGAGAATAGGTTGAATGGATCCCCGTGTCTCCATTCCCATGTCAAACGACGACGCCCGGTCCGGTCCCTGCAGCCCCGCCTATTCAGCCTGGGCCTTCTCCCGCGACTCGATGGGCGGGCCGTCCACCCGGCCTGCCGCCCAGGAGTTCAATCCGTAGAGCGCGCGCTGGGCCTCGATGAAATAATTTTGATCCAGAGAAGCGCGATGTGACTTGAAGGCGGCATCCCGCTTTGCCGACCATTCTATCCCTCGCTTGGCCCAGCCCTGCGTCACCATCTCCGCCAACAGCGCGTCGGCGATCTTCTGATGACCCTCGATCGAAGGGTGAATGTGGTCGACCAGTTGATCGCTTCCCAGAATGCGCAACCGGCTTTCCGATTCGAGCAGCGCGTGCGCGTCGACGAGGGGAATGCCGGTCTCATTCGCCACCCGCTCCAATGCCTTCTCCATCGGCGTCAGCATTCGCAGCGGGCAGATGTCATTCTCGCGGGCCTTGAGAAAAGCCGCGCGCGCCCTGGCTGTCTGTCCCAACGCCTCGCGGCACTTGCCCAGCTCGTACCAGGTCAAGGCGTGGCGGTCGTCGATCCGCAAGGCCTTCTCGAGGAGTTCCGCTGCGGCGGCCTGGTTGTCGCGGAAATGTCCCTTGGCCTCCGAGGTCGATCGCTCCCATTCCAGAATCTCGTCGAGGGAGAGCCCGTCCTTGTTCTGCGATTTGAAGGGCGGGCTGTCGCGGAGGTTCGAGGGGGGCTTGACCAGCAGGACTTTCACGCCGGCCCCCCGGGCCATCGCAATCATTGCGCGCAGATTGTGTTCGTAGTGGTGAATGACATCGTCTGTCCACTGGTCGTTCCGGTCGTAGACCTCCAGTCCGCCGCGGTAGTCGAGGAGCGCCTCGACATCCTCCGCCATGACGTGACGGTCCGCGGATGGCGGCTTCGTTTCCATCCCTGTCGCGTTGAGCAACGCCGCGCGGAACAGGGTGTAGGTGCGTAGGCGGGACACCAGGCTGTGGGAGGTCGCCAGTGTTTCGGGCATCTCCTTCAGATGCTCGTAAGTCCGGTCCTCGAGAAACTCGTTGTGCCCCGTGCAGATGATGAACAGGTCGGGTTCGTAATCCAGGCATTCCCGGACCATCGGGACCAGGCGGTAGCTCGCGTAGGAGATGCCGCCGCAGTTGATCGATTCCCAATCCTGCGTCGGATCGGCGGCCTGCAGGGTCAGCCCCAGCCAGGTGGTAAAGGAGGTCTCTTTCGAATAGGGCCGACCCTTCACGGTCGAACCGCCGAAACTGAAGATGCGAAACGTCTCGCCTCCCTTCTCCGCGGGGAAGGAATCCGGCGAGAAGAACTTCTGCTTCGCCTTGGGGATCTCGTAGCGCCCCGTTCCTTGGTTCAGCACGAACAAGGGATGAATCCGGCTGAACCCGACAAAGGGATCCTCGTAATCGGCCGGTCGGCCCCAACCGAAGAGAACGCAGATCAACTCTGCCACGCCGAAGATCCCAAAGCCGAGGAGCACGAAGACGACGCGGTAGAGCCGGAGTTTCTTTGGGCTCTTCCCCTGGTTGTCGACGGCATCGGTGGCGGGCATGCAAGAACCTTAGGCCTGCGCGAAAGGCGCGTCAAAGATGGGAGTGTGTCGCTCCGGACAATCGCCGGGGCTCTCCCATGTCGCGGCAGTTCCGCAACGCCTTCGAACAGCGTTTGTCCAAGAGCTCAATTCGAGACCGTAAAGGTTCCGTTCATTGAGAACGGGCCGTTCGACGTGGTCAACAGGCCCGTCGTTGCGCCGGAGTTTCCGTAGTCGAAGGTCAACGAGACATCCAATGTGGAGGTGGGAGTCACGAAGCCAACCAACGTCGCCTCAAGGCGGATCACGTGGGAAATCAGCAACTGGTTCCTGCTGGTGGACGCCGTGGTCGTATACTGACCGACGATGTAGGTGGGGGTTGACGCCCCGTTGTAGGTGAACGTGCCGGTTGTGGCCGATGTGAAGGTGAAGGTTAGGAAGTCGCCGGCGCTCCGTCTGAGTGTGAGCTGCCTTCCAGCTCCGATAAACGGGGGCGTGCGATCAGGATACTCGACCCTGGCGACTGAGAAGAACCTTCGATCATTGCCGGTTGCAACGCTGGTCACATCTCTGGGCGCCTGGGTCGGCGAACTCGTGTAGATCTCCGAGCCGGATAGTTGGCTCCAGCTCGCAAAATCACCCGTGTGGAATACGAAGTATTCCGAATCGATCTGTTTCACGTAGTTCAATTCGAAGCCGGATGGCGTCTTGGCAATGGCCGGGTCCGCGTCCGTGACTGTGGGCAGGCCCTGGGCGTTGACGTCGAAGGCCTGGGCAGCGGCGCCGTTGCGCGTGATGGTGACGCTGTCGAACACGTCGCCTTGCTGAATCGCCAACACTACATCCATGCCGGCGGAATCGGTCACGTTCCCAAACACGCTGTGGACATCGTCAAGATGGTTCGCCGCACCCTGGGCCAAGGTTATGAAGAACTGGCTCGTATTGGAATCGGGCCCGCTGTTGGCCATGGACAGGACGCCGGCCGCCGTATGGCGGAGTGTGGGGTCGAACTCGTCGTGGAAGTTGTATCCGGGTCCGCCTCCGGCGTTGGTGTCGTTTGCTGAACCAGATTGGATCACGAATCCAGAATCCACTCGAAATATGACGCGACCATCATAAAAGGGCTTCCTGCTGACACCGCCCCGAATGCGATCCACCCAGGCCCGGGAACCCTCGGCGAGCCCTACGAAGTTCGCCACGGTCCTCGGAGTCTTCTGGTATTCCAGCTTACACGAAAACTCACCCACCGGCGCCCCGGCGCGACTGACGACAAAGGTGGCGTAAATGCCGGGGGCTGTGGGAACGGCGGCGCGGCTCTGTGGAGCCAGCGCGACCGTCCATGCGCAGACAGCCGCGAGAAGGGGTAGGGAGTGGAATGTTCGAAACATTGTGGAACGACTTGATGGAAACTGGCTGGGCTGTCAGAGGAATGTCGCGCAGACCGTATCAGGAATCAAACGTGATCCGGAAAATCGGGAACCAGGGAGGATGAATTCAACATTCCGGCTGCATTGAAGAATCTCACCTGTCCCTCTTCGTCGCGGATCCAGACTTCAAGGGCGCCCTGCGTGACATAGAGATTCCGTTTCTCCTCCATCTCCGCCGGACTCATGACAACCTGTCCATAACGATTGAGCTCAATCTTGAAGGGCAAGTTCTGGAGCGTCGGCTCCCGGCATACTTCCTGCCAATTCATGGCGTCAATCTAGTCAGGCATTGCGAAACGCGCAACACGCCCCGGTCGGGCGGAGCGCCGCTGCGGCTGGTCTCCGACACAGCCGCGCTCCGTTCACGTCGCCTCATCCCGGTTTCAATCACGTGTGTTCGGGCCTTGCGGAACGAAGGGGGATCAGATCGTGGGCTCCCAGCCCTTGCGATACTCGCGGCCCCAGTATTTCTGAGCTTCCTCGTTCCCGATGATCTTGCCGGTGGCGGGATCGATGTCGAGGGTCCGCCCGGTGCGGAGAGCGATGTTTCCGAGGTGGCACCAGAGTGAGCTGATCTGGGCCTCGCCGATCTCGGAATTCAGGTGGCCGCCGTAGCGGACGCAATCAGCGAGGTTGGTGAAGTGGGGCACGTCGCCGCGGATGCCTTTGACCGACTCCATCTCCTTGCCATTGAAATCAAAGATCTTGTAGCCGCCCACGGCGTCGCAATGCATGGAGCCTCCCTCCCCATAAAAGGCGACGAAGGGGTGTTTGTCCCCCTTGCGGGTGTGGCAGCTGCTGCCGTCCCAGGTGGCGCCGGAGTCGCCGAAGTCGAACTGGGCGACGCCGGTGTCCGGGGTCTCCTGGTCGTCGTTGTGATGGTAGCGGTTGCCGAGGTAGGAGACGCGCGTCGGATAGGTCGTTCCGAGTCCCCAGCGGGAGATGTCGAGGGCGTGGATGCCGTTGTTGGCGAGTTCGCCGCCGCCCCAGTGCCAACGCCAATGCCAGTTGTAGTGGACGAGATTGTCGAGATAAGGCCGTTCCGGGGTCGGTCCCATCCAAAGGTCATAATTCATGTCCTCCGGCACGGGAACGACCTTGCCCTTGCCGATCGAGCCGCGCGCGCCATTGTACCAGCAGCGCGAGAAGAGCAACTTGCCAATCACCCCGTCATGCAGTTTGGCCATGGACTCGATCTGGGTTGGGTAGCTGCGTCGTTGATTGCCCATCTGCACGTAACGGTCGTACTTGCGCGCGGCGGCCACGATCAGTTCGCCCTCGCGGGCATTGTGACTGCCCGGCTTCTCCACGTAGACGTGCTTGCCCGCCTTCATCGCCATGATCGCCGCCGGGGTATGCCAGAAGTTCGGCAGGGCGATGGAGATGATGTCGACGGTCGGATCCTCGAGGATGCGGCGGAAATCCTCCACGCCCTTGGTCTTGGCCGATTGGCGCTTCTCGGTGGCGGCGACGCCGACCGCGAGGCGTTTCTTGTCGATGTCGCAGACGTAGGCGATCTCGACGCCGGGCACGGCGGACCAGGCGGAGATGTGGCCGCGTCCGCGCCCCATGCCCAGGATGCCGACTTTCAGCTTCTGCGACGGCGCGTTCTGTCCCTGCAGGGATTTGACGTATCCGAGGGTGGAAAACCCGGCGCCCAGGGCCGCGCCCTGCTTGACGAAGTTTCGACGGTTGATGGCGTTCTGCGAAGTCTCGTTGTTCATGGCTGCAATGCGTTGAAATCGATTTGCGGTGTGCTGGCGTGATAGAAGTTTGCGCGTAGGCGAACAAGGAAATTCTGGATGCTTGAACCCTCTTTCCTGCCCCAGGGAGCGGAAACCGCCAGGGAGCGCCGTCCCTTTTTCCGACGGGAACACGGATCCGACGATCCCTGGTTCCGTCCTCTGACAAGTCCATGGGAGGCTTCGGAACGGTTTCGACGAACGGTCAATTTGAACCGATGGGCCGTGGGGAACGTCGGTACAAATGAAGATTCGACACCGCTCCCGCCATTTGTTGCCATGTCCGAGATGTTCAAATCCTTGTTCTCCAGACAGACCTGCGCGTGGCTGGCGTTGGCGCTGTTCCCCCACTGCCTCTTCTCGGCTGCGGCAAACCTCGATCTCAAGAAGCTCGCGGCCGAGGCCGAATCCGGCGACGCCCAGGCGCAGTTTCAAATGGGACTGCTGCACGAACGGGGCGCGGGCGGCGTGAAGCGCGATTTTGCCAAGGCATTCCTTTGGTATGCCAAGGCGGCGCCCCAGGGGAACATTGCCGCCCAAAACAATCTTGCGACGCTTTACACGCGCGGCAAGGGCGTCGAGCGCAACCATGAGGAGGCGGTGAAGTGGTATCGGGTCGCCGCCATGGCGGGCAATGACGGCGCGCAGAACAACCTAGGCTGGATGTATCAGAATGGTCTTGGCGTGCCGAAGGATTATCAACAGGCGATGAACTGGTATTTGCTTTCGGCCAAGGCCGGCAATTCGTCCGCGCAGAACAACCTGGGGATGATGCACTACCAGGGTTGGGGGGTGCCCAGCAACCACAACGCGGCCGCGGCCTGGTATCGCAAGGCCGCGGAGCAGGGCAATCCCTCGGGGCAAGCGAGTCTCGGGTCGTGCTACCTGCGCGGTCATGGCGCGCCCAAGGACCTGATCCAGGCTTACAAGTGGTGCCTGTTGGGCGCGGCGGGCGGTGACGCGGCCGCCCGGACATTGGCTGAGAACATTGCGCAGCAGTTGACGCCCGGCGACATCGCCGAAGGTCAGAAACTTGCGAAGACCTTCAAACCCAAGACGTCTGCGGGGCAGTCCCAACCTGTCCGCGCGGCGAAGCGCCCCGCCCCGTCCCCAGCCAAGGCGACCGGGCCCAGGACGTATGGCACCGGCTTCTTCATCACGGAGGACGGTTACCTGTTGACCAACCTTCATGTGATCCAGGGAGCCCAGCGACTGTTGATTCGCTGCGGCGGAGAGTCCTTCCCCGCGCAGGTGGTGAAGATCGACCGGGTCAATGACATGGCCGTGCTGAAGGCGGAGGGCGAGTTCACCGCGTTGCCCTTGCGCAGCAGTCGGGGCATTTCCCTGGGCGAGCCGGTATTCACCATCGGCTTTCCGAACGCCGCTGTGCAGGGATTGGAGCCCAAGCTCACCCGGGGTGAGATCAACAGCTTGTCCGGCGTGAAGGACGACCCGCGACATTTCCAGACCAGCGTCCAGATCCAACCCGGGAATTCCGGCGGCGCCCTGGTGAATGAGCAGGGCGAGGTTGTCGGCGTCGTCACCCGGCGCTTGAACGACGTCAACACCCTGGAGCGCACGGGGTTGCTGCCGCAGAATGTGAATTACGCGTTGAAGAGTTCCTTTGTCTCGGCCTTCCTGGAGATCATGCCGTCCCTGCTGGAACGCCTGCCCGGTGTGGGCGCCGCTGGCGAACGCGAGTTCAAGAACGTCGCCAGGCAGGTGCAGGAAGCGACTGTCCTGGTCCTGGGCTATTGAGCGCGGGAGACCATGAGGCTTTCCTTGATCCATCGGGGCGCGCTCGTTGTCTTGGTTTGTTTGGCGGGGCAAGCGGCAGCCCAGGACGCGTCCTTCATTGTCGAGGCGGCGCGAGCGGCTCACGCCGGGTTGGAATCCTTTTCCGCCGAGGGGGTTGTCACCACGCGCATCGATCTGACCGAGACGCCCACGGGCAAGGCGGCGCGGGCGAAGGGGTTTCAAGGAGGGCAACTGGGCGACGACAGCGCCTTCATCAAGGCGCAGACCCGCGTGTCCCGGGTGACGCTCAAACTTCGGCGCGATGGGCGTTATCGGATTGCTTGGAAGCAACAGGTGGGCGGGGCGTTCACGAATCGGGGCGCCGCCTGGAACATTGGCGAGGGCGACCGGATCGAGATCCCCGAGAAAGGGGTCGGTCGCGCGCCGGACAGGGAAACGGCGCTCAACGCGGCCAGCGGGTTCTCCGGCGGCGCGAGCCTGATCGTTCCCTCGCTGTTCTATGACTTCAAAGTTAACTCGCTGTCGGCGGTGGAAGGTTGGGTCCGGCTTCCGGATGAGAAGGTGAAGGGCGTCGCCTGTCAGGTGATTGGAGGCAAGCTTGCCGGGCAGAATGTGATCTTCTGGTTTCGGGAAAGCGACCACCTGCTGGCGCAGCGGAAACAAATACTCGGCGGCGGCGGGCCGCCCCCGCTCACCAAGGAAGAAGCAACCCAACGTCTTCGGGAAGCGGGTTTGGAGGCTTCGCCGCAGGCGATCGAGAGGTTGCAGGCGGAACGGGAGGAGCAGCGCGATACGGTGCGGGCAACCCAAGGGCACATCACCCTGACCCTGACAAGGATCGTCGTGAATGAGGGGATCCCGGACGAAGCATTGGAGCCGACGGAAGGCCCGCGGTAGGCGCTGCCTCCAGGTCGCGCGCCCTCGACCCGTCAGGTCGCCGGGATGAAGCGTTGGAACAGCAGGGCCAATCCGAACAGCGCGACGAACACGCCGGACAGCCAGGGCGCGCCGTCCGCGAGGCCGCCGACGACGGCCAGCGCATCCACCCATACGATGCCCGCCAACAACCCCGAGACCGTGCGGCCGATCTGCGGTTTCTTGCCGCCGCCCAGGGTGTGACTCACCTTCCAGATCGTCCAACCGCCCATCACCAGGGAAAACGCCGCGCCGATGAAGCGGTGTTCACCGGCGTTGATGATCGTGGCCAACACGATGGGCGCGGCCAGCAGGATACAGGGCCAGTAGCGCAGGACGCCGGGGATGCTCTCATGCTTGGCGACATAGGTGAGCCCGACGATGTAGAGGCCCAGCACGATCGCGGTCCAGACCACCAGCCCCCAGCTTTCCGGATCCCCCGTGCCGTCCGCGGACGCGCCGGCGGCGAGGAACAGGAAGAAGCGGCACAGGGCCATCAGAATCGGCGACCAGGAGATCTGCTTGTGAAAGGTGTTGTAGAGGACCACCGCGAGGAGCAGCGCCACCGCATAGATCGACGCCATGCGACCGAAGGCGAAAAAGGAAAACGTGCCGGCGGAGAGCAGCCCCATGGTCCAGATCCAAACCTCCCTCTCCTGCACGGCTCCCGTGGGAATCGGACGTTCGTTCCGGTGTGCGCGGTCCCATTCCACGTCGCGGGCGTCATTGAGATACATGCCGCCCAGGTAGACCAGGGTCGCGCCGATGCAGAGGAGAACGAATCGATCCCATGCGCCGCCGCCGGCCAGCCACCAGGCAGCGAGGCAATTGGACCAGACGGTCGGCAGGTTCGACACCCGCCCGAGAATCAGCAGCGCCCGAAGCTTGCCGGGCGGCGTTGGTGGCGAATCGGTTTCCATAAGGCGCGCCTGCCCCGGGGGATCAGTTCCGCGGCTTGAAGGCGCCGGCGTCGAAGGCCTGCCAGAAATCGGTGGGCCACATCTTTTGCTCCAGGGTCACCCCGAGCTCGGTGATGGAGGCCATCTTCTTGATGTCCTCAAGCCCCTTCTTGATATTGTTCGGCGGGAAGATCAGGCGGGTGAGGACGAGATCCTTGAGCGGGCTGAGGTCCGTCACCGGGGTTTCCCCGCAGTGGATGCGTTGCAGCGTCGGGCACTTGGCCAACGGGCTGAGGTCGTTCACCTGCGTGCGGTGCAGGGTAATGGTGACCAAGGGCGCGCCGGCCAGGGCGGAGATGTCGGCGACCGGAGTCTCGTTGAGCCACAGCGATTCCAAGGGCGCGCCGCGCAGGGGACCCAGGTCGTGCACCCCGGTTTGAAACAGGTTCAACAACTTCAAAGGCTGGCCCTTCAGCGCCTCGATGCTGCTCACGCCGCGGCAGCCGTTGAGATACAGCTCCTCCAATTCGGCGTCGGCGAGCGGGGAGAGGTCGTCGACGGTCGTCCCGTCGAGATACAACGCAATCAGCGGCGCGCCTTTCAGTGGGCTCAGGTCGCGGAGGGCGTTGTTCTGCAGGTCGAGCCGCAGCAGCGGCATGCCCGCCAGCGGGGAGATGTCCGAGACATTGCTGCCCGCCAACACCGCCGCCAGCACGAGACCGCCCTCGATGTGGAACTGCGCCTGCCCGTTGTAGGCCGGGTTCTTCTCCTGCAGCGCCTTGTGCAGTTCCTCCTCGGTCCAACGACGTCCGACCGGACGGGCCTCCTCCGGCTCCTTGGCTGCTTCGGCCATATCTTCGGAAGCGCTGTCCTCGGGTTCCGCGGCGGTCGCGTCGTCCGTTGCCGCGGCAACCGGGGGGGTGGCGGCCGCGTTCGGCGCTTCCGGCTTGTCCCCGCAGGAGATTAACAGTCCGGAAAGCGCGAGCAAAAGGGCGAGGGGAAGTGAGCGTAGAAAAAATGTGGGCTTCATCATATGGAATTCCGCGGCGAATCAGGCGCCGGCGGAGCCGTTTGTATAGTGGAAGCGCCCGACCATGGCAATCGAGGATGGAAAGTGGCTCTCGTTGACGGGAATCCGGCAAGCTGGGAAATTGGCTCAATAGAACGGATACGACTCATCCTGATAGCGACGCAGGAGTTCGGGCAGTTGTTCGCGGGGAAAGCGCTCGGGATGCGGTTTGTCATCAGATCCCTCGGCGTTTCGAGAATCCAAGAAGCCTATGTAATCGCCGTGAGGGCTGGGGACGTTGGGGTAGAACACGATGACGCCCTGAAGGTTGTCGTCTGAATCGATCAACAGAAAGGAGCGGGGGATATCATCATCAGGGTCCCAGATGCCGATATCGCGGTAGACCTTGAGCGCCTGCTCAGCGCTGACCCCAGATGCGTCTCTGTCCTTAAAAGCATCTCGGATGGAGGACGCGATTCATCCCCGCAAGGCCCGAAACTGCGGCTGCGACATTCCGGAAGTCCTGGAAATCCCCGCTTGATTTCCGGGAATCCTGTGGCTTCTTCCAGCCTGTTTCCGGGGTTGGTGCGGGTTCGGCTGTTTCGAAGGGGCTTGAATTACGACTTGCAGGGAACGGATTCATGGCGTCAAATCCGGCTCCACGAGGTCCGCAAGGATCTTCAAGGCGGCCTGCGGCGGTCCATTCGGTCCGGCGCGGAGCCACCCGGCCAAAAGGGCGTCCAATCTCGCGACGGCGTTTTCTGAAGCGTTGTTGCCGGGCGTGGGCGTCGGGTTTGAGCGGGTTTCTGGATACCCACTCTAGTTTGAGAAAGCAGTTGGTCGACTCCCATCGCGGGGGCCGGGCGCGTTCTTGCGACCTTGGATTTCGCGGTTGAGGCGGCTGAAAAAGTGTTGATTTGGGGCGGATTTGCCGTTTCAGTCTCGTGCCTTTTTTCGAAGGGGCCAAACAGAATTATGAGTATGGAAAAGCAACAAGAGCTTGGTTTGCCGGTGGAGCAGGGTCTCTACAATCCGGATCAAGAGCGTGACTCCTGCGGCGTTGGCTTCGTGGTCGACATCAAAGGGCGCAAATCGCATGACATCGTGCAGGGCGCCTTGGAGATCTGTGTCCGGTTGGATCACCGGGGCGGCTGCGGCTGTGACCTGAGCACAGGCGACGGCGCCGGGATCTTCATGCAGATTTCGCACAATTTCTTTAGCGCGGCCTGCGAGAAGGAAGGCATTCAGTTGCCCGAGGAAGGCCAATATGGCATCGGGTTCGTTTTCCTGCCCAAGGATGACGAGCAGCGCGCAGTGATTGAGAAGAAGTTCGAGGCGGTGGTCGAGGAGGAGGGGCAGACCTTCCTTGGCTGGCGGACGGTCCCGGTGGACAACAGCATGCTGGGCAAGGCTTCGGCGGCGGTGGAGCCGATGATGCGGCAGGCGTTCATCGGGCGCAGCGCGGACATGACCGATGTGATGAAGTTCGAGCGCAAGCTCTACGTGATCAATCGCGTCGCGACGCACCGCATTCATAACAGCGACCTCAAGGGCCGCGATTACTTTTACATCAGCTCGATGTCGAGCCGCACGATGATCTACAAGGGCATGCTCACCACCGAGCAGTTGGGGCCCTATTTTCTCGATCTGGCCGATCCGAAGATGGATTCCGCGATGGCGTTGACGCACTCGCGCTTCAGCACCAACACCTTCCCCAGTTGGCCCCGGGCGCAACCCTTTCGCCACCTGAGCCACAACGGCGAAATCAACACGCTGCGCGGCAATGTCAATTGGATGCACGCCCGGCAGGCCTTGTGTGAAAGCAACCTGTTCGGCGACGATCTCAAGAAGTTGCTGCCGATCATTGATGAGAGCGGCAGCGACTCGGCGATGTTCGACAACTGCCTGGAATTCCTCGTGTTGAGCGGCCGCTCCCTGCAGGAGGCGGTCATGATGATGATTCCCGAGCCTTGGGAGAACCACAAACACATGTCCGAGGAGAAGCGGGCCTTTTACCAGTTTGCGGCCACCCAGATCGAACCGTGGGACGGTCCTGCTTCCATCGCGTTCTCCGACGGCGTCCGCATCGGCGCGGTGCTCGACCGGAACGGCCTGCGCCCCTCGCGCTACTACGTGACCAAGGACGATCGTGTGATCATGGGCTCCGAGGTCGGCGTGCTGGACGTGGATCCCGCCAATGTAGCTTACAAGGGTCGCTTGGAGCCGGGCCGTATGTTCCTGATCGACACCGAGCAGGGGCGGATCATCGACGACGCCGAGATCAAGAGCACGGTTGCGAGCCAGAATCCCTACGGCGATTGGCTGGACGGCAATCTTCAGGAAATCAGCGAATTGCCTGAGCCGGAGGACGTTCAGGGCGTCGACGTCGACACCCTGCACCAGCGGATGCTGGCCTTCGGATACACCTTTGAGGACATGCGTTTCATCCTCGGGCCGATGGGCACGACGGGCGTGGAACCGGTCGGCTCCATGGGCAATGACGCGCCGCTGGCCGTCCTGTCCGACCGTCCGCAGCTGCTCTACAACTACTTCAAGCAGTTGTTCGCCCAGGTGACCAACCCGCCGATCGACTCCATTCGCGAGGCCATCATCACGGCCAGCGTCACCTTCCTTGGTTCGGAGGGCAACCTCCTGAATTCCGAGCCCCGGACGTGCCGGATGATCAAGCTCGATGTCCCGATCGTGAGCAACAGCGACCTGGAGAAGATTCGGCAGGTCAAGGTGGACGGATTCAAGGCGGCGACACTGCCGATCCTCTTCCAGCCGAAGGGGCCCAACAAGGGGCTGGCCTTTGAGATGTCCGACCGGGTCGAGTCCCACGCCCAGGCGCACGACATCGAGTCGGCCATGGAGGCGTTGTTCGAGGGCGCGACCGAGCTGATCAACGACGGGGTCAACATCCTGATTCTCTCCGACCGCGGCATGGACGCCGAGAACGCCGGCATTCCCGCGCTGTTGGCGGTGGCCGGCCTGCATCATCATCTGATCCGCGAGGGCTTGCGCACCAAGGTCTCCATTGTCCTGGAATCCGGCGAGCCGCGCGAGGTGCACCACCACGCCGTTTTGATCGGCTACGGCTGCGACGTCATCAACCCCTACCTCGCCTTTGAGTCCATGCAGCACATGCTGGAGACGGGCGACCTTGACGCCGACAAGCTCGATTATGAGAAGGCTTGCCAGAACTACATCAAGGCCTGCGTGAAGGGCGTGATCAAGACCATGTCCAAGATGGGCATCTCGACAATTGCCAGCTACCGCGGCGCACAGATTTTCGAGGCGGTCGGCATCGACAAGCCCGTTATCGATCGCTATTTCACGCGCACCGCTTCCCGGGTGGGCGGCATCGATCTCCAGGTGATTGCCAAGGAAGTGGCGGCGCGGCACACCAAGGCCTTCCCACGGCGCGGCAAACCTGCCGAGGAATTGGATTCCGGCGGCAACCTGCAGTGGCGGCGCGACGGCGAGAAACACCTGTTCAGCCCGACGGTCATCCATACGCTGCAGAAGTCCACCAAGCTCGGCGACTACGACCTGTTCAAGAAATACACCGCCGAGGTCAACACCCAGACCAAGGAGCACTACACGCTGCGCGGGCTGATGGAGTTCAAGCTTCCGTCCAATCCGATTCCCATCGAGGAGGTCGAGCCGGTCGAGGCGATCGTCAAGCGCTTCAAGACGGGCGCCATGTCCTTTGGCTCCATCAGCGCCGAGGCGCACGAGACGCTGGCCATTGCGATGAACCGTCTCGGCGGCAAGAGCAACACCGGCGAAGGCGGCGAGGATCCCCGCCGTTTCACCCCGGACGAGAATGGCGACCTTCGCCGCAGCGCGATCAAGCAGGTCGCTTCCGGCCGCTTCGGCGTGACCAGCCATTACCTCGTCAATTCCGATGAGTTGCAGATCAAGATGGCGCAGGGCGCAAAGCCCGGCGAGGGCGGGCAGTTGCCCGGCCACAAAGTCTTGCCGGTGATTGCGAAGGTTCGCGGCACCACGCCCGGCGTGGGGCTGATCTCGCCGCCGCCTCACCATGACATCTACTCGATCGAGGACTTGGCCGAGTTGATCCATGATCTGAAGAACTCGAACGTCAAGGCGCGGGTGAATGTGAAGCTGGTCTCCGAGATCGGCGTGGGCACGGTCGCCGCGGGCGTCGCCAAGGCGCGGGCCGATGTGATCCTGATCTCGGGCTACGACGGCGGCACCGGGGCCTCGCCTCGCTCCAGCATCCAGCATGCGGGCGCGCCGTGGGAACTCGGCCTCGCCGAGACGAACCAGACCCTGTTGCTCAATGACCTGCGCAGCCGCGTGGTGGTGGAGACCGACGGCCAGTTGAAGACGGGCCGTGACGTCGTGATCGCGACCTTGCTCGGCGCAGAGGAATATGGCTTCGCCACGGCGCCCCTGGTGACCATGGGCTGCCTCATGATGCGCGTCTGCCACAAGAACACCTGCCCCGTGGGCGTGGCCACCCAGGACGAACGGCTGCGCAAGAAATTCCGCGGCGACGCCGATTACGTGGTGAACTTCATGAAGTTCATCGCGCAGGAAGTTCGTGAAATCATGGCGGAACTCGGTTTTCGCACCATCAACGAGATGGTCGGCCGCTCCGATGCGCTGGAAATGCGCAAAGCCATCGAGCACTGGAAGGCCAAGGGACTGGACTACTCCAAGATCCTTTACCGTCCCGAGGTGGGCCCGGAAGTCGGAACCTACTGCCAGATGGAGCAGAACCACCTGTTGGACCGCTCCCTGGATGTCACCAAGTTGCTCGACCTGTGCAAGCCGGCGATTGAGAAGGGCGAGAAGGTCGAGGAAGAGCTCGATATCGTGAATACGAACCGCGTGGTCGGCACGATCGTCGGCGCGGAGATCAGTCGCCGCTACGGCGCCGAAGGGCTCCCGGACGGCACGATCAAGATCAAGTTCAACGGCTCGGCCGGACAGAGCTTCGGCGCGTTCACCCCCAAAGGCATGGACTTCGAGCTGGAAGGCGACGCCAACGACTACTTTGGCAAGGGGCTCTCGGGCGCCAAGCTCTGTGTCTACCCTCCCAAGGAATCCACCTTCGTGGCGCATGAGAACATTCTCATCGGCAACGTCGCCTTCTACGGCGCGACCGATGGCGAGGCCTTCGTCGCAGGCAAGGCTGGCGAACGCTTCTGTGTCCGCAACAGCGGCGCGCACACCGTGGTCGAGGGCGTCGGCGATCATGGTTGCGAGTACATGACCGGAGGGTCGGTGATCTGCCTGGCTGGAACCGGGCGCAACTTCGCGGCCGGCATGTCCGGCGGCACGGCCTACGTCGTGGACGAAGATGGCGATTTCGCCTCCAAGCTCAACGGCGAGATGGTGAATCTCTATGATCTCAAGGACTCGGATGCCGATGAGATCGAAGAGGTCAAGGGCCGGATCGAGCGTCACGTGGAGTTGACCGGCAGCAAGCGCGGCAGGGAGATTCTCGACAACTGGGCGGACTGGCTCGGCAAGTTCCGGAAGGTTCTGCCGCGCGATTACGAGCGTGTGATCAAGGCGCAGAAAGAAGCCGAGGCCAAGGGCCTCATGGGCGACGAGGCCATTCTTGCCGCCTTCAACGCCAACATCAATGACGTGTCACGCGTCGGCGGAAACTGATTCCAACCCCGCCGGAGCAGCAACCCGAAAACCTGACTTACTTTTTCTATGGGCAAGCCAACTGGATTTCTCGATTACGAACGGAAGACGATCCCGGAGCGGGATCCGAAGGAACGCATCAAGGACTGGCGCGAGACGCACGCCGACCGCGACGATGAAGCGGTGAAGGAGCAGGGCGCGCGTTGCATGGATTGCGGCGTCCCCTACTGCCACACCGGCATGATGCTCAGCGGCATGGCTTCGGGCTGTCCGATCAACAACCTGATCCCGGAGTTCAATGACCTGGTCTACCGGGGTCATTGGAAAGAGGCCTACGAGCGTCTGAATCATACCAACAACTTGTAATACCCTGTTTCTGTGAGAAAGTATCTTAAAAAGTATCTGAGAAGAAATGTTGTATGGAAGATTCCCGATAATACATACCGGACCACAAAAAAAACGATTCAAATCAAGTTTCAGAAAATCATCATGTATTATTCGTGTCTTTAGATCCGGGTATTTTTCAGAAAGGTAAACAACCGATTCTTTATCTATTTCGATAAGCTTTAAAT
>CAZFLK010000056.1:0-31427 GCA_964519245.1 uncultured Verrucomicrobiota bacterium
ACCGAAGGCCGGTGCGTTGTCCAATTCGATGCCCTGCAGGGAGCCGTCAAACAGCGAGCGGTGGGTGTCGGTGACGCCGTCGGGCAGGGAGCCGATCCAGTCCACGGGCCAGTCGCCGCCATCATCCCAACGGGCCAGCCAATCCACAGCCTTGGCGGTCAACTTGTGGGGGTGCGGGCTGGCGAGGACGACGATACGGTCCCGCTTGGCGAAGAGTTGGCGTGGGCGCTCGAAGCCGATGCCGGCGGTGATCACGTGGGGCGGCTCCGTTCCGAAGCGTTCCGCAGCCCGGCGGATCTCGGAGGCGGAGAAATCCGTGTTGGTGAAAATGATGTCGGAATGACGCAGTGAGGCCCGGAAGGATCGATGAAAATAGGCGTTCTCCATGCCGGAAACCGCCTCGGGATGGTTCTCCCGATAGTAGTCGATCATGGTGTCGTGCACGTAGGTCGCCAACTTGACCGGCGGCTTGCGGACGAAGGAGGCGAAGCCCTTGGGCAGAATGAGCCAGTCGCAGCCGGTCTTCCGGGCCGCGGCATAGACACCTGATTGATCCCAGAGAATGCGTCCGATTCTTCCCCCGCTCGCGGAATCGTGTCGAAGCGCGTGAACGGACTTGGGGAGGGCGCGCTCGGACTCCTCATTGGTCAAGGCGATCAACCTCGCCATGGATGCATGTTGCGCCAAGGCGCTGAGCAAGCCCAGGGAGAGGTTGTAGATGCCGACCGATTTCGTTTGGGCAAAGGACTGGTCCGCCAGGGAGAAGCAGATATTCAGGGAATCGGGGGCGGCGGCGTCGCTCATGCTGAGGGGATTGAATAGCAAATGCCGGGCATGGACAAGACGGTCGTGTCCTGTTCAAGACCCCGGCCCTGTAGCGCGGCCGTCCCGGCTGCGGGAAGTAGCCGCCTTCGTGAGAAGGTGGGCGCGGGCTTGAAGCTGAGGCTGTCGCGGACGGGCGTTGTCCACGCTCTCACGAGCGCGGCTTCTATCTACGTCGTTCCGACACCCTCTCTCCCCACCGGCTTTTCATTCTGGTTGACAAAGTCGGCCGGTTTTCAAAACGTCCGAGCAACGATCGCCTGATGATCCCGCCTTCATCAATTCACCGCCGCAACCACGCCTGGCATGTCTGACTCCCGCTCCTGGGCGCTGGTCAGCGCCCGTGTGAAATCGACGGAGGCGACGCGTTCAACCGCGTTCGTCCGTAAGGGGCAGTTTGTCGTCGGGCGGCCGCTCACCTTTGATCGGGAAGATCCGGAGACTTCGGCCATGGAATACCTGGCGGCCTCGGTCGCCGCCGATATTGCGGGGACGTTGCGCAAGGCGGCGAGGGAACGTCGGGTGGAGATTGACGAACTGGAGGTGGTCGCCCAAGGGGAACTCGACAACGCCCTCATGTTCCTCGGCGTGATCGGCGAAGAGGGCGAGCCCTCGCTCAAGTCACTCAGCCTCAAGATCTACCTGTCCACCGACGCAGAGGAATCCGCCGTTCGCGCCGTTTGGGACATCGCCCGGGAACGGTCCCCCTTGTTCACCACGCTCCGGCGGGCCGTCGATCTTCAGGTGGACCTGCAGATTTCGCACTGAATCCCCTTGATTCAACAAGAGCCAAAGACAACGCCATGTATCGATTGACCGAAGCACAACAGGAGATCGTCCAACGCATTGGAAAACTTGCCGACGAAGCGATTGCGCCCGAGGCCGGGGATGTAGACAAGGAAGCTCGTTTTCCTCGCTCTTCCCTCGACGCCTTGGGTAAGGCCGGGTTTCTCGGATTGACCGTCCCGGAGGATCTCGGCGGCATGGGGCAGTCTCTGAGGACGGCCGCGGCTGCGATTGATGAAGTCGCGCAACGCTGCGGGTCGACCGCGATGATCTACATGATGCACCTGTGCGGGGTGAACTGCTACCTGGCTGCTCCAGACAAGTTTGCCGCGGAGCTTAGGGCGGCTGCCAAGGGCGAGCACCTGAGCACGCTGGCATTCTCGGAGAAAGGCAGTCGCAGCCAGTTCTGGGCGCCGGTTTCGAAGGCGGCGGAGTCGGGGGAGGCATACAGCCTTTCGGCCCAGAAGAGTTGGGTGACCAGCGCGGGCGAGGCCGATGGAATCGTCGCCAGCAGCGGCAGCAGCGATGGCTCCGGGGCCAGTGTCTGGCTCGTGCGGAAAGACGATCCGGGACTCAGCATCTCGGGCGGTTGGGAAAGCTTGGGCATGCGGGGCAATCAAAGCAATCCCATGACGTTGGAGAACGTTGCGTTGGATGCCGGTCGGCTCATTGGCGAGGATGGCAAGGGAGCCGACATCATGCTGGGCAGGGCCTTGCCGATGTTCCTGGTTTGTCAGGCCGCCATTGCTGTTGGCTTTGGGGAAGCCGCCTTCATCGCCGCGCAGAAGCACATCACCGGAACCGGCTTTCAACATACGGGAACGAAACTCAGCGACCTCCCGAACCAGCGAGCCCGGCTTGCGAAGATGCGCATCGAAACCGACGCCGCCCGCGCGCACCTGAGCGCGGCCCTCGACAAGGCGGAGAGCGGGGCCGCGGATGCGACCCTGCTCCTGCTCGCCGCCAAGGCCTGCGCCACGGAAGCGGCTGTCCGCGCGACGGATATCGCCATGCGCGCCTGCGGGGGCGCGGCCTTCAGCAAGCACCTGGGGCTGGAGCGCGTGTTTCGCGACGCCCGCGCGGCGATCGTCATGGCCCCCACCACGGATCACCTCCAGGAGTTCATCGGCCGGTTGCTTTGCGGCATGGATTTGTTCGGCTGATTCCCGCCCTGGTCCACCTTCAACAGCGCAAGAATATGTTAGAAGCAAAACCCATCATTGTCGGCGCGGTCCTTTACGACCCCAAGGTCTCAGTCATCTGGGACATAATCCGCGATTTCTTTGAGGAGAACGGCTGTCCCATGGACGTCGTTTTCTACACCAACTACGAACTTCAGAACGAGGGCCTGATCAGCGGGCATCTCGACATCGCCTGGAACTCGCCGCTGGCCTGGCTGGACGCGCAGCGCCTCAGCGGCGGGACCTGTCGGGCCATTGCCATGCGCGACACGGACCGGGACCGTGAGACGCACATCGTCGTTCGCAAGGGCGACGGCATCGCGTCCATCGCCGACCTTGCCGGGAAAACGGTCGCCTTTGGAGCCAAGGACTCGCCGCAGGCCACCTTGATTCCGCAGGGCTTGTTGATCCGCAACGGACTTCACCCCGACAAGGATTACAGCGCGCGGCGCTTCGATGTCATGGTCGGCAAGCACGGCGATCACATCGGGGGGGAGAAGGACGCCGTCCAATGTTTGAAGTCAGGCGAGGCGGCGGCAAGCTGCATGATCGACCTCAACTGGAATGCCTGGACCGGCGACGGGAGCGTGGATCCCTCACAATTCGAGATCCTGGCGACGACCGACAAGTTCGATCACTGCGTTTTCGCCGTGCGCGAGGATTTTCCTGAGGAGGATGAGGCGCGGTGGTTGGAGGTCCTTCACCGCATGAGCTACGACAACCCCGCCCATCGCGAGATGATGGACATGGAGGGGCTCAAGAAATGGGAGCCGGGGAGACTGACGGGTTTCGGCCCGCTGTCGGAGGCGTGCGAGAAGACCGGGTATTTTGAGGACGCGTGAGCAATCCATATCCAACAAGGTTTGAATTCCGCGCGCCGGTTGAGCCGTTCAGAGCCTCGCGAGAGGTCTTGGATTGATTCGCTTCCCCCTCCCCTCCTTTCCATTCTCCGCCATGTCATTCACTGTCACCCAGGTCGGCTCTTGGCCGCGTTCCGAGACGTTGTTGAAGGCGCTGCGCGCGAAACGGCTCGGCAAGATCCCGGACGCCGAGTTTCAATCCATCGCCGATGAGGAGATCCGTCGTTGCGTGCGTCACCAGGAAGAGGCGGGCGTGGATGTCGTGGTGGATGGCGAGATCCGACGCGACAATTTTTATTCCTTCATCGCCGACAAGGTCGAAGGCACACAGTTGATGTCGCTGGCGGAACTGCTCGATGCCGTGGAGGACAAGGAGGCTTTCGAGGAAATGCTGCAGACCCTCGACGCGCCGGCCTTTGCCATCCGCAATCCGACCTGCGTGGGCAAGCTGCGTCGACGTGAGCCGCTGGCCGTGAATGAGGTCGAGTTCCTGAAGTCGATCACGGACCTGCCGATCAAGGTCCCGCTGCCCGGGCCTTATTTGTTGACGCGCGCGATGTGGGTCACTCAGCACACCCGGGACGCGTATGGCGACAAGCCGGTGATGGCTGACGACATCGTCGCGATCCTGCGGGCCGAGTTGGAGGACCTTATTGCGGCGGGCGCGCAGTTCGTCCAGTTCGATGAGCCGGTCCTGACCGAGATCGTGCATGGCGGCGGCTCGGAGCGACGGACTTTCATGTGCGCGACCCTGGCGACCCGCAAGGACACCGGCGAGGAACTGGCCTACGCCGCCGAATTGATGAATCAGGTGGTGGCGGGCTTCGAGGACCGGATTCGGCTCGGCGTCCACATCTGTCGCGGCAACTGGAGTCGACGCGAGGACGTGCTGTTGTCCGGTTCCTACGCGCCGTTGGTGGGGACGCTGGAAGCCATGCGGGTCCGGCAACTGGTCCTGGAATACGCCACGCCCCGAGCCGGCGAACTGCCGATTGTCGGCGGCGCCTTGGGCGACCGGGAAATCGGGCTCGGCGTGGTCAATCCACGCACGGATGAGATCGAATCGCCGGAGAAGATCGTGGAACGTTGCGAGGAGGCCCTTCGTTTCTGGAAGCCGGAGCAGATCTACCTCAATCCCGATTGCGGCTTCGGCTGCTTCGCCAACCGCTGCGTCAACGAAGAGGCGGTCGCTGTTGAGAAGTTGAAGGCGATGACAGAGGCGGTGCGAAGGATGCGGGGTGGGTGATTCGTCGCGGTCGTGGATATTTGGTGGGGAGAGACACCGTCTAGCCCACTTCAAGGTCCAAAGGGGCAGTCGAGTTCTTCTTGAGCCTCCTCACGCATTGAATGTCGCGCGCGGACTTTCAGCCCGCATGGTGTGTTTCTGATCAACCCAGGGTTGAAACCCTGGGCTTTGTGCGGTCGGGCCTTCAGCCCGGAATTCAGGTTGATTGGCGGATGCGCCGTGCGTGGGGGGCGGCATGCGGTTCGCGGCGGCGCATTGAGAAACCGGATGGTTCGTTGAAAGTCGGTGGGGAGAGACTCCGTCGAGCCCACTTCAAGGTCCTGAAGGGACCGCGGGATCGGACTGGCGGCCGCGGTCAGCGGGGCTGGGAGGATCCTCTTCAGGCGGCGCGCAAATCGGCGGTCGTACGGTTGAGAATCCCGCGATTGTGTGCACGATAATGCCAGTAGCAATGCCGACTGGAAACATCACGTATGGATAGGCAACGCAAGCTAACCATCCGAATGGAGGGTGCAAAAGCAGGGAGCCAACGATCGGTGACAATGCGCCCAAGAAAACAGAAAGCAGCCACCCTGATTTGTGGCGCCTCAAGACCAGAAATACCAACAGCCAGCCCACGTTTGACAGCAGCAAGGTGAAGCCAAAGCCGAACGCGGTCGTATGAAGATCGTAGAAGACACGCAGAAGGGCCAAGCCTAGAACGCACATGAACGAAGCCATAATGACGACAGCGATAATCTTACCTGGACTGCCCGTCCGGGTTCCATAAGTTGTCGATTGAATCTGCTCCATGATTGACGGCGGTCTGGAAGCGGGCTGACGCGGCTCGAACCTTAGGTCGTTCCAAGGTTGCTGTCCAGTTATCGCGATTGAGCCCTAAAGATATCTGATGTGATTGATCAAGGCCCCAGAACCTGCGCGTCCCCAAGAGACGCTACAAGAGGCTCCGACTCAATCCTCGAGCAGGCGAAATTACCGGGTTAAAAGACAGCTCGAATCTCCAGAAACTTGTTCAAGTGGTCGCCCTTGAATTCACATTCGACCACAACTTTGGTGAAGTCGCGCTCCGTGTGAAAAACGACGCCGGTCCGATCGCTGCTGAATCCGCGGATGTGGTCGTCGTCACCTTTTAGCTTGAAGAAGGCTTCTACCGATTCATCCGCATCGGCAACTTGGACGCTCCACATCCCTTTGGGTAAGGTCATCTCGACGGTCATCTGGGAGTTCTCAATTGAGACCTTGGTTCTCCGGTTGACGCGCTCCGTCCCGACAACACGCAGCAGTGTTGCCATCTCAATCACGAAGAATGAGACCACGAAAAATGCGATGCTCCACGCGAAGATCTTGGCTGGAGACTTGGGAACCTTCATTAAGGAGAGAAGTTACTGTGAAGTTCCTTGAACCGCAAATCCGAGGTCGGTTCACGGTCATGCGTTGCAGGGATGGAGAGGAACCAACGCCGCGCGCGGACTTTCAGCCCGCATGGTGTGTTCCTGTTCACCCCAGGGTTGAAACCCTGGGCTTTGTGCGGTCGGGCCTTCAGCCCGGAATGCTTTCTTTCGATCTCCGTTTTGCTCCGTCTTTCGGCCCCGGAGGGGCTGTCCGATGGTAGCCGGTCGGTGGAGGTCGCCGTGCGACCGGAACCACCGGAGTTCCAGGCAGACATGATTGCGCCCTGAAGGGGCGCGAGAACCTGTGTTGCGAGCATGATCCTAGAACTGGTCCGTGTCTGCCCCGCTTCGGGCTGCCCCTTCCGGGGCGCGTGGTCTTGTGGATGTTATTTCCGGTGGTTTCAGGCGCTTCGCGCCTTGCACACACCGGCTACCTTCTTGTCGTTCCTCCGGAGCTGGGGGAGGTCGGGCCTTCAGCCCGGAATTCAGGTTGATTGGCGGATGCGCCGTGCGTCGGGGCGGCATGCGGTTCGCGGCGGCGCTTTGAGAAACCGGATGGCTCGTTGAAAGTCGGTGGGGAGAGACTCCGTCGAGCCCACTTCAAGGTCCTGAAGGGACCGTCCGAGGATGTTCGGTTGCAGGTAGCTCCCCTCTGGAGCAGGAGACGCTCAATTCGGCGCTTGTGCGGAGGCTTCTTTCACCCCGTTGGGGTTTTGAAATGGGCTCGACGGAGTCTCTCCCCACCGGCTTTGGATTGGTTGGCGCCTCAGGGCGCGGTTGTTTCCCGTCCGCGATAGAATTCCGCGGGCAATTGCGGATCGATGCCGGTGACCGTTCGGAACCTTTCCGCTGCGCCGAGTGTGATCGCCTGACGTTGTGTCCAGGTTGCCGAGGAGATCATGGCCTGCGATTCGACGACGTAGCTGGTTCCGGGTTTGCCATAGAGGACGACCGTCCCATCAAGGAGGTGGCCGAAGTCCATGACTGGTTTCTGGTTCACGTAGATCAGGCGGCCCCGGCGGCCGTCGCCTAGTGCTGACGTTCCGCCCAGGGCTTGGGTGGCGGTCATGTCGCCGATGGTCGCGAGGTGGAACAATCCGGATTCGAGTCCGGCGGGCGCGTCGAATTCGAGATCCGCCAGGAGTTGGTTGCCGGGGAGCGACTGGCCGTTTGCGGCGGTGAAGTGCAAACGTATCACGCCGGGTTCGACGTCGGTCACGGTGGCGGTTTCAAGGCCAGGACCGAAGCTGCTGAGGCGTGGGTTCGACATGCGTGAAGTCGGATAGCGGACATCGGCCTCGAATTCGGTGAAGGCGATGTCGGTCTCCAAGGTCAGCGGGATTCCGCCGACTTCGCCGGCCATGACATTGCTGACGCCGATGACGAAGGTGAAGTCCTTCAGGATGTTGGTGACGGTGATTTCAACCGAGGTGGTCGCCTGCATGGGCGGGTTTCCATTGTCGTTGATGACGATCTCGACATTGAACACGTTGTCGCCAGCGACGAGGGTGGGCGTCCAGGTGAAGGCGCCGGTTTCGGGGACGATCGCCATGCCGGGAACGGCGCCGGCGCCGAGCGAGTAGGTCAGGTCGTTCACCGGTCGGTCGGGGTCGGATCCGCTGGCGGTGAAGGTGACAAGGTCGCCTTCGTTGAGCTTGCGGTTGCCGATCGGGTTGATGGTCGGCGGCTCGTTCACCTCGTTGACGTTGATGGTGAAGGGGCGCGAGGCGGAGAGCGGCGGGACGCCGTCGTCGGTGACGGTGATGGTGACCGGGAAGGTTCCGGGGCCGTCGTTTTCGTCCGGTGTCCAGGTGAAGACACCGGTGTCGGAGTCGAGCATGGCGCCTTGCGGCGCGCCGGGCGCGAGGGTGTAGGTCAGGTTGTCGGCGGGGTCGTCGGTGTCCTGCCCGGAGGCCGTAAGCATGAGCAGCGAGCCTTCGTCCACCTGTGGATCGGTGATGACGTCCAACGTGGGCGCGTGGTTCATGCGGGCGACGGCCACGGTCAGCGTCGTGGTCGCGCTCATCGCGGGCATGCCATTGTCGGTGACGCGGACGCCGATCTGCGTGTCGCCGAGCGGATGGTCGGTCGGGATATTCCAGGTGAGCTGGCCGGACATGGGATCGATGGATGCCCCCATGGGCGCGCCGGGCTCGAGCGCGTAGGTCAGATCATTGGCCGGCGCATCGGAATCAGTCGCATTGAAGTCCACGGAAACCAGGCCGCCCTGCGGCGCGTCGCGCATGACGGGACCGGCGAAGGTCGGGGGCTGGTTGATCTCGTTCACAGTGACGTCGAATGAAACGCTGGCGCTTTCGGCGGGCGTGCCGTTGTCGGCGACGCGGACGACGATTGTGTGGGTGGAGCCGCCGTCCGTCTCTGTGGTGATCCAGGTGAGTTCGCCCGTTTCGGAATCGATGATTGCGCCGTTGGGCGCGCCGGGGTCGAGGGAATACTCCAGAATGCCCTGTTCGGGATCGGTCGCGGTGAACGGATCGTCGGAGAAGACGTCGCGCTCATGGAAGTACTTGAGATCCAGAGCGGCGTCGGGACGGACGGTGACGTAGACCGGATCGAGCGGGATGGCGTAGTTCAGCGTTCCGATGCTGTAGGTCATCAGGCCGCCGATGCCGTATTCCGTGGGGACATCGGGCGCGGCGTCCTCGGTCGGGATGAGCAGCCACGAGGCGGTTCCGCGCATGCCGGAGCCGAGCGTTCCCGAGCCGTCCACCGCTGTGATGCGGATCAGGTTGGGGTCCTTGATGCCGAAGCGGTCGTTGACGGGGTTGCCGTCGCGGTCGACGACGTTGACCTCGACGTTCAGGTTCTCGATGCCGAGCGTTTCGTCGTTGTTGATCAGTTCGAGTTGCGCGCGGAAGGCGGAGCGGGTCATGACGACGTCCTGATCGATGGCGAGGCGGACCGTGGCGCAGACTTCGCCGCCGGCGGCCTGCTTGCCGATGGTCGAACCGGCGAGGGGCGCGCCCTGCTTCGCGATCTTGTTCTGATGTTCCAGCTTCATCTCATGGGCGAGTTTGCGGATCTCGGCGCGCAGGGCGCGGGTGAGTTCCTCGCGGAATTGTTGGCCCGCGCAGGTTCGCGGATTGAGGAAGTAGTGGCGTCCGTCTTCCGTGCCGAAGGGGCTGGCCGAAACGCCGAGGGCGGGGACATTGACCGAGGCCTCGATGTAGAGTCCGTCCGAACTCAGGCAGTCGCTGAAGCCGGAGGAGGTGGAGTACATGAAGGAGTAGTTGACGCCGCCGGCGACGATGCCGGAGGCGTTGGCCAGTTCCGGTTCGTCTTCGGAGCCGACCAGCTTCGCCGAAAGGCGACCGTCGACGCCGCCGCGGAAGGAGAGTCCGACATTGCCGCCGATGGTGACTTCGGGTTCGTCAAAGTTGCAGCCGCTGGTGATGGAGCCGGAGATGCCGATGGTGGGCGAGACGCTGATGCCGGCAAAGACCTCGCCGGTGATCTGCACGTCGCCGCCCGTGCCGGGCACGGTCGCGCTCACGCTGGTCGAGACGCTGGGGCCGACATCGGCCGTTCCCCGAACGCTGGCGCTGGCCGAGAATTCCAGCCCCGGAGTTTCGTCGTCCTTGCAGCAGATGGAGACCTTGCCTTCGGCTTCCACCTCGAGTGACACACTGGCGTAGGGAGCCGCCGGCGCGTTGGCGGCCGCTTCCGCCGCCGCGACCGGACCGGCGAGCAATCCGGACAGGTCCTTGGAGAACAGATCGCGTTCCTGGCACTTGCAGGACTCCTCGGGGTTTTCCGGCGGGCGCGGCGCGATGGATGCCGGCACCGGGCTGCGAACGAAGCGACGAGGTGTGCGCGAGCGACCACTGGAGATGCCGCCGCCGCCACCACCGCCGCCGCCGCCGCCGCTGCCACCGCCGCCACCACCACCACCACCGCCGCCGCCGCCGCCGGGACGGGGCGCGGAACAGCCGCCGGTGACGTTGGTGATCGGAATGGGCAGTCCCTTGCCGATGCCGAATGGGCCGCAGATGTACGTCCATTCGAGACCTGCGTCGATGCTGCAGGGGATGCCGAGCAGGTTCTTCTCGACGCCCTGTTTGGCGACGCCGTTCTGCTCGGCGCGGCGAAGCGCCGCAAGTTGCGTCTGCGTCTGCGCCTGCTCCAGATCGACACGTCGGATGAGGACGGGAATGGTGAGCGAACTCTTGGCCGGCAGGGAGCCTATGTCCTCGATCAGCGGCTTGATTTCGTAGAGGGGATGCGTTCCGAAATCCAGCGCGACATCCTGCGCGGTGATCAGGCCTTCGTTGGTGAGCTTGAGGTCGATCTGCATCTCGTCGCCGGGCGTGCGCAGGTCGCCGAGGTCGATGAGCGGGGGATCCATGACCACGACCGGCGTGGGCACGACGGTTTCGAACTCCGTTTCGATCCGCACACGGTAGCGGTCCTCGATCTGCACCTCCTCGACGGTCCAGTTGTAGCGGACGGATTGGTTGGAGAGGAAGGCGAGGACCTCGTTGTCGTCGGCGCTTTCGACGAGGATGACCTCGCGGTGGGTGTCGCGTCGTTCGGCGGTGACTTCGACCTGGTAGAATTTCTCGGGAAGGCCGGTGAAGGTGACGGTTCCGTCCTGGCCGGTGACGCCTTCGTCCACGAGTTCGAAGGTGCGGGCGTTGCGGACGGTGACGCTGGCGCCGGCGATCTTGGGCGCGGTGGGCGTGAAGTAGAAGGCCTCATCGACCGCGGTGACCTTCAGGTCGCCGGTGCGGTCGGAGATGTTGAGGAAGCGGAAGGGCACGGAGATGCCGGGGCCGTTGGGGCTGTCGATCACGATGGAGCCCTTGTGCTCGCCGAGAATGAGATCGTCCGGCGGCGAGAGCAGCAGGGCGACGCGCGCGGAGGAGCCGGGCTCCAAGGACCCCATCACCTGCGGTGTGGCCAGGCCGAGCCAACCGGAATCCGCCGGCAACAGGACCTGGATCGGACCGGTGGGGATGCCGCCGTTGTTGCTGATCTGGAATTCAATCGGCGTCTGGTCGCCGCGCAACATTGTGCTGAGCAACGGAGAGGTGTCGGCGGCGAGTCGGCTCAGGAGCGGCTTGATGTCCACGTTGATCGGGAATTCCAACATGGCGCCTTCCGCGCTGGTCAGGCGGATGAGGACGGAGTCGGAGACGATGCTGGAATCGACGGCGGCCAGTTCGTAATGCAGGTCGAGGCTGCCATCGCCCGGGAGGTTGGGGGTCGGGGTCCCGTCGCCGAGCGTCAACGAGACATTCACATTCGGCGGCGCGCTGACAACCACCGCCTCCAATGCGGTGAGGCCGACATTGGAGAGGTTCCTGATTTCGAATTTATCGACCGTCGGGTCCGCGCCTTCGGTGAGTTTGACCGTGGTTCCGGGCGGAACGACGGTGAAGCCGAGCAGGGTGAACTGATCCTGATTTGGCGCGTCCTTTTCGCCGGGGTGCGAGGCTCCGATGGTGTAGTTGCCGGCCTCGTCGGGAAGCGGCTTCCAGACGGTGGTGTAGTTGCCGGACGCGTCGGTGATGGCCGAGGTGACGCGGCGCGTGCCGCGGACCTTGATGTGGATGTTCACCAGCTTGAACGGCGCGGGTTCGTTGCCTGGCGTGTTCCGGATCGCCTGGCCGGTCAGGGTGACGGGCGTGTTGGCGAGGGCCTGGTCGATGTTCGCGGCGACGGTGGCGCGATAGGCGCTTTGGACCTGGATGGCGTTCTGCGAGACGGTCCGGTTGTTGTTTTCCAGGGTTTCGTGAATGACGTTGCCGACGTCGGTCTGGACGACGATGTGATAGTCGCCCGGGACATTGGGCAGCGTGACCGGAACCGTGCGTTCGAAATGCGCGCCGGGCGGCAGGTCGCCCACGAAGTTGAATTCGCCGATGAAGGTGTCGTTGCCGGGGATCGGGTCGTGCGAAAGGAAGACGCGCTGGAGGGTGAAGTCGAGGGCTGTGCCGGTTCCCTGGTTTTCAATGCGATAGCCGACCTGGACGCGCTCGCCGGTGGCGGCGTTGGCGGGGACGGTCACGGTGCGGACGACGAGGTCGGGGAAATCGTCGTCCGTCACGGTCAGGGTCGCGGAGCCCTTGGCGTGGCCCGCCGCGGAGGCGGTGATGGCGACGCGCTGGTTGCCGTCGGTGACGCCGTCGTCCACGGTGTTGAGCGGGGTTGTGACCGAATCCTGTCCGTCCGGGATGGTGACGGTCGCCGGCGTGACGATTTCATCGATGTTGGCGGAGGCGAGACCGACCTCAAGCGCGCCGGACGTTCCCGAGTTGCGGTAGATCGTGGCGGTGACCGCGCCATTGACGCCTTCGGGAGCGAGGGTGCGGTCGAAGCTGACGAAGAGGGCCGGGCCGTCGTCGTCCTTGACCGTGAGCATGTCGGGCGCGCCTTCGCGGACGACCACATCCGCGTCGCTGGCGAGGACGTTGATGCCAATGACCACCGGTTGGTCGCCGTCGATCTGGATGTCGTCCACGGCGGCGACGGCGAATTCGATGCTCTGGAAGCCCTGCGGAATGATCATCACATTCGGCACGACGGCGGCGGTCGTGTCGCTGCTCATCAGGCCCACGCGGATGGGGGCGTTGGAAACGACATCGCGGGTCAGCACGCCGATCGCGGCCTGCGGACCGGCGCCTTCGCTGATCTCGGTCGCCTCGATGTTGAGGGTGACGTTCGGGACGTCGTTGTCGTTGATGGTGAGGGTGGCGGCGGCTTCGGCATAACCGGGGGAACTGGCCTGCACGGTCGCGCTGAACGGCGGCTCCAACTTCGGATCGTCGATGGCCTCGAGCATGAACACGGCCTGGGTCTGCCCTTCGGGAATCGTGACCTTGTCGGGGTCGCTCACGAACAGTTGTTGTGAGGATGAGGAGGCGAGGAAGATGTCGGTGTTCTGCGGCGCGGCCAGTCAGGTAGCGGAGCGTTGGATGCCTGAAGGCGAAGAGTGGTACCGGTGGAGGGACTCGAACCCACACTCCCAAAGGGAACCAGATTTTGAATCTAGCGTGTCTACCAATTCCACCACACCGGCGCGTGAAGTGAAGGAGGGGAATATCGACAATTTTCCCGTCAGCGCAAGCGCGGAATTCGGAAGTGAAGGCCTAATTTCCTGAATTGATGGCCTGTTGCAGGATTTTGGATAGGTCTTGGAAGGGCAATGGTTTGCCGATCACGCGATTCACGAGCGATTTGAGGTCTCGGTCACTGGGGATGGCCCCGGGGTTCCCGGAGATCAGGACGACAGGAATATCGGCGCGCGATTCGCGTGTGCGTCGCGCGAGGTCGAGGCCGGTCATGCCGGGCATGGAAAGGTCGGTCAAGATCACGTCCCATGCGTCGGGATCCTGCTCGAAACAAGCCAGGGCTTCCCGGGTATCGTGGAATACGCCGACCTCGAATCCTGCCCGGATGAGATGTTTCTCGCAAACCATGGCGACAGACTTCTCGTCGTCGACCAACAGCACGCGGTTCTTCTGTTCCCGGTTCTCAAATCGAGGGGGCGCGGCCGGTTCTGGGAGGCGCTCCAGGGATTTGGCCCGCGGGCTGTTTGTCGTGGGAAGCCAAATGTTGAATTCGCTGCCTTCGCCCAGACGGGATGTTGCGGACATTGTTCCGCCATGATTGCGCACGATGCCGTGGACGATGGACAGGCCGAGGCCTGTGCCCTTGCCGAGTTCCTTGGTCGTGAAGAATGGCTCGAAGACGCGGTCCAAGGTTACCTCGTCCATGCCGCCGCCGTTGTCGGAGACGCTGATGCGCGCGTAGGGACCGGGGGGCATGCCGGGCGCAGCCTCTTTCGCGCCGGGATTCAGATCCACCCGCTCGACGACAACCTGGATGCGGCCATGTTCGGATCCAATGGCGTGGGATGCGTTGGTGCAAAGATTGATCAGCGCTTGATGCATGCCAACGGGATCTCCGACGACCATGCTGTCCTGTTCCGGCAATTCCGTGACGATGTCGATATGTCGCGGTATGGCGGCCCGGAGCAGTTCGATGGCTTGGGCGATCTCCTCGTTCAGCTCGTAGACCTGCTTCTCCATGGTTTCGCCCCGGCTGAATGTCAGGATCTGACCGACGAGAATCGTCGCCCGATCCGCGCCCTTCATGACATTGTCCAGCAGGCGGCGCGTCTTGGGATCGGCGTCGGCGGCTTCCTTCAGCAGTTCGACGTTGCCGACGATGGCCATCAGAATGTTGTTGAAGTCATGCGCGATGCCGCCGGCGAGCGCGCCAATGGCTTCCAGTTTCTGGGTTTGACGGAGTTTTCGCTCCAGTGCGAGCTTCTCGCTGATGTCCGTCACGCTGCCGACACAGCGAACCACCTTCCCATGTTTGTCCCGGAGAATTCGCCCCTTGTCCCAGACGTCGACCAGGTCGCCATCTTTCCTGACAACGCGATACTCGAGAGAATAGCGGTCGTTCTTTGACACCGCCTGGTCGAATTCCGAGAGGACGCGCTGGCGGTCGTTCGGCGCCAGGCTGGTGCACCAGAATTTGCCGTTCGATTGCGGGCGGATTTGAGTTTGGCCGAAAATACGGTCGGCGGAGTCAGAGACGCGCAGCGATCCGGAGTCAGGCCGCCAGTCGTAGATCAGTTCGTCGGCCGCGCTGGTCGCGAGTCGGAAGTTGCGCTCGCTGTCCCTCAGCAGGCGGTTCTTGACCCGTTGTTGAATCAGTTGGGAGCCGATGCCGATGAACAGCCAGAGGGCCAGGGCCATGCCGCGAACGTCCCATGCTGCCTTTCCCCAAGAGCTGTTCGCGTCGCGCTTCATTGCCGTCAGTTGCCAGCTTCCACCGGGAAAGTGAATGTCGGTGATGAAGGCGTCCGGCGCGAACATATCCGGGTCTCCGTGAAATGGGGCGCCCTGGGCTCCGAGGCCGTCCTTGCCACGCAAGGCAACGTTCAAAAGGGTGTCGCCGGTGATGCCGCAGTCCATGAGCAGCTGAGGCAGGTCCACGACGATCGAAATCAGCCCGATGTAGCGGCGCGTGTCCGGCGGGTCGGACGGAGGTCCGTAAATGGGGGTTCGGCTGATGATGCCGGTTCCACCCTGGACCAGGTTGATGGGGCCCGCGACAACGGCCTCCCGTGAGTCGATGACCCGCTTCACGGCTGGCCACTGGGCGGGCAGTTTCGAGTAGTCGAGGCCGATGGCCGCCTCGTTGCCTTTGGCGGGATGGACCATGGATAGAATGGAGCCCTTGGCGTAACCTATATTGCGAATTCGTTTCGAGTAGCCCTTGAACTCGGCGGCGATCTGCTCGAATCGCTCTTTGGGGAGGTCGGGTTGAATGGACAGTTCGGCGACGAGCGCGCGAGCGAGGACAAGTTCCGAGTTGAGGGTCATCTCGAGTCGGTTGCCCAATTCGCGGATGCGAATCTCAGTATCGAGTTGGGTGGCGCGGGCCCGCATTTCCGACCGTTCCCGTTCGAATGCGAACGCGCCGGCGAAGATGATGGCGCCGATCAACAGCCAGGCGCCGAAGGCCTGCTTCCCGGATACGGGGGCCAGTTCCCGGTCCAGATCCGTGAATCTGGTATCCATAGGGCCTTTCCTGAGGACGATGTTCTTTCAGCCTGCCTTGTGCGGGGCTGTTTGTCTCCGATTTGACGCGTGAAAGCAAGTCCGGCGTGGGAGAGTCGAGGCCCGGGTGGGCGATTCAAGCGGCGGCCGAGGTTGTTTCGCTGGAAGGCTTGGTTTGGCCGCCAACGGATACGCGCTTCAACGCGGACTCCAGATTGGCTTCCTCCTGCGGACGCAGGGCGATTTCCCCGTAGCGCGTTGCGCAGAAAAGGCGGGTGATGAAGGCGGCGTCGTGAAATGAAGGGTGTTGCTGTCGGCGGAGAGTCTCAAGGAATTCCAGGGGCGTTTCGGCCGGGTCGCGATCGATCCCTCGTTTGGCGAGCAGTTGCAGGAGCCGGCCGTAGTAACGCTCCGTGAGGATGCGCGCCCGCTTTCGTTCGTCATTCCGGGACGTTTGTTTTCCGGAAACGCTGCGACGGAAGCGCGGAGAGACGATCAGCATCAGAACGAATGCGGAACCGAGGATCAGCAGGGCGTTGGAGCGAGCCCATCCGGCCAGGGCGGTCAGGCCGCCGAGACTGGCGGTGAACATCGTGCGTTGAGCGCTGGAATCCAGATTGACAATGTTGACATACCAGACCACGTCGAGCGCATCGATCAACTCGCGCAGCGGCGAGATGGTCAGATCGATTTCGGAGCGCGGCGTGGCGTCGAATTTCACCCAGCCGCGGTCAGGGAACCAGCCTTCGGCCCAGGCATGGGCGTCGCTGGCGCGGATATTGATCCAACCGGTCAACCAGTTGGGGCGACCGGGCACGTAACCGAGCATGACGCGACTGGGAATGCCGCGCATTCGAAGCAGCAGTCCCATGGCGGAGGCGTAGCGCTCGCAGTGGCCCCGACGATCGTTGAGAATGAAGTCCTCGATCGGGTTCAGGCGATCGAGAGCCGGAGCCCCGAGTTCATACTGGAAATTCTCAATGAAGAAACTCTCCAGGTGGCGGGCCTGCTCGAGCGGATCCTCAATGCCGGCCAGTTGTTGGTCCAGCCACGCCTTGAGGCGCTGGCTTTGGGGAGGATGATTGCGCAGGCTGACCGAATAGCGGCGGCCCAATCCGTGAACCTCCGGATCAGGGTCCAGCCAGTACTCGTAAACATTGTTGGCCGTGCTCCAAATGGACCGGCATTCAACGAACTCGTGGATGGTGCGCCGCGGTTCTTGAAAGAACCTGCCTTCCAGCGCGACGATGCGCCCGTCCGTCGGCAGGAATTTTCCGAGGTTGCGGATCTCTTTGACGCGGACGATGCGGTGCGGCAGTCCGACGCGTTCCTCGGGAGGAATGAAGCGGTTGTAATTCTTGCCGGGCACGCCGTCGGGATGCCACTTGACGCCGTCGAAAGCCGTCAGGGCGAAGAGTCGCAGGTAGTCGAGGTTCTCGCCCTGGATTTGCATGATGACGCGCTCGGAGGCCCCGGAGCCTCCGCGGCTGGAATCCAGCGTGGAGTCGAGGAGGGAACCATGGTTGGGGCCTTGTCGCAGGGCAGTAAAGGCGGAGCTCAGCAGCCCCCGCGGGAACACGGTGAAGAAGACGACCATGATGGTCACGACGGCGAAGCTCCGCGTCCAGGGCAGCTTCGGGCAGGTTGAGCCGGCCGCTTTGGGAAAGTGGTCGCTCTCCATTTCCATCAGGGTGCGGGGGATGAGAAAGGCGGTTACGACCAGGATGGGGATGAACCGGTAGTCGAGCACGACGGTGCAGGCGACGCCCAGTTGGACGATGGCGGCAATCATCGCGAACAGCTGCTCCCGCCGGTCGAGCGCGCGCAACAGGCGTCCCGCCTGAAAGAGCGTGATGCCGTGCCCGATAAAGAAGTGTGAGCTTTGGTCCGGCAGGTAGCCGAGCAGGGTGCCGCCGGCCGAACCGGTGACCAGCAGCGCGCATTCGGCGCCCGGTGACAACAGGATGGGGCGACGGGCGGCGATCCTGAGGCAGGCGCACCAGAGTCCGATGCTGGCCAGGGGCAGCAGCCATCCGTCCCAGGACAGGCTTTGGCAGACGAAGCCGAGCAGGATGAGTTGGTTCAGGGCGCGGTTCATGGCGGTCTAACTCAGTGAACCAATCCGGTCCTTCCCGTAGGTGAAGACCTTCAATCCCTCGAGATGCTCCAGGGGCGCGCCTTCCTCGGGCAAATAGACGGAAACCCGCCGACCGCGCGAGGTGAGTCCAGTGATCGCGGTGATCGCCTCTTCGTTCAAGGCAGTCAGCATGAAGGCGAGGGCGGCCTTGCGGGAGACGGCGGCAACGGCTTTCTGTATCCGCTCGGCCTGGAGGCAGCCGGCCTGGGCTTCCAGCCGGGCGAGGGTGTCGAGAATTTCATGTCCGTCGGCAAAGGGCGGCACGATGAGGCGCTTCATGGAGGCGAGATCGATCCATTCGACGTGATGTCCCTCATCCAGCGCCGAGAACATCAGGGAGCCGGCGGCCCGCGCGCAGTCGTCGAGCGTGTTGGGGGCGGCGGGACTTTCACAATCCATGATGAAGGCGACGCGTCCGGAAAGCTCCTCGTCGAAGGACTTGGTCATCAGTCCGCGGCCCTTGCTGCTGCTTTTCCAGTGAATGTTCTTCAGGGGGTCGCCCGGATGCGCCTGGCGGATGCCGGAGAACTGCGAGCCTGAGTTCGACCGCCGGCCGCCCTTGAACCGGCCGCCGACCATGGCGTCGTAGCCTGCGGCGCGGGGCGGGGAGGTCTCGTAGATCGCCGGATGCACGACCACTTCGCCGGGCAGTTCGCGTTGCCTGCCATAGCGCATTAAGCCGAAGGGATAAAAGGAGACCACGGCGGCCTCGGCGTTGCGATAGACGCCCCGGCGTTCAAACTGCAGCTTCGGAACCAGGTGAGCGGTCTCGCCGGGGGCAATGCCTCCCAGGCGCAGAAGCGGGCCGGCCGGCGACTCCACGCGGATGAACCCCGCAGCGGCGGGGCCTCGATTCACGATTTTCCAGGGCTGGGAGAGGGCCTGACCTTCGGCGATGTGAACGCTGGGCGGAGGCGTCAGCTCGAGTTGCAGGACGGCCTTTCGAGCCGAGAACCAATTGACGGCGAAGCAACCGAGCAAGGTTCCGATGGGAAAGAGAAGCAGCCCGGACTGAGAGGTCATGGACGCGAGGTACATGACCAGGCAGACCGCAAGGAGGACCCAACCGGTTTTTGTCGGGCGGGTCATGATCGCTTTCGGCAGGGCGAGGTTCAGGAGGCCCGGGGCAGCGTGAAGCGGAACAGCGCGCCGCCCGCCTCGCTGTTGACGGCCTCAATGGTCCCCTTGTGGTCCTCCACGATCTTCTTGCAGATGGCGAGCCCCAGGCCTGTGCCTTGGGCCTTGCCGTGGGTGGCGAAGGGTTCGAACACGTCCTTCAGGATCTCGGGCGCGATTCCGGGGCCGTTGTCCTCGATTTCAGTGACCACGGTGTCGTTGGCGACCGCGAATCGCAGGTGGATCTTGCCGCCGTTTGTCAGCACATCCACGGCGTTGTTGATGAGGTTGTAAAAGACGTGGATGCCGCGGCGTTCGTCCAGCGGCACGAAGACATCCGGGATCTCCGCGGCGATGAGCTCCACCCGTTTGTCCGCGAGGTCTTCCCGCAGGTCTTCGAGGATGCCGGCGACGTAGGCCTTGTATTCGAGGGGCTCCAGCACGACTGAGGTCTGTGAACCGCGGGTGAATTCCAGCAGCTCGCTGATCATGTTGCTCATCCGGTTCACCTGCTTGGCGATCCGCTTCTGCGCGGATTGCCGCAGGGCCGGAGTCGCCGATTCCATGCCCGCCATTTCGGCCGCGAGGCCGATGATGCTCAGGGGGTTCTTGAAATCGTGCACGATGGAACGGGCGAAGCGGCCGACCATGGCGAGACGCTCGGCCTGGAGGCTTTCCTCGACGTAGCGGCGGTTGAAATCCCGAAGGCGCAGGCTGAACTCGCGCAACAGGCTGACCGTCAACTTGGGCGAGCGGTCTAGGATGCGGCTCAGGTCGTCGCGGTGCAGGAAGTAGACCTTGGTGTCCGATTCGGCCGAGGCCGTTGCGGATCTCGGACGATCATCCAGAATCGCCATTTCACCGAAGAAGTCGCCCTCCTCCACGCGGGTGAGCACACGGCGTTCCGTCTCGCTGACCCGGGTGGAAACCTGCACCAGCCCCTCGAGCACGATGTAGATGCCGTCGCCCGGATCGCCCTCCTGGAAGATGACCTCGCCCGCCTCGTAAGCTCGCATCTCCGCCGTCTGCTCCAAAGAGGCCATCTGTTCGGCGAGCATTCCGCTGAACAATTCAACTTTCTGGAGTTCGGACATTGGTCAAATTGTATCCGCTTTCATAGGCTCGTAAAGGGGATTGATTGAGCGAAGGGACAACCGTTGGCGAGTCCCGCCTCGCGCCTCGATATTGTGAACGCGGAACCTTGACGATCCGGCCCGGTCGCGCACAACCTGCACGCGTCCTAAGCATTCATTCGATTCCATCATGAAAATTGTCGACATGCGCGTCCATTCGATCGCGATTGCGGATCCCCCGATTCGCAGCTCGTATGGACTTCACGCCCCCTATGCCTTGCGCAACGTACTGGAGTTGATTTCCGATGACGGAGTCGTCGGCATCACGGAGACCTATGGCGGTGAGGCGCCGGCGCAGGCCTTGGAGGCTTTGCGCGATCAGATTGTGGGGGCGGACCCTTGGCGTTTGACCGGCTTTCTGCTGCCGATGGTGGAGGGCGAAGGCAGCGATCTGGAGCGTTCGCAGACCTATCATGTGCCGGGCGAGAACCCCTTGGACGCGACGACCCGGACCTATGCCGCGGTGGAGGTTGCCTGCCTGGACCTGATCGGGAAGTCCGTAGGGCAGCCCGTTTGCGATTTGATCGGCGGACGGGTTCGGGATGAGGTTCCGTTCTCGGCGTATCCCTTTTACAAGCACGCTGGCGGCGGCGGCGAAGGCGAGGACGCGCGCGAGGACGAGTATGGGGAGGCTCTCTCTCCCGAATCGCTCACGGCGCAGGTTGTGCGCATGCGCGAGAAATATGGCTTTGGCTCGATCAAGTTCAAGGGGGGGGTGTTGGATCCGGAGATCGAGATCGAGACGATCAAATGCCTGCGCCGGGAATTGGGTCCGGAGGTTCCGTTGCGGATTGATCCGAATTGCGCCTGGTCGGTGGAGACCTCCATCAAGGTGGGCAAGGCGTTGGCGGAGGAGCTTTCCGGCGGCGGTTACCTGGAGGATCCTTGCGCGGGTCTGGAAGGCATGGCCGAGGTGCGCAAAGCCTTGTTGGCTGAAGGCATCGAAACGCCCCTGGCTTCCAATGTGGCCGTGACCTGTTTTGCCGATATTCCCAAGTCCGTCCAACTCGATGCGGTGCAGATCATCTTGTCGGACCATCATTACTGGGGCGGCATGCGGCAGATTCAGCACCTGGCCAAGGTGAGCAAGATGTTCGGCATCGGGCTCTCCATGCATTCGAACAGTCATCTCGGCGTTTCGCTCATGGCCATGGCGCATGTCGCCGCCGCCACGCCGCACCTGACCTATGCCTGCGATACGCATTACCCCTGGCAGCAGGAAAAGGACGAAATCGTCGCCGGCGGCCGCGTGAAGATCGAGAACGGCTGCGTCCGCATCCCGGACAAGCCCGGACTCGGCGTGGAGCTGGATTACGATCAGGTCGAGCGCGGCAAGGAACGCTATGCGAGTTGCCCTTATCGCAAACGCGACGACGAGGCCGAGATGCGGAAGCATGTCGACCCCGAATGGACGCGCATCCTGCCGCGCTGGTAGAGGCTTTCAACCACGCACCGCGTGCGCGTCGCTGCGGCGCGCGGCGGCTCGCAATACAAATCACGCAACACGAATCACGCTCATGGATCCCCAAGCATTCCGTTCCCAACTCCCGGGCGTCGTCGGCTTTCCGGTGACGCCGTTCAATGACGACCTCTCCCTTGATCTCGACGGCCTGCGCGCCAATGTCGAATCGATGTTGGAGCAACCCTTCACCACGATTGTGGCGGCGGGCGGCACGGGGGAGATGTATTCGCTTACGCCGGAGGAACACGTTGCCGTGGTCAAGGCGGTGGTCGAGGTCGCAGGCGGTCGGATTCCGGTCATTGCCGGAACGGGGTTCAATCGCGCCACGGGGGCCGAACTGGCCCGACGCTGTGAGGCGGTTGGCGCGGGCGCGATCCTGGCGTTCCCGCCCTATTATCCCGGCGCGCACTTCGATGGCTTGTTCGATTACTACAAGACCATTGGCGAGGCGACCGCGCTGGGGCTGATGATCTACAGCCGCGATTGGGCGAAGTTTTCCGCGGCGCAGGTGGAGAAGCTGTGCGAGATCGACAACTTTGTCGCGTGGAAGGAGGGCCAGGCCGATATTCGGACCTACCAGATGATCATGAATCGCATTGGCGACCGGCTTTATTGGGTCGGCGGGGCGGGCGACGACATGGTCCCCGCGTATTATTCCCTCGGCATTCGGACCTACACCTCCAGCATTTCGAACGTGGCTCCCAAGCTGTCTCTTGCCCTGCACGAAAAAGGGGTTGCCCGGGATGACGCCGGGTTGGAGGAGCTGGTTCGCGAGTATGTCGTGCCGCTGTATGAATTCCGCACGCGCCGCAAGGGGTATGAGGTCAGCGCGATGAAGGCCATGATGGACATGGTCGGCCTCAAGGGCGGTCCCAGCCGTCCGCCGGTCGTTGATGTCCTCCCGGAGGAAATGGACGACCTCCGCGCTATCGTCGAGAAGTGGAAGCCGTTTCTTTAGGATTCGGGCCGCGGCCGCGGCAATTCCCGCTCAGTCCCGGACAATCGACGCGGTTGTCAGCCAGAGGAGGCAGCGGTAGCAATCGGGGATGAAACGGATGCGGTGGTTGTGGTTTGGCGTGGCGGCGAGTTTCTTGGCGTTGTGCCTTGGCGCGGGGGAGGCGGACCGTGACGACTTCAATCGCTACCTCCAGGGGCGTTATGTGTTCAAACAGCAATGCGCGCCCTGTCACGGCGAGACCGGTCGCGGCAACGGACCCTGGGCGGCGGAGATGACCGTCAAGCCCAGGGATTTTCGGAAGGGCATTTTCAAGTATCGGACGACCCCGATGGGAACACAGCCCACGGATGCGGACCTGCGTCGCACGATCCAGCGGGGGGTGTCGGGCACGGCGATGCCGACCTTCGCCAAGACGCTCAGCGAGCGCGACCTGACCGCGATTCTTGTCTACTTGAAGAATTTGTCGCCGCGCTGGAAGGAAGACGCCCGAATCGTTGCGGCGGCGGAGCTGCCGAAGGCGCCCGAATGGTTTCATGAAGCCTCAGCGCTCGAGGAGCGCCTTCAGGCGGGGCGAAGCTTGTTTCAGCAGACGTGCGTTCCCTGTCACGGCGTTCACGGCGCGGGGGATGGCCCGGGCTCCAAGGGACTCACCAATGTCTGGGGCCAGGCTGCCATTCCCGCCGACCTTCGGGTCGATCACCATCGCAGCGGCCCGGACCGTGAAGATCTTTTCCGGACCATTGCCATGGGATTGGATGGCACGCCGATGGTCGGTTTACGCGGAGCCTTCACGGATGAGCAGATCTGGGAACTGGTCGCCGCGGTGGAGGCATTGCCGAAGGCGGCGGCGGCGTCCTCGGGCGGAAAGGAAGGCGCAAAGAACGAAGCGGAATAACGTTGTTGTCCCTTACTCCCCGCTCAACAGCAGATTCGGCAGCAGCGTGGACAGCGCCGGCACGTAGGTGATCAGGAGAACGCTGATCAGCAGCACGACCAGCATGGGAATCACGGAGCGATAAATCTCGGGCAGGGGTTTGTTGAAGCGGTAGGCCGAGAGAAAGAGATTCATGCCCACGGGCGGGGTGAGATAGCCCAGTTGGAGGTTGGCCATGAAGACGATGCCCAAATGGACGGGATCGATCCCAAAGGCCAGGCCGATGGGGACGATCATCGGCACGACGACGATGATCGCGGAGTAAATGTCCATCACGCAGCCGACCAACAGCAGGAAGAGGTTCAGCATCAGCAGGAACAGCAGCGGGGATCGGACGAAGCTTTGCACCCATTCCAACAGTCGTTGCGGCGCCTGTTCGGTGATGAGGTAGTTGTTGAACCCCTGGGCCACGCCGATGATCAGCAGCACGCCGCCGACGAGGAGACCGCACTCCGCCATCACCCGCGGCAGGTCTTTCTTGATCTTCAGGTCGCGATAGACAAACACCTCGACGATGAAGGCGTAGAACGCAGTGAGCGCGGAGGCCTGCACGATGGAAGCAAAACCGCCAAAGATGGCGACGAGCGCCACCACCGGAATCAGAAGTTCCCACTTGGCGTCCCGCAGCGCGGCCTTGGCCTCGGCGCCATCGAAATGCGCCTCGACCTCCTCGGAAGCGGCTTGTCTCCGGCCCCACCAACCGGCCATGAGAGCCATCAAGGTTCCGGGCAGGATGCCGCCCAGGAACATGGCCTCGATCGACACTTCGCGCGGTTCGCCCGACTCCGGGCCTTTGGTGTCGGTTGTGGCGGCGGCGGAATCGACGGCCTCCGCGACGCCGCTCTCTTCGTCCAGGTCCATGTCGAGGTCGAGCCCTTCGGAGAACATCTTCTCGAAGTCGTCAATCTCCTCGTCGCTTTTCGGCGGCGCTTCGTCGTTGGCCTCGGCGGCTTCGCCGAGTTCCTCGAAGGTCATGTTGTCGAGGTCCAGATCGCCGAGGTCTTCAAAGCTGAGGTCGCCGAGACCCAGGTCGTCCGCCGCCGGATCGTTGGTTCCCTCGATGGTCTGCACGATCGGCGTGGGTTGATCGAAGTTGGAGGGGAGTTGGTTTTGCACGTCCGCCGCAATGATGGCGTAGAGAATCAACGGAATGCAGGGGGGGAACAACAATCCCAGCGACCCGGCGCCCGTCAGCAGGCCGAGGGCGTTCTTCTCCGAGAACTTGGCGGCCATCAGCACAGGCATGAGCAGCCCGCCGAGGGCGAGGATGGTGACGCCCGACGCGCCGGTGAAGGAGGTGAAGAAGGCGCAGACCAGCACGGTCAGGATCGCAGAGCCGCCGCGGAGGTGACCGACGAGGGCGTGGAAGACCCGGATCAAACGTTTGGACGCCCCGCCTTCGGCGAGGAAATAGCCCGCCAAGGTGAAAAGGGGAATGGTCGGCAGCATGGCGTCGGTCGAGAGCGCGTAGTGCTTGAGCGGCATGATGGCGGCGCTGTCGCCCTGTGACCAGAACAGGATCAGGGCCGCGCCGCCCAGCGCGGTGAAGATGGGCGCGCCCAATGTCGTTGCGATCAGCAGGGCAAGCAACCCAGGAACTTTCAGGCTGGCGGGATCAATCGGCGTCCACTTGGCAAAGCATAGGAGCGCGACGGCGATGCCGAGCGCGATGCCGCGATCGCGGCCGTTGTCGAAGGAATTCCAGAGCATGCGCGCGGCGACCATGCCGAACCCGGCGGGCAGCGACAGGCAGACGACCCAGACGGGCATCCCCCAGGCGATGACGTTGCCGCCGGTCTTCTGGGACATCACGAACTCCCAGCCTGACAGGCTCAAGATTGCGGTGATCGCCGCGGCAAAGCTCACGCTGAAGAGCGTCGCCAAGGTTTTCCATTTCCCTTTCAGAAAACTGGTGACTGCGGTCAGGGAAAGCAGTCGGTTGTCACGCGCGGCCAGCGCGGCCCCCAGTAGGCCGAGCACGAGGACCAAGTGCTGGATGATCGGATAGGCGCCTGAAATGCCGGTCAGACGAAACTTGGGGAAGATCTTTTGTGCGATGGACTCGAGCAGCCCGATCGACATGTCGAGGACCGGTAGCAGGACCATTGCCGCCAGCAGGAAGGCGACGAGAAGATGCTCGATGGAATGAACGTGACGCAGCCAAACCGGAAGCGGTTTCTCCGGAGAGTTGGCGGTGTCGTTGTCTGGCGTGGAGGCCTGCACGGGCTTGGTTTAGGGGAAATATCAGCGTGACGCAACCCGTTGGGTCGTTGGTTGGTCCATCGCACCAGCGGAGCGCCGAGCGTTGCTCGGCATTTGCTCGCCATCAACGCCCGGGCCGAGCCATGCTCGGCGCTCCGACCAGCGGGACCACTTCTCAAATGCCCTCGACGCCCGCCGCGTCGGGTTCTACTTTGCCGACCATCGACTGAATTGAAGAAACGCCGTTTGCCAGGCGTCGCAATCGAGACATCCGTTTCAACCCGTTCAAGATCCATGCAATCACGCCCCAGATTCTCCAACCTTGTCGCCGCGCTCCTGTGCGTCGGCGTTGTCTGCCATCACACGCCTGCCGCCGAAGCCGCGAAAGCGAAGCGGCCCAACATTGTCTTCTTCTTCATCGACGACATGGGGTGGACCGATCTCGGCTTCATGGGAAGCCAGTATTACGAGACGCCGCACATCGACAAATTGGCCAAGGAAAGCATGGTCTTCACCGACGCTTACGCCAACGCGCCCAATTGCGCGCCGAGTCGGGCCTGCCTGATGTCGGGGCAATACTCGCCGCGCCATGGCATCTACACCGTGGGTGATCCGGCGCGGGGCAGCGCACAGTTTCGTCAGCTCATTCCCACGCCCAATGAGACGGAATTGGGCGATGAATTCATCACGATTGCCGAGGCCCTGAAGCCCGCCGGTTATACCAGCGCCTCGATGGGCAAGTGGCACCTGGGCGACGATCCCACGACGCAGGGCTTCGATGTCAACATCGCCGGTAAGACCTGGGGCAGTCCCAGCGGCGGCGGTTACCACAGCCCCTACAAGTATCCGAACCTGGTGAATCCCGAGCCGGGCGAATACTTGACCGACCGACTGACCGAGGAGGCCAACAAGTTCATCGAGACCAATCGAAACAAGCCGTTCTTCCTCTACCTGACGCACTACGCCGTGCACACGCCGATCCAGGGCAAGAAGGGGCTGACCGAGAAATACAAAAAGAAGGAAGGGAACAACGGGCATGACAACGCAGCCTACGCGGCCATGGTGGAAAGCGTGGATGACTCCGTCGGGTCCGTCCTGGCCAAGTTGGAGGAGCTTGAGCTGAGCGACGACACGGTCGTGCTGTTTTTCTCCGACAATGGCGGTTATCAGGGCGCCACGCGGAACCTGCCCCTTCGCGGCGGCAAGGGCATGCTCTACGAGGGCGGCATTCGCGAGCCCATGATTGTCAAATGGCCGGGGATTACGCAGCCAGGCTCCAAGTGCGCGGAGCCGGTGATCGGCGTGGATTTTTATCCGACCCTGGTGGAAATAGCCGGTGCGGCCCGTCCGGAGGGTTACACCCTGGACGGTCTCAGCTTCGCGCCTTGCTTGAAGAATGCTTCGGCGTCGTTGGATCGCGACGCGATCTTCTGGCACTTTCCGGCCTACCTGCAGGGGAACCCCACGCGGGATGGCCGCGGTTGCCGTGAACCGAATCGCCCTTTTCGCACCACGCCCGGCGGCGCGGTTCGCATGGGCGATTGGAAGTTGATCGAGTTCTTTGAGGATGGCGGCCTCGAACTTTACAACCTGAAGGAAGATCTCTCCGAGACCGCCAATCTCGCCACGTCGAATCCCGGCAAGGCGAAGGAGCTTCACGAGGTCATGGTTGCCTGGCGGAAAAGGCTCAACGCTCCCGTGCCGACCGAACGCAACCCGAAGTATGATCCGTCCGCGAAGATGAGATCGGGTGAAAAAGGCAGGAAGGGTCGGAGGAAGAAATAGCTCGAGCCATGAATGCAAGAGGCGCAATTCAGGGGTTGGTGTTGGCGATGACCGTGACATTCGGGTACGTCAACGCGGCTCCGCCGAACATCCTGTTCCTGTTCACCGACGATCACGCCACGCAGGCAATTGGCGCCTACGGGTCCAGGATCAATAAGACCCCGAACCTGGATCGCCTGGCCGCCGAGGGGATGCTCTTCCGGCGCGCGCTGGTGAGCAATTCCATCTGCGCGCCCTCGCGGGCGGTGATTCTCACGGGCAAGTACTCCCACCTGAACGGACAGCGCACCAACAAGGACGTCTTCGATGGTTCCCAGCAGACCGCGCCCAAGCTGTTGCGGAAGGCGGGCTACCAGACGGCGATCGTCGGCAAGTGGCACCTGAAATCCACGCCAACCGGATTCGATCATTTCGAGGTCCTGAAGGGACAGGGGCAGTATTACAACCCCATGCTCATCACCAACGGGAAACAGGTGAAACACACGGGCTACACCACCGACATCATCGCGGACCGGTCAATCGAGTGGTTGAGGAATCGCGACAAGACCAAGCCGTTCTTCCTGATGTCGCAACACAAGGCTCCGCACGGTCGCTGGGAGCCGGCTCTGCGTCATTTGACCTTGTATGAGAATGAAAGCATTCCCGAGCCGCCGACCCTGTTCGACGACTATTCCGGTCGCAGTCCGGCGGCGGGGCAGCACAAGATGGGCATCGCCGAACACATGGGCGACCATCGATTGATGTTCAAGTATTCCAGCAGGCATACTCCGGAGCAGCTGGCTGTGTTCGATGGCTATTTCCGACCGCGCAATGAGGCGTTTCACTCGGCCGGGCTTACCGGCAGTGTGCGCACGAGTTGGCAGTATCAGCGGTACATCAAGAATTACCTGCGCTGCGTTCAGGCCGTTGATGAGAACATCGGCCGCATGCTGGATGTCCTCGAGAGCGAAGGCCTTGCCGACAACACCGTGGTCATCTACAGCTCGGACCAGGGCTTTTACCTGGGTGAGCATGGTTGGTTCGACAAGCGGTGGATGTACGAGGAAAGCCTGCGCACCCCGCTGATCGTTCGTTGGCCTGGCGTGGTTAAGCCAGGGGTGGAGAACACGGACATTGTCTCCAACCTCGACTTCGCCGAGACCTTCCTGGACATCGCCGGCGCGAGGGTTCCGGGTGACATGCAGGGCGCCAGCCTGGTTCCCGTTCTGCGCGGCGCGACGCCCAAGGATTGGCGCAAGACGTTCTACTATCACTACTACGAGTCCGGCGGCCACGGCGTTCCGATTCATTTCGGAGTCACCACCAGGCGGCACAAGTTGATCCGCTTCCAGGACAAGGGGCTCGATGCCTGGGAATTGTTCGACCTGCTGGAGGATCCGCAGGAGATGAACAGCGTCTACGGGAAGCCCGAGTATGCGAAAGTCGCAAACCGGCTCAAGCGGGAGATGGAGCGGCTGCGGAAGAAATTTAACGTGACGGACACGGATTGAGAGCGGTGGAGGTAGGTGTCTGACCAGCTCCAGCGGAGCGCCTGGAACCACCGGATGACCGACCAGTGCGGAATTCGCCCCGGCAGGGGCCATGTGAGATCTGTGGCGGCGGATGGCGCGGGGTTGCTTCTGGCGCCCCTCCAGGGCGCGTTCGTCGTTTGTCGATGGCCCGGTGGTTCCGGTCGTGTCACTCCCTTCACACACCGGCTACCATCGGGACATCCCTCCGGGATTTCGATTTGGTCGAATCCGCCCGCCGAGGCACCTGCACGCGCCTTATGTTCAACCGGCCCATCCCTGCCGTTTTCGACTGCGTTCGTCGCCTTACCCGATAATCTCCTTCACAACTTCCCCATAAATATCCGTCAGGCGGAAATCCCGGCCGGCGTAGCGGTAGGTGAGCCGGAGGTGGTCGATGCCGAGGAGATGGAGCATCGTGGCATGGAAGTCGTGCATGTGGACCTTGTCCTTCACGGCGTAGTAGCCGAACTCGTCCGTCTCGCCGTGGGCGTAGCCGCCCTTCGCACCGCCGCCGGCGGCCCACATGGTGTAGCCTTGGGGGTTATGGTCGCGGCCGTTGGAGCCCTGGGCGATCGGCGTGCGGCCAAACTCGCCGCCCCAGACGACCAAGGTGTCCTCCAGCAGACCGCGTTGCTTGAGATCGGAGAGCAGGCCGGCGATGGGCTTGTCGACGGCCGCCGCGTTCTTGGCGTGTCCGCCCTTCAGGTTGCCGTGCTGGTCCCAGACATTGGGCGTATTGACCTGGATGAAACGCACGCCGGCCTCAGCTAAGCGTCGCGCGAGCAGGCATTGCCGGCCATAGTTGTCCGTCTTCGATTCGCCGATGCCGTAGAGCGACTTGATGTGCTCGGACTCCTTGGCCATGTCGAGCACCGGGGGCGCTTCGCTCTGCATGCGGAAGGCGAGTTCCATGGACTCGATCAGTCCCTCAATGCCGGGATGCGGCGCGCGAGCCAGGCGCTCGCGATTCATCGCCTGCAGCAGTTCGAGTTTTTTCCGCTGCACCCGGGGGTCGGTTCCGGAATCCAGGAATTGGATGTCGGCCTCCTTGGGCAGTTTGCCGTTGCGGCCGACGGTCGTGGCCTGGTGCGCGGCGGGGAGAAAGGCGGAGCCGTAGTTTCGAGGGCCGCCGTGGCTGGCGGAGGGACTGATGCTGACGAAGGACGGCAGGTCGGCGTTCAGCGCGCCGAGTCCGTAGCTGACCCAGGAGCCCATGGATGGGCGGACGAAATTGTCCGTGCCCGTGTGCAGCATGCAGACGGCCTGTCCGTGTGACTGCCCCTTGCTCTGCATGGAGCGGATGACACAAAGGTCGTCGATCCGCTGGGCGACCTCAGGGAAAAGTTCGGAACACCAGAGCCCTGATTGGCCGTGCTGCTTGAATTTCCAGGGCGAGCCCATCAACCGGGCCTTCACCGTCGCGGTCGGGTCAAGATTCTTGGCCGGGCTGAAGGGGAGACGCTTGCCGTCGTCAGCCTGCAGGCGCGGCTTGTAATCGAAGGTGTCCACCTGCGAGGGGCCGCCGTGCATGAAGAGAAAGATGACGCGCTTGGCTTTGGGCGCATGGTGCGGCACGCCAGAGGTCGCCGCCAGCGAGGCGGCTCCGGAGAACGCCATGGCGCCAAATCCGGCGGCGAAGGACTTCAACGCGTCGCGGCGGGAAAGAACGAGGGCGTTGGAGTGGTGGAGTGACGGAGTGGCTGGAGTCATGGCAGGGCGGATCAATCCAGGAATAGAAACTCGGTGGAGGCGAGGAGCACGTGGGTGAACTCGGTCAGGCCGTTGGGAATGGAGGCAACAAAGGCCGCAGCTCGCTTCGCCTCGGCTTCGGTCGGCTTGCGATTCAGCACAAGGGAATAAAGCAAGTCGACATTCGCGTCGGCGTCGCCGCCTTGCCCGTCAACTTTCCCGGCGATGGCCTTGGCCTGTTCCTTCATGAAGCCGCTGTTCATCAGGTAGAGAGCCTGGGCGGGGACGGTGGTGGAGGCACGTCGGCCGGTCACGAGGTCAGGGTTGGCGGCGTCGAAGGTGGCCAACTCGGCGACGGTGTTGTTGCGGGCGACGGGCAGGTAGACGGTGCGCAAGCGGTCCTTCGCGAAGGACATGGGTTTGTCCAAGTCCTGGCCGAAGCCGGAGGAGGTGGCGGCGCCGACCTGGGTGGCGAGCTTTCCGGAGAGACGCAGCAGCGAGTCGCGGATTTCCTCGGCGGCGAGGCGACGAATGCCCCGGCGGCCGAACAAGGCGTTCTCCGCGTCGGCGGCGCTCAAGGCGTTGGGCGCCTTTGCGCTGAGTTGGTAGGCGCGGCTGAGAACGATTTCTCGGACAAGGCTCTTGATGGAGCCATTGGAATGGCGGAAGCGGGAG
>CAZFLK010000057.1:0-31378 GCA_964519245.1 uncultured Verrucomicrobiota bacterium
GAGACTCCGTCGAGCCCACTTCGACACCCTGCAGGGGTGAAAGCGGCGAAGGGAATGCGCTGCAGGTGAGCCATAGCCGACGCTGTGATCAGGAAGACCTCTTTTCCTCCCTTTGAGACCTGTCATTGCGCCACCCGTTCTCAATCGCACGCTGAGAATACCTCCATCGCAATCCACTCTTGCCGAGCCGGTTCGTGGCGCTAGCTTTCCAACATGACCGTTAAGGAAGTAAAAAACGAACTCCGGCAAATGGAAGCGCCTGTCCTGCAGGAGATTTCGACCTACTTTCTCCAACTGCGGCGTTCGCTGGATCCGGACCGAAAGAAGAAAGTGGCCAGTAGACTCGATTCTCCAAAAAGCAAATGGCTCACCATCGATGAAATGCAGAAGCGCCTCAATGAGGAATGAGTTACCGAGTGTTCATCGAGCACGACGCCGTCGAAGCGACTGCCAGCGTCCGCGGAAAGAACAGGAGCAGATTGAAACCGTCTCGAATCGCTTTCCATGACCGCCCCCCTCGAAACGCTCGGCGTCATCGCCGGCAGCCGCAACCTCCCCTTCATGCTCGCCCGCCAGGCGCGCTCCATGGGCGTGCAGCGGTTGGTCGCCGTCGCCTTCGACGATGAGACCGATCCCGCCCTGGCCGAACTGGTCGACGAAGTCATCTGGCTGAAGGTCGGCCAACTCAACAAAATGATCGACGCGTTCACCCAACGCGACGTGAAACAATGCGTCATGGTCGGCCAGATCGCGCCGAGCAATCTCTTCAATCTCCGCCCCGACATGCGGGCCGCCAAACTCCTGCTGACCATCAAGGAGAAGAACGCCCACACGCTCTTCGGCGCCATCGCGGACGAACTCGCCAAGGATGGCGTGGAGTTGATTTCCGCCATTCCCTGGCTGGAACCACTCATGCCGGGCGCTGGCTATGCCGCCGGCCCCAAGCTCTCCGATGCGCAGAGAGCGGACATCGACTACGGCCTGCGCATTGCCCGGGAAGTGTCCGCGCTGGAGATCGGGCAGATCGTCGTGGTCAAGAACGGGACCGTGCTGGCGGTCGAAGGATTCGAGGGCACCGACGCCTGCCTCCGCCGCGGCGGCGACCTGGCAGGCCGCAAAGGAGGCGCCGTCGCCGTCAAGGTCGCCAAAAAAAATCACGATCTTCGATTTGACATTCCCTGCATCGGACCCCAAACCATTCGCTCCTGCGCGGAATCGGGGGTTTCCGTTCTGGCGCTGGAGGCCGGCCGGACGCTGCTCCTCGAACAACCCGAGTGCGAGGAATTGGCCCGGTCAAAGAAGATCGCCGTCACCACCGCCGGTTGAATCCGGAAGCGTCGCGTCGCGTCGATCCAGGCCCCGTCTCGAAATGAATCCATAAGTCCGAACCATGCTTACCTGTCACGAACTGCTCGGTTTCATGTCGCCCGAGCTGGCGACCGAAATCATCACATCCACCTTTGAAGGCGACAAGGACCTCTACAAGGCCACGCTGAATTCCGTCGCCGACGCCCGCAAAGTCCGCACCATCTTCCTGCAACGCCAACCCAAGGAAAAACGCAACCAGACGATCCTGCAGACCCTCGCCCGCCCCAACATGGAAATGGTGGCCGGCAGTCTGCTCCGAGGCTGGCTGGTCAAACGGCATCAATCCATGCTCGAAGGCTTCCTCACGGCGCTGGGCATCGAGCACAACGAAGGCATGGTCGAGGAACTCCCGGAATCCGTGGAAACCGACAAGCTCAAAGCCGCGGTGGATAAGATCCTGGAAGACAACAAGGCGGAGACGGTCGCCGTCTACCTCCACACCTTCAACTCCATGAACGACACCCGTTGGGAAAACCTCGACGAGATCCTCGGCGAGGACGAACGCCTGCAGGTCGCGTAGCTTCGAAAAGCTCCTGATTCCAAATCGCAAATGGAACCGGAGGTTTGGGATTTGGAGCTTGAGATTTGGAGCTTCGACCGCCGCACGCCCACGTCCCATTCGCCTCAGATTTCCCCGAAAAACTTCTGGCGCGCCTGACCGACGACAGTATGGTAACCGCTCTTTTTACCGAATGAACACTATGGAACCGACTGCTGACATTGCATTGATTGGCCTGGCCGTGATGGGCCAGAACCTGATTTTGAACATGAACGACCACGGCTTCACCGTGGTCGCCTACAACCGCACCACCGAAAAGGTCGACCGATTCCTCGAGAACGAGGCCAAGGGCACCAACATCATCGGCGCCCGCTCCATCGAGGAAATGGTCAAGCATCTCAAACGCCCCCGCCGCGTCATGATGCTCGTCAAGGCCGGCCAACCCGTGGATGACTTCATCGAGCAGGTTCTCCCGCACCTCGAACCCGGCGACATCATCATCGATGGCGGCAACTCCCTCTACGAGGACTCGATCCGCCGCACCAAATACGTCGAATCCAAGGGACTCCACTTCATCGGCACCGGCGTTTCCGGCGGCGAAGAAGGCGCGCGCCGCGGCCCGTCAATCATGCCTGGCGGCTCCAAGGAAGCCTGGCCGCACGTGAAGGACATCTTCCAGGCCATTTCCGCCAAGGTCGAAGACGGCGCGCCCTGCTGCGACTGGGTCGGCGAGGACGGCGCCGGTCACTACGTCAAGATGGTCCACAACGGCATCGAATACGGCGACATGCAGCTCATCTGCGAGGCCTACAACCTCATGAAGACCGGCCTCGGCATGACCGCCGACGAAATGCACGAGGTCTTCACCGAATGGAACAAGGGCGACCTCGACTCCTACCTCATCGAAATCAGCCGCGACATCCTCGGCTTCAAGGACGAAGACGGCGAACCGCTCGTCGAGAAGATCCTGGACACCGCCGGCCAGAAGGGCACCGGCAAATGGACGGTCATCTCCTCCGCTGAACTCGGCACGCCGATCACCCTCATGGGCGAGGCCGTCTACGCACGCTGCGTTTCGGCCATGAAAGACGAGCGCGTCAAGGCCTCCAAGAAACTCCGCGGCCCCAAGCCCACCATCAAGCTGGATCGCGCCAAGTTCGTGGAGCAGATCCGCCAGGCGCTCTACGCCTCCAAGATCATCTCCTACGCGCAGGGCTACATGCTGATGCGCGCCGCGGCGGAGGAATACAAGTGGAAGCTCAACTGGGGCGGCATCGCCCTCATGTGGCGCGGCGGCTGCATCATCCGCAGCCGCTTCCTCGGCAAGATCAAGGAAGCCTTCGAAAAGCGCCCGCGCCTGACCAACCTGTTGCTCGATCCGTTCTTCAAGAGCGAGGTCCGCAAGAGCCAGACCGCCTGGCGGAACGTCGTGGCCGTCGCCGCGAAGAAGGGCATCCCCTGCCCCGCCTTCAGCTCCGCGCTTTCCTTCTACGACAGCATCCGCGCCGAACGCCTCCCCGCCAACCTGCTGCAGGCCCAACGCGACTACTTTGGAGCGCACACCTACGAGCGCATCGACAAGGAACGCGGCGAGTTCTTCCACACCAACTGGACCGGCCGCGGCGGTGACGTCTCGTCGTCCACCTACAACGCGTAAGCGGACGACGATCTCCCAACTTCAAACAAAAAGCGCGGGCCACGGCCCGCGCTCTTTCTTTGTGGTTCTTCGACGTTTTCAGTGGAATGCCCTTGGCCTCAGAACGCCCGGGCCCCGCTCGATCACGAACTGATCGACGACAACTTCCGGGGAGCACACGCGCCTCGCGTGTGGCGATCGGCATGACCCCATGTGAACCAACGTGGGTGGTCGATTCTTCCACCTCCATCGAATACCCATTGACTGTCCGCCGTTTATTCGTGAAGACATTTGGCTTACGCCAGCTCGTCCTGATGGCTTCAAATCTCAAGAAAATCAAATGCCTCGCTGCGCTGCTGACCTGCTTGTCGGCGTTCAGCTCCCACGCCGCCGTCGATTTCAAGCGTGATGTGCGGCCTATCTTGGCGGACACGTGTTACAAGTGCCATGGCCCTGACGCCGCCGCGCGCAAGGCCGACCTGCGACTGGACCAACGCGCGGGGGTTCTGGGCGAAGAAGCGACGCCCGGATTGATCCACAAGCATGAGGCGGCCCGCAGCGAGTTGTTCCGCCGCATTGCCACGTCCGACCAGGACGATCTCATGCCGCCGCCGGAGACCGGTCTGACGCTGACCTCCGAACAGATCGCAACCATTCGCCAATGGATCGATGAGGGCGCGCATTGGCCGGATGACGACCGCCACTGGGCCTTCATCCCGCCGGTTCGCCCGGAGCCGCCCGCGGTCTCGCCATCCGCCGCCATTTACAATCCGATCGACCGTTTCGTCGCGGCGCGCCTCGAGTCCGCGGGCCTGAGCCCATCTCCTGAGGCCGGCAGAGCCGCCCTGCTCCGCCGCGTCACGTTCGACCTGACCGGCCTGCCGCCGACAGTCGACGATCTGGAAGCCTTTCTCGCGGATGATTCGCCCCAGGCGTACGAACGCGTCGTCGATCGTCTACTGGCTTCCGATCGTTACGGCGAGCACATGGCCCTGCCCTGGTTGGAGGCCGCGCGCTACGCGGACACGGACGGCTACCAGAATGACCGTCTGCGCTACATGCATGTCTGGCGCGACTGGATCCTGATGGCCTTGAACGACAACCTGCCCTTTGACCGCTTCACCTTGGAGCAACTCGCCGGCGACATGCTGCCGGATCGCGACTTTCTCAGCCAGGTCGCCAGCGGCTTCAACCGCAACCACCGCATCAATTCCCAGGGCGGCTCCATTCCGGACGAATGGATCGTGGAATATGTCGCCGATCGCGTCGAAACGGTCGGCACGGTCTACCTGGGGCTCACCTTCAACTGCTCCCGCTGCCACGATCACAAGTATGATCCGGTCAGTCAGAAGGAGTTTTATCAGTTGTTCGCCTTTTTCAACAATGTGGCCGAGGCCGGCCTGGGCCCCAACAATGGCAACAGCCCCCCCTTCATTCCCGTTCCCAAGAACTGGCCGCATCTCGAAGAAGACCAGAACCGGTTCGTCGTACCGGAACCGCCCAATGTCACCATCAAACAGACCTCGGTGCCCCGTCCCCAACCCGGCAAGGCGGACACCGTGATGGTCATGCACGAACTCAAGCAACCGCGCGACACCTATATCCTGCGTCGCGGCCTCTACAACCAGCCGGACAAGTCCGAGAAGCTGCTCCCCGAAACACCGGCGGCGCTGGGTTCCCTGCCCGAGGGACTTCCCCGCAACCGCATCGGCCTCGCCAAGTGGCTCCTGGATTCCGACAACCCGTTGACCGCGCGCGTCACCGTCAATCGCTTCTGGCAGCATTTCTTCGGAACGGGACTGGTCCGCACCAGCGAGAACTTCGGCGTGCAGGGCGAACACCCCAGCCATCCGGAACTGCTCGACTGGCTGGCCACGGAGTTCGTCCGGCTCGATTGGGACATGAAGGCCTTCAACAAGCTGATCGTGATGAGCGCGACCTACCGGCAGGCGTCACAACTCACGCCCGACAAAGCCGAACGCGATCCCGACAACCGACTTCTCTCCCGCGGCCCGCGCAAGCGACTCACGCCCTACCAGATCCGCGACGCGGCGCTCTTCACCAGCGGTCTGCTGGTCGAGAAAATGGGCGGCCCCTCGGTGAAACCCTACATGCCGCCCGGCTTGTGGAAATCCATCTCCAATCGCAAATACGACCAGGGCAAGGGCGCGGACCTTTATCGCCGAAGTCTTTACACCTATTGGATGCGCACCATCCCGCCGCCGACCATGATGGCCTTCAACGCCTCCGAGCGCGAGGTCTGCACCGTCCGCAAGGATCTCACCACCACGCCCCTCCAGGCGTTGACCATGATGAACAACATCACCTTCATCGAGGCCGCCCGGAAGATCGCCGAACGCGTCATCCGCAATGGCGGCCAAAGCGACCGGCAGAAACTGACATTTCTGTTTCAATCAATTCTCTCGCGCGCGCCGACCGCCGAGGAAAGCCAATCGTTGCTCGCCGATTTCAAGGGCTACCAGGCGGAGTTTTCTTCAACCGCCGCCGACGCGACAAGTTTGCTCGGCATCGGCTCCAGCAAGGCGGACAAAACCCTGCACGCCAACGAGATTGCCGCCTGGACCATGATCGCCAACACGCTGCTGAACCTCGACGAGGCGATCACCACGAATTGATTCAACCACGGATGAACACGGATCGACACGGATACACGAACGCGATCAAGCGTGGTGATCGATCCGGGCCGGGTCCTTCGTGCCGGCGTCCGGAAGCTTCCCTGGGTGGAACCGGCGTCCCGCCCAAGGCGCAGCGCGTTCGGTATTACCCCAGGCTGTGGTTGTCGGCCAACCTCTGGCATTCCACGCTCGGATCACGGCTGGAGTCGCTGCTCCAACGTCTGAAAAGTCCATGGTCTTGGGCGCGAGATTTCGACGGGACGCCGGTTCCACCCGCAAATCGATCACGCTCCTGCCCCTCTCTGTCTTTATCCGTGTCCATCCGTGTCCATCCGTGGTTAAACTGCATTTGAAATCCAAATGAACCCGCTTGAAGAAAACGCGCTGTTGTCCACCCGTCGCAGCTTTCTGGGCCAAGCCGGCGCCGGCATCGGTTCAATGGGCCTGGCCTCGCTGCTCAATCCTGGAGCCTTCGCCGCCGGAGGTCCCGCGCGCAATGCCATCGGCGGCCTGGCCGACCTGCCCCACCTTGCGCCCAAGGCCAAGCGCGTCATCTACCTCTTCCAATCTGGCGGCCCCGCGCAGATGGACCTGTTCGATCCCAAGCCGAAACTCGCCAAACGCTTCGGCGAAGAGACGCCCAAATCCGTCTACCCGGACGACCGCAAGACGACCATGACCTCGGGGCAGACCTCGTTCCCCGTGGCGCCGAGTCGCTACAAGTTTCCCAAACACGGTCAGTCCGGCATCGAGATCAGCGAAATACTGCCTTATCTCTCACAGCACGCGGACGATCTCTGCGTGATCCGCTCGATGCACACCGAGGCGATTAACCACGATCCGGCTGCGACCTTTATCCAGACCGGCTCCGTTGTTCCCGGCCGCCCCAGCATGGGCGCGTGGATGAATTACGGGCTCGGCAGTGAGAATGCCGACCTGCCGGCCTTCGTGGCGTTGACCTCGGGCTCCGGCGGCCAACCGCTCTATGATCGACTCTGGGGCAATGGCTTCCTGCCCGGCCGCTTTCAGGGCGTCAAATTCCGCGGCCAGGGTGACCCCATCCTCGACCTCTACAACCCAGTCGGCGTCTCGCCGGCCATGCGCCGCCGCATGCTCGACTCCGTCGGCAAATTGAATGAACTCCAGCACACGCAGACCGGCGCGCCCGAAATCCAGACCCGGATCGCGCAATACGAGCTCGCCTTCCGCATGCAGATGTCCGTTCCTGAATTGATCGACTTCAAGCAGGAACCCGAGAGCGTTCGTCAGCATTATGGCCCCACTGTCTCCAAGACCGGCAGCTACGCCTACAATTGCCTGCTTGCCCGAAGACTCGCTGAACGCGGCGTGCGCTTCATCCAACTCTATCATCGTGGTTGGGACCATCATGGCAACCTGCCCAAGCGAATGACGGCCCTGACCAACGCGACCGACCAACCCACAGCGGCCCTGCTGGGCGATCTGAAAAGTCGCGGCATGCTCGAGGATACGCTCGTCATCTGGGGCGGCGAATTCGGCCGCACCGTCTACTGCCAAGGCAAACTGACCCGGGAAACCTACGGCCGCGACCACCACCCCAACTGCTTCTCCATGTGGCTCGCGGGAGGCGGCGTCAAGGGCGGCATAACCTACGGCTCAACCGACGACTACAGCGTCAACGTCGTCGACAAGGGCGTTCACGTTCACGACCTCCAGGCCACCATCCTGAATCAACTGGGCGTCGATCACGAACGCCTGACCTTCAAGAGCCAGGGCCGCTACTACCGCCTCACCGACGTCTTCGGCCACGTGGTGAAGGACATCCTCGCCTGAACGACAACGCCCAGCGGCCGGGCGAATGATTGTCGCAAGACCGCCAGCAGTCCTCCCGAAGTGTCCTCCTACTCGCCCTCCTACTCGTCCCCCCGACGGCTCGGCTCTTTCACGACGCGACGCATGTCAGCTTTGCGTCAAATTCCGGCCCAACCGGCCAACCCCATGTCAGCCCAGGGTATCCGGGCGAACAGTTTGAAAAGGGTCCAATCCGGGATTCTAAGGCGCCCGCCAAAAAAGGTCGATTGGCACGGGGTCCTCGATCTTGAGCCTGTCACCAGTGTGATCCTAGGAGCGCGGGCTCAATCGCGCCGTATTGCTGGGACTTCGGGTCAGGTCACCGCTTTGTACAGTCTGTAGCGTGCGTCTTTTGAAGTTGGGAATGTGCTCTCGTTCACGGCCGCCTGCGGATACGGCGCGGCCGACCGCCGCCTCTTTCCCCGGGCGCTGCGCCATGCCTCAGGAAAAGGCGGCGTCAAGCCGCCGCAGTCCAAGGCGCTTCGCGCGGCGCGCCCAAGCCATCCAATGCCTTCCCCCAAGATTCACGCGAGGCTCCCTTTGGCGCCACCACGATACAATCCAACCAAAACGCCGCGCGCCAGCGCCTTGGACTGCGCGCGGCTTGACGCCGCCTTGTTGCGCTTGGGGAAACACCGACGCTGCGTTCCTTGATCCAGTCTCCAGACCGACCGCGGTCACCCGCCTTCACCACGCTCCTGGACTTTGGCCGCAACAACTGGCGCGCCCGGAACGACCTCACCGCCGCGCCGCACACCTGGGGACAGACTCTCAAGCCATCCCCGCGCCTCCCGCGGTCCCGGCGCGCAAAGATTGACGAAACCCGCGCCCCAAGGTTGCATGGTTCCTGTGAACCGGGAGAGAACGAACGAGGGAACAACGGGGATGGAGGCGGCGCCGCAGGCAGTCGCTGCTGTCGCCGCCGGGAAATTGCCATGCTTTCCCCTGTCGGGCAGTGACCCGGCCGCGGGCTCTGCGGTTTCGCTCAACATCGGCATATCCGCCATGCGCTCTCAAACCCAAACCCCGCCAACGCCACGCGCGCATGGCGGATACCCCGCTTAACGTTATGCGCGCATTGCTGTCGGTTCTTCTTGCCTGTCATACTGCTGCCGGCGCAGGCGGGATGGACTTGGGCGCCAGACCTCAAGATCGGACGGTTCACGAATTTCCGGGAATTGATCCGGGGGCGGAGAGCTTCGTCATCGATGTGAGGATCGACCCGGTGGTTGCGGCAGGTGGAGACATGCTGGTTGTGGCGGGTTTGGGCATCGACGCAACGAAGGAAGGCGTTGGGCCATGGCGTGCAACCCTGGAGGTGGATCTGCGGGAAGGCGGTGTCCGCTCAATCTTCGGACTACGGCGCCATGGCCGGAATCTGGCTGGAAAACCGCCCGATCCGAAAACGCCGGGTTGGGTGGACACCGGCGATTACCAGCGCTCAAACGAACTGGAAGTTCGAGACGGCGAGGGCCATCACCTGAGCCTCGTGGTGTGGCCGGAGGGCGAGGGTTCATGGGTGCGTTTGTTCGTCGATGCGATGGATCGTCCGAAGGAGGAACATTTCCTGGAAGATCGCATCAAGGCGCGTACCGTGGTTGCTTTCTCGCTCCACACCGGAAGCGGTGAGCCGAGGCGGACCAGTCGGTTCTCAGATTTCACTTTCAAGGAGGTTTCCGTCGAGGAAGCGGGACGATTGCCAGAAGCTTGGGAAACGGTGTTGGCGGCAATTGACCCGGAATACCCACCGATGGGGCCGGTGATTCAGGCGATTGAGGAGGGCGACACCGAGAAGGCGCGGCGGCTGTTCGTGGGACACATGCGCACCCGCAGCGCTCCGCCGGGGCCAAAGCTGGACAAGATTCCCGACACTGTGCTCCACCCGGATTGGCAGACAATCGCGGATATGGCTCTGGACGGTCAGTACGGGACGGTCGGATTCTTCGCCCGTTTCTCCAAGGACTGGAAAGATACGAACGGCGACACCCACACCTGGGCGCTACAGAACGAGCCGCGTCAGCTGCGATGGTCCCGGTGCAACGGTCACCTCAACCGACATTTCCACTGGGTCTCGCTCGCGAAAGCGTGGGAGGCAAACGGGGACGGCCGCTACGCGAAGTTGTTCTCGGATGAGGTGTTCGACTGGGTGAGCCGGGAGCCGTTCTTCTGGGAGCGGACCCCGACGATCGGAGGACTGAACCTTATGGACGGGACCACTTTTCGCTGGGGATACATGAACACCAGCAACATTGGGCGCCGGCTGGAACTTACCTGGTGGCCGGCGTATGAAACGTTTCGGAAAGCGCCCGAATTCAGTGACGAATCGCATTTCGCCATGCTGCTGGGCATGATCCGCCAAGCGGAATTGATCACCAATCCCAGCAGTTTCGCGGTTCATGACGACGGCGCGGCGCACACGACGATAGGGCTTCTGAAAACCGCCATGATGCTCCCGGAATTCAAGGCAAGCGCCCGCTGGAAGGCGATCGCAGAGGTGCGCTGGGATGAGATGTTGGCGCGGCAATTTCATCCCGACGGCAGCCATGTCAGTCTCAGCACGGGATACAATTGGGCCACCATTCTGGCGCTGGAGAATTTCATCCGACTGATCGAGCAGTTCGGCGGCGACGTGCCGGAGAAATACCTGCGCATGCTGGCGAAAGCAGCGGAGCATCCCATGCTGCTGACCCGCCCCAATCAGGGGCAGATCGATCTCAACGACGGCGGCTGGAGCACGATCGAAGATCGGTACCAGTCGCTGCTGAAGTGGTTTCCGGATCGTCCCGACTTTCAATGGATGGCCAGCAAGGGCGCGAAAGGCTCGCCGCCCGAACAGGACTCGATCTACTTCCCCAACGCGGGCCACTACGCGATGCGCACCGGATGGGGCCTCGAGGAAAAATACCTCTTCTTCGGCGCGGGCCCATGGGGAGCAAGTCACGGCAAGCAGGACGCGTTGAACGTCTACGCGCAATTGGGAGATCATCTGCTCATTCGCAATGCAGGGCGCGGCAGCTACAGCGGTGTTGGCAACACGGTCCACGCCGGAAGATCCCTCTCATTCAACACGCTGTCGCCCGACTGGGCCCAAGAGAACAGCATCCCGCATTGGAAACAGGAAATGCACCGCGGATTCGGTCCGCCGAAACGACGTTGGCTGAGCAACGAGCGATTCGACTACGGCGAAGGCGCATTCGCATACGGCTGGCATCGCACCGGTGAGCACATCCAGGGAAAGTGGGTGAGACAGGTTGTTTTCGTGAAAGGCGAAGAACCGACCCGCGACGGCTACTTTCTGGTGATCGACACAGTCGAGCCGGCCGATGAGAAGGAGCGCACCTGGCGCCATCCGTGGCAGTTGGGTCTGAATCCACCCGAGATCGAAATCCGCGAGGAAGACAAATCCATCGTCGCGAGCAACTCCGCTGTCGCAGTGCAAATTCTACCCGTCGATCCGAGAGGCAATCTCGAGCTTACGGTCATTCAGGGTCAGGAGATACCGGAACTGCTCGGTTGGCGGGTTTACGGCGAAACTGCAACCCCCTACCCGACTCCGACCTATGCCTGGAGGGCCCGCGGCGTCTTTTCCCGCGCCTGGGTAATTCAGATGCATGCCCGCCAAGAGGGGTGGCCCGTAGCGTCAGTCGAAACGCTCCCAAGTGAATCACCCGCTGAACTCCGATTCACCGTTCACCGGAAGAACGGCGGCTCCGATCACATACTGCGGCGGTTTCCCGGCGGGGAGCCAACGGTCTTCGATTCCGAAAACGTCGAGAGCGACCTCGTGATCCTCTCACGGGATGGCGAAGGCCGCCTGGCATCCCGCCTCAGGCTGCCGGAAGGCAAGGATTCCGTGGCCAAACGGAACCCGCCAACGATTCGGAAGCATTGAACAGCAGGGATGAGGGCGGGAAGTCCGCCGCCCGCGCGCTGGTTAAGAGGCCTGGGATCACGTCTTCACAACCTACATCATTACAAGCCCAGCAGGTCGCAAAAGCGCGCGCAATCACCCACGGCGTACACGCCCTTTCTCCCAGCCCCGGGTTCATGCATCCGGGTCGGCGCTCTCATCTTTCGCCCTGCGCCGGCGAATCCATTTTTCCAATTCCACGGCAAGGTAGGCAATCAGGGCGACGAGGAGAATGCGGGACCACTCGGCCCAACCGATCGGCGCGGTATGCAGGATTGCGTTGGCAGCCGGCAGGTAGGTCATGAGAGCCTGCGCGACGATCATGCCGCCGATGCCGATGAAGATCCATTTGTTGGTGAACACACCGAGCTGGAACATCGAATGGAGCAGTGAGCGACAGTTGAGGAGATAGGCCAGTTCGACCATTACGATCACGTTGATGACCACGGTCTGGGTGGTGACCAGATCCGAGCCCAGCGCGCGCCGTTCGAGCAGGAACAATCCGAAGGCGCCGCCCAGCATGATCATGGAGACGAGAGCAATGCGCATGATCAGCGGCGGCGTCAACAAGGGGGCCCGCGGATCGCGCGGCTGACGGCGCATGAGATTCGATTCCTTGGGTTCAAAGACCAGCATGAGGCCCAGCAGGATGGCGGTGGCCATGTTGATCCAGAGAATGTGCACGGGCAGGACGGGCAGCGACGTCCCCATCAGGATCGCGGCGAGAACAATCAGGCCCTCGCCCATGTTCGTCGGAAGCGTCCACACGATGAATTTCGTGAGATTGTCGAAAACACCGCGGCCCTCCTCAATGGCGGCCTCTATGGAAGAGAAGTTGTCGTCGGTCAGCAGCATGTCGGCGGCGCCCTTGGCGACTTCCGTACCGGACCTGCCCATGGCGACCCCGATATCGGCCTGCTTGAGCGCGGGCGCGTCATTGACGCCATCTCCGGTCATGGCGACAACGTGCCCCTCGTCCTGGAGGGCGCGAACGAGTTTGAGCTTCTGTTCCGGCGCGACGCGCGCGAAGACGTTCGTCCGTTGCGCCAGGGCCGGCCAGTCTTCGTCGGCGGTCTGCTGGAGGTCGCGACCCGTGACGGCCGCCAGCCCGTCACCAGCGCTGGAGCGCAAGCCGAGTTGCTCCGCGATGGCTTTCGCAGTGATCACGTGGTCCCCGGTGATCATTTTCACCTGCACCCCCGCAGCCTGGCACTGGGCGACGGAATCAATGGCTTCGCGTCTGGGCGGATCGATCATGCCCTGCAAACCCACGAAGGTAAGCTCTCCGGCCACATGGTGATGCTCAAGCTTCTCGTGTTCCGGATCGGTGAGCCGTCGGGCGATGGCGAGCACGCGCATGCCACGGGCGGCCATGCTCTCAGCTCCAGCCCGGATGGCGTCAGCATCGAAGGGGCCGGTCTTGCCGTCATCGAGCAACATGTCGTGACTGCGCTCCAGCAATCGCTCGAGGGAACCTTTCTTGAAGATGACCCGGCGGTCCGACTCATGGTGACCATGCAGCGTGGCCATGAATTGATGCTCGGATTCGAAGGGAATTGAATCGATGCGGCCATGCCGGCGGATCAGTTCCTCTCCTTGAAGGCCGGCCTTCCCGGCGGAAACCGTGAGGGCTGCCTCGGTGGGATCGCCCTGGGCGTTCCACTGGCCGTCCTCGAAGACGAGTTGCGAATCATTGCACAACACCCCGGCCAGGAGGCATTCCCGGAGCGCCTCGTGTGATTCGAGGTCCGCCGGCGTTCCGTGGTCCAGCACTTGCCCCTCGGGCGCGTATCCGGAACCAGTCACCTGATAGACACGTCCGCCGGCATGAATCTCCTGCACGGTCATCTCGTTCTCGGTCAACGTGCCGGTCTTGTCCGAACAGATGACCGTGGCGCTGCCCAAGGTCTCCACGGCGGGCAGTTTACGGATGATGGCGCGCCGCTGCGCCATACGATTCACGCCGATGGCAAGCGTGATCGTGACAGCGGCGGGCAAGCCCTCCGGAATCGCGCCCACCGCCAAGGCAACCGCGGCCATGAACATGTCCACCGCAGACTCACCCCGGCTGAGCCCCAAGGCAAAGGTGAGCGCGGCCAACGCGAGGATCACCCACAGCAACATCCGGCTGAACTCGTGGATCTTCCGCGTGAGCGGCGTGCTCAGGCTGACGGCGCCGCCGATGAGGCGAGCAATGCGTCCGGTCTCGGTCTCATTGCTGATGGCCCAGACCACGCCCTCAGCCTGCCCATGGGTGACCAGCGTGCCGGCGAAGGCCAGGCTGGCGCGTTCCGCCAACAGTGAATTCAGTTCCACGGGCCGGGTCTGTTTCTGAACGGGCAGCGATTCGCCCGTCAGGGCCGACTCATCGACCTGCAGGCTCTTGTTGAAAAACAGGCGCAAGTCTGCCGGCACCTTGTCGCCGGACTGGAGCAGGACCACATCCCCGGGCGTCAACTGTTCTGCAGGCACGCGCGCCTTCTTTCCGTCGCGGCGCACGGTCGATTCCGTCGTGACCATCTGCGCGAGCGCCTCAATAGCCTTCTCGGCCTTGCTCTCCTGCAGGTAGCCGACAACCGCGTTGACCAACACGACCAGAAAAATGACGGTCGAATCGACATACTCATGCAGAGCCAATGTAACCCCCGCCGCGGCCAGCAGGATGTAGACAAGGGGTTGATGAAACTGTTGCAGGAATCGCCTCCAGCCGGGAACACCCCGGCGCGCCGAGAGCCGATTGGGACCATACTGAAGCTGCCGCGCCCGGACCTCCTCGGTCGAGAGCCCCTGCTGAAGATCGACATCCAACAACCTGACGACTTCGGTCTCGGCCAACGCATGCCACGCGGGCTCCTCTTTCACTGCGTCATTCTTCATGACCAACGCCTTTCGCGAATCGCGCCGCCCAAGAGACCGATTGCGGTCGGAGGCGGAGCATGAGGCGAGCGGGAAACCAACCGGCCATTCCGATCTGCCCGATGGGATGGCCGCTCTCATTCATCACCGACCCACCCACAGGGAATGCTACCCCCACGGCGACGCCCTGTCGCGCCGATTGTGGGTCAACAACAAGAACCGGGAAAGGATCCGCAATCGCGGAGCGCTCAAGCGTCGCGGACTACTCGCGAACGCCCTCGCCGCGCCGGAGCTGGAAGGGGACGCTCTTGACGACGCCGAGGACAAGGGAAGAAAAGTGGTAGTTGTTGCGCTCCATTTCCCGCACGATCTGGTCGACGGCGCACTTGTCGTAGTACTCCGGCCCCCTTCCGAGCGCGAAGGTCAGCATCCGCAGCGCGAGGTTGCGCACGAATTCATCGCGCTTCTGGTTGACCAGGACATCGGTGAGTTCCGTCGCCATGCCGAAACGTTCACCGGTGACCAGTTGCCCTCCGGCGTCGATTCTTGCTCCGCCATCCGATTCACGCCAGCGGCCAATGGCGTCAAAGTTCTCCAACCCGAATCCCAGCGGATCGAGGCGTTGGTGGCAGGACTTGCACATTGGCTTCTCGCGATGCTGCTCCAGGCGCTCGCGCAGGGTCTCCCCGGTCACGGCCTTGTCCTCCTCCAATTCGGGCACATCCGGCGGCGGCGGCGGCGGCGGCGTGCCCAGGATATTCTCCAGCACCCAGAGCCCGCGCTTTACCGGCGAGGTGCGGGTCGGGTTCGAGGTGATGGTCAGGACGCTGCCATGGCTCAGGACGCCTCGCCTCGGCGTGTTCTTCAGAGAGACAAGTTGGAAGTTCGAACCTTCCACCCCGGCAACGCCATAATGCCGCGCCAACCGGGCATTCAGGTAGGTGTAATCCGCGTTCAGGAACTCCAGCACACTCCGGTCTTCACGAACAATCCGCTTGAACAACATTTCGGTTTCGACCCGCATCGCCTCCTTGAGGTCCATGTCAAATTCGGGGAAGTGCTTTTCCGAGGGCTCCGCCAGATCAAGGTTGCGCACCTGCAGCCATTGCAGGGCGAAGCTGTCCGCCAGCCCCAGCGAACGATTGCTGCGCAACATGCGATAAACCTGTTCGGCCAGGTTGGCGCGCAGCCGCTTCCGGTCCGCAAGGCCGTTGAGCTCCTCGTCCGGCATACTGCCCCAGAGGAAGTAGGAGAGGCGCGACGCGAGCGCGAATTCGGCAATGGGATAGATTCGCTGCGGATTGTCCGGCTCCGGCTGCAGTTCCCCTCGAAACAGGAAGGCCGGTGAACTGAGAGCCGCCTGCAGGGCCAACTTCACCGAGGCCTCGAAGGAATCGCCGCGTCGAATGGCCTTCAACCACAGCGCCATCAGACGATCGAGCTCATCCTCCTTGACCGGCCGACGGAACGCCCGCCGCGCGAAGGCCCCGATGATCTCCCGGGCAACCTGCTCCTGGTTGGAAACGTTGTGCTGCTTGAAGAAGATCCGCTGATGGGTCGGCGACGGCTCCGGCGGCGCCTGGTTCAAGGGACCGACAATGATGAAGGAGCCAACGATGAGATTTCGATCGCCCCGGCCCGGCCCGCTCTGCTTGTAGTAGTCATTGAGGAAGGAAACCGCCAACCGCCGCGTCCCCTTCTTCACCCGGATGGTCTTCTCATACTCGCCCGGGTCGCCGCGTTTCGCCGGGACCTTGGCTTCCCCCTGCGATTCGCCATCCACGCTGAACCCCATCCGGACCGGCTCATCCCCCGCCTGATCGCCATAGGCCCGCACCTTGAAACGATACTCGCCGTCTTCCGGAAATCGGTGATCCGCCTCGATGTCGCCGCGAGAGACCAGGATCCGGCTGGAGCCGTTCTCCCGGCCGCCTCGCAGCCGATCCCAGTCCATCTGGATCAACTTGGGCTTCGCCGGGCCGAGCGTGATGGCCTTGTCCAGGGCCTGCCCTGCGGCGGCGAGATACCTTTCCATGTGCAAGGGGGAGATCGAGAGAACATCCCCGATATTGTCAAAGCCGAACCCGGAATCATCCGGCGGAAAATCATCGGCCGGGCGAAAGTTGATGCCGAGCAGGTCTCGAATGGTGTTGTTGTATTCCGTGCGGTTGAGGCGGCGAATCGTGACTCGTCCGGGATCCGGATTGTTGCAGTTGACATTGAAGACGTCGCGTTCAATCCAATCGAGCAGGAGCTTTTTCTGAGCGGGCGACATCTGCCGCTTGTCCTGCGGCGGCATGTTGTCAAAGCTGACCTGGGAAAGGGATCGGCTCCACAGATCAAGGTCCTTCATCAGCTTGTCGGGGCTGTCGAAGGTATCGAAGGAGACGCCGCCCTTTTGCGCGCCGTCGCCGTGACAATCGTAGCAATAGGTTTGCAGGAGCGGGAGAATGTCCCTGGCATAGTCCGCGGCGGGCGCGTCCGCGGGCCCGGACATCCCGGCGAGCAGCAGAATGAGCGTAAAAGAGTTGCGAATCCTGATCATGGCCGGAGGGAATCTAACACAAGTTGCGCGCGGTGGGAGGCGGCATTCGCGGGCGGCAAGGAATTCGGACAGGTGTCGAGGACCAAGGCATGGCAGGGGCAAAGCCCCTGCTGAGCCGGGCCTGCGACGATCCGGGGCGTTTGGCCCGCACGTGCCCTCATCCGGCTCGCCGTGAACCGCGCCCCTGCGCAATTGCATTCGCGGGCGCGACGTCGACTCAATACTCCGGCTCCAGCGGCTTGCCTGGCTTGTGCTTCTTCGCCAATGCCTCGGCGCTGGCGAGCGACTTGACGCCGCCGGTGCAGGTGGCTTCCGAGAGCGAGGCCGCCGCGACACAAACACCGGTGAACAGACACCTCTGCAGGTCCCAGTCCTCGTGCAGGCCGTAGAGCACGCCGGCGCAAAAGGCGTCGCCCGCGCCGGCCGACCCGACAATGTATTTCTTGGGCAACTTGAGGGAGCTCTGCCAATAATCCTTGCCGTCGCGCGTGCGAGCGAAGCCGCCTTCGGGAAAATGAATGACAACGCACTCCCCGACGCCAAGTTGCAACAGCGCGCCCGCGGAGTGCTTGACCGCGACAGTGTCGAGCGAACCGTCGGGTTCCCGCAGTTTGAACCCGGTGGTGCGACCCGCCTCGATTTCGTTGAGAATGCAGTAATCGGTGTGGGCCAGCGCGGGCGCAACGATCTTGGCAAAGCGGTCACTGTCTTCGCTGACCACATCGACGCTGGTCTTCATGCCGGCCTCCTGGGCCTGCGCCAGAAGGGCGGCGGCCTTGGTTCCGTATTTCCTGTCCTTGGCGTCCAGGGCGTCCATCAGAAGCAGGTAGCCCAGGTGGAAAACACGGGCCTTGATCTTCTTGAAATCGAGATTGGATCCGTCCCAGATGGCGTTGGCGCCCCGGTTGTGGAAGAAGGTGCGGCGTCCGCCCTTCGTCTCAGTCATGACGTCGGTGTAGGACGTCGGCGCCTCGTTGGCCGTCTTGAGGTTACGGGTGTCAATCTTGTTGGCCTTGCAGATATCCAGGATTTCCTGACCGAACTCGTCCTTGCCGATCGCGCCCGCCGCCAAAAGCGGAAAGTCGGCGCCAAGCTTGGCGAGATCGACCAGAACATTGAACGGCGAACCGCCCGTGCCCTGGTGCGTCTTGCCATTGATGTTGGCCAACATGGTGGGTTCCGGATACACATCAATCATTTTGACCTGATCGATGATCCAGTTGCCGCCGCCGAGAATGCCCTTGCGCTTGGAGGAGGCGGGTGTCCTCTTCGGGGCTGCTTTCTTTTTGACTGCCATGTGAACGGCCGAGTGTACGAATTCCCTCCCCGATTGAAACTCTTTTTTGCGCTGGTTCGGTCGGCTCAACGCGGGTTCTCCAAATCGGCCAGGGCCTTGTCGGCGCACTGATAACAGATTCCATGGGAAATCTTCCCGACCAATCGACGATCGATCTGCTCTCCGGTGGATTTCCAGCTTCCGTCGGGCTCCCTCGTTCTCCAGCACCAACTGCAAACAACCACGGGATCGGATGACGCGTCATCGGCGCAAGTCGAGTTAGCGACAGAATCGGCCGGGCGAAAGACGCCGCGAGTCGCAACCGGTTCCCCATCGACCATTCGGCAACTGGCGCTGCCCGTCATCTTGATTCGTCGTCCCGCAGCATCGAGAAACGTTGTTTCGATGTTCCGCAGGGTCTCTCCTTGCAGAACCCGCCGGAATCGCTCCTCGCATTCCTTACGGCAGTCCGGCGCGATTACCTCAAACAGGTTCATTTCTCCAACGTCACTGCGAGAATATCCCAGCAAATTGACCCAGGATTGATTCACATAAAGGTAGCGGCCGTCCGGCCCGACGCTCTGAATCACATCAGGACAGTTCTCCACCAGATCCCGGAAGGTGTCTTCGTCTGCGCAGATTGAATTTTGAGGAGTCACGGGCGTTTATGTCGTTTTTCGATAACACCCCCCGAAGTGTCGTAATAGCTGACACTATTCCCCCAATCAACATCAATCCGTAACACTACTGAAACACAGGCGCGTATCACCCCGTAGTCAGCAACCGACGGTCACTCCCCAATCTTCCGCTCGAAGCCGCTTCATTTGAAAGATTATTAACATTATTTCTTTACTTATGAATAAGCTGGAGCATTTTGGGGCGCATGAGCGAACTGAGTGCAGACAATACGGCGGCTCTCCAGGAATCCCGATTGAGGAGTGTCTTGAAGGGGTTGACCTGGCGATTCCTCGCGACCGGGACGACGATTCTGATCGCCCTGATTGTGACCGGCGACATCAAGCCGGCGTTACAGATCGGGGCCGTGGAATTCGTGGCAAAATTCGTCGTCTACTATCTCCACGAGCGGGCTTGGGCGCAGGTCCCGATCGGATCGTTGAGAAAGCAGTTGAGTCTGGCGAGAGCCGGGAACGGGAAGTAGTCGGATTCAAAGACCGCCCTGCCCGATCTTGAGCATGATCCAGGGCAGCAGACATCCCGCGATGAGGACCCCGGCAACGAGCCACTTTCGTCGAATCGTCTTGAATGAGAGGATCAGTCCCAACGCGATGGTGACACTCGCCAGCAGGCACATGAGAATGGCCAACCACTTGTAGGTCGCGGGATTGGAGGCGGGCGGTTCGAATGGCTGGCTGAGATCGATGTTCGCGATATCCTCCTCAGAGACATCGGGCGGCAGGATGGAATCCGTATGCACGACCCGGGCCTTTTGCCAGAACGTCTCCGCCTCCCCTGGATGCTTCAATCGGTTCTCATTCACGGTCTGGTACCAGCCGGTGGCGATGTAGAACATCAGCATCGGGGTAAAGAAACACCCCAGGTAAAGGTGCAACCGTCGGAACCAAAGCATCCAACGGATCTTCTTCTTACGCGTCTCTGGAGCTTTGCTTTCAGTCATGGAAATTTGATTGGCGTGAGGATCAGCGGGATGGGGCGATTCCGGGCAACGCTGCGAGCCGGAAATCGAATCGCCGGCTGCCGCTTGCTCGAAACGGGATACCGCTTACTGACTGCGGATCACTGACCGGGTTGCGGCAGGAAGATCTCCTGCCCCACCTGCACGTTGTCGAGATTGACCCCTGGATTGGCGGCCTTCACCGAACCGAGAGTGATGTTTCCTTTGCCGCCCTTGGCTTGCCAAGCATCGTTGTAGGCTGAAATGACGCGCCCCACAAACTCGCCAGCCTGGATTGTGTGCCGCCACCCCTTCAGATCCGACGGTGGAGGCGACGGCATCGACTGTCGCGAGGGCTCCGAGGGCCGCGACGCAAACCCGCGCTCCACCGCCGCAAGCCGATTGTTGAGCAATTCGGAGCGCTTGTTGAATTGATCCAACGACGCCTGATATTCCTTGTCGATACGGCTGAGCTCCTTGACGATCAAATCCGCGTCCTTGTTTCGCTTGGCGTCCAACTCCTTGATTTTCTCCGACAGGGTATTGACGTTCTCGATGGTCGCGTAACCGGAGGCGGCTTTCGCGCGCTCGGCGGCAAGATCGGTCCGCAGGTCCCGGATTTCAGCCGCCTGCGTCGTGACCAGCGATTCCAGATCGACCAGCTTCCGCAGGAGCTGGTTCTGCGAATCGATGAGCTCCGCAACGTCCGATTGCACGCGCATAAGGTCCCTCTTGATCGCCTCGCGCTCGGCGTGCTCACGCACGGCCTTGGTGCGGGCGGTGGCGGGCGCTGCGGCAAGATCGAACGCAAGCGACATAAGCAGCGTGAGCATGGCAAGCGAGCCTGCCGAAGCCCGGCTTCCAACAAATAGAGCCTTCATGCAGGTGACGTTAGGAGGGCTGAGCGGGGCATTCAAGTTCATCTTCATGGCGTTGCAGGGGTGATGGCTTCAATTGCGCCTCTCCAGTCGACCGACAAAAGAGGAGACAGGGAAACGATTGCCGGGACACGCGGTGTGCCGGGGATGAATCTGCCGGTGCGTTTTCACGGAGTCGGACTTCAGACGGCATTTCGCGAGGAGGTAGTCGACCAAGCCGTTCAGGCTGCGCATCTGCAGCGCGGTCGGGGTCTGTTTGGTGAAATCCCCGACCAGGCAGACGCCGATGGCCTTGGCGTTCAGGGACGCCTTGGCCAGGTGGCCGCCATCGAGCTGTTTCTTCCACCGATTGCCGACATAGGTTGCCCCGTCCTGCATCTGACCGCCGCGGCCAATCACGAAGTGATAGGCAAGCCCGTTCTCCATGCCGCGCGCGCGATGGTAGGCATCCATGCCCTTCGGACTGGCGTCCCGGGTGGCGGAATGATGGATCACAATGTACTTCCACCGGCCCGATCTCACGCGAATGCGATCAAGCGCCTTGCGAAGATCCGAGTGAATGGCGACCTTCGGCGCCGCATCCCGACCCGGGATGATCAACCGCTGCCCCGCATTGATCTCGTTCGGATCCTGAAGCCCGTTGTATTCCGCGATCATGCCGACGGAAACACCATAGCGCGCGGCGATATCGGCGAGCGTCTCCTTCTTCTGGACGATGATGCGAACCGTCTCATCCTGCTGCGAAACTTCCGACGCTCCGGTGGACGAACCCGGAAGCGAGATCTTCTGACCGATCCTGATCCGATAGGGCCAGCGAATGCCATTGAACTTCGCCAACGCGGAAAGCCGCACCCCATGCCGCTCGGCAATCTTGCTGAGCGTGTCGCCCTTCTTGACAGAATAGTCGCTCGGAGCGTCGGTCTCGACCTTGGAACTCCCGCTGCCCGACTTGGTCGCCGTCGGCGGCTCGGAGACAATCAAACTCTGGCCGGCGTCGATCCGACTCGTCGATCGGAGCCCGTTCCATTCAACCAGATTCTCGATGGATGTCCCATACTTCCCGGCGATGCCGCTCAACGTATCGCCCTTGCGCACGGTATGCCGCGCCCCCGGCAACAGCTTGGCCGGCTTGGGGGCGTCCTTTTCCGGGATCGTCAATCGATGTCCGGCGGGAATCTGGTTCTTGGATTTCAGATGGTTGGCCCGGATCAACTCGGTCAGCGAAACCCGATACTTCGACGCAATGCCGCTCAAGGTCTCCCCCCGGCGGACGACATGGGTCCTGGCCGAGGCGATCAATGCTCCCGTTGAAAACAAGCTGGCCAAGATCGCCAAGATTGCGATCCGTCGCGTCGCTCGAGTGCGGAATCCCGTCATGATCATGGAACCAACGGGCACGTCGATCTCAACCTGCCCGGAGTCTTCACCATAAAAGCGGTCCCCGGCCCGTGACAACGGTCAAATGCCTCAAAGGCCGGAACCGCTGACCCGCCTAGCCGTTGACACCTCTTCCCTGATCTCATAAGACAACCATTCACAAGACTCCCATGTTGGACGGCATTTCCGTTCGGACGCTCCGTCACACGCGACCATGAAACCACGACGAAAGAACCCGCTCACCTGCGCGAACGGGATCGCCTTGGGCGCGCTGATCGCCATCGCCGCCATCCCGGCCGCCGCCACCCCGGCAAACAAACTCGCGCTCAAGCGGCATTTCGGGGATTTTCTCCCGCCCGGCTTGAACCAATGCTCCACGTGCCATCTTCCCGGCGGCGATCACGCCGCCGAGAGTCTCGAGGACATCCCGCACAATGCCTTCGGCGCCAGACTGCGTGAGGCCGCCGGGGACAATGGCGCGATCTCGATCGCGGATCGACTGACGCGCATCGCCCGGGAAGATGCGGATGGCGACGGCGCGAACAACCGCGTCGAGATCCTTCTCGGGAGCAACCCGGGCAACGCGGCCGAGCCCCCCTCCGTCCATGCCATTGAAACCGCGGCCGATCGCGAGCGCGCCTTCCTGAACCATCTGGAATCCGCCTATCCCTGGCGCCCGTTCAAGCCGGTGAAGCGCCCCCCCGTGCCCGAGGTGAGCGCCGGAGACTGGGTGCGCAATCCTATCGACGCCTTCATCGCCAAGGCGCATGAGGAACGGAGCCTGCGCCCCCGGCCGAAAGCCAAACCCGAAGCTCTGCTTCGCCGGCTGTATCTTGACCTGATCGGACTTTCGCCCCCTCCCGAGGCGGTCACCCGCTACCTCGCCGACCCCAGCGAGAAGGCTTATGAGCAGATCGTGGACGAACTTCTGGCGCACCCCCGATACGGCGAGCGCTGGGGCCGCCATTGGATGGATATCTGGCGCTACAGCGACTGGGCCGGCTACAAGAAGGCCATCCGCGACAGCCAACGCCACATCTGGCGCTGGCGGGACTGGATCGTGGAATCTCTCAACCAGAACAAGCCCTACGATCGCATGATCCACGAGATGCTGGCGGCCGATGAGATCGCGCCGCTGGACGAGGATGCGCTTCGCGCAACCGGCTTCATCGCCCGGAACTGGAAGGCGGGCAGTCGCGAGAAGTGGCTGACCGACCTGGTCGATCACACCATGCAGGGCTTCATGGGCGTGACCTTCGGCTGCGCCAAGTGCCACGAACACAAATACGATCCAATACCCCAGGAGGAATATTATCGACTCCGCGCCATTTTCGCTCCGCACGGCGTCCGCACCGAGCGGCTCCCCGGCCAACCCGACCTGCTGAAGGATGGCCTGCCGAGGGCCTACGAGCAGAACCCCTCCGCAGCGGTCTACCTCCTCAAGCGGGGAGACGAGCGCCATCCAATCAAGGACAAGGAAATGGCCCCGGGCGTGCCGGCCATCTTCGGGGGCGTTTTCGAACCCAAGCCGGTGACCCTGCCCAGGCTCGCCTACGAACCCGACAAACGCGACTTCGTCATCCAGGAAACCCTCGCGGCCAGCCGCGCTCGGATCGCCAAGGCGAAAACAACACTGAACTCCCTCCGGGACCAGAAGCCGCCAGCCGACACATTGAAGCTCGCGGAACTCGACCTCGCGGCCGTGTTGGCCCGACACGAAGCCTTGATGGCCACGCTTGAGGTGGAGCGTGTCGAGGATGGCGGCGGGAAAAAATCCAGCGCGTGGCGGACCGCTGCGATCCGAGCGCACACACTGCAACGCCAGGCCGCGCTGGCCGAGGCCGAACACGCCCATGCCGCCGCGCGTGCGGCGGAGGCCGGAGCCGAAGCGTCAGCGACCCGGGCCAGAACCGCCGCCAAGGGCAAGCCGACATCGGCCACCAAGAAAGCCGCCGCATCCCTGGCCGCCGCAAAGAAGAAAACGCAGGCAGCCGACAAGGCGCTGAAGAAGGCGCGGAAGGACATCGCCGCCGAGGCAACCCCAGCCTACACGCCCCGCAAGATCGCCAAGTATTCCGCCACCAGCACCGGCCGTCGAACGGCGTTTGCCCACTGGCTGACCGACCGCGCCAACCCGCTCACGGCGCGCGTCGCCATGAACCACGTCTGGCTGCGTCGTTTCGGTTCCGCCATTGTCCCGACGGTCGGGGAATTCGGAGCGAACGGCGTTTCGCCGACCCACCCCGCCCTGCTGGACTGGCTGGCCGCCGAGTTCATGGACCGGGACTGGAACATGAAGGAAATGCACAAGTTGATTGCCATCAGCAGCGCGTATCGCATGGCATCGACGTTCGACGCGGCAGCCGCCGCAATCGACCCGGACAACCGATTCCTCTGGCGGATGAATTCGCGTCGCATGGAGGCCGAGGTCGTTCGTGACAACCTGCTTCACATCTGCGGCTCCATGGACAACGCCATGGGCGGCCCCGACATCCCCAACACGCAGGGACAGACCAGCCGCCGGAGCAGCATTCACCTGCGCCACGCCCATGAGAAACTCGTGGAATTCCTGCAGATCTTCGACGGACCCAACGTGGTCGAATGCTACGAACGCAAGAAAACCGTGCAACCACACCAGGCATTGGCTCTCGCCAACAGCCGGCTGACCTTCGTCCATGCTGGAGCTCTCAGCGACACGCTCAATCAAACCAGCTCCGACGACGACGCCTTCGTCCGCGACGCCTACCTTCGCGTGCTTTCCCGCGAACCGACCGACGACGAGTTGAACTTGTGCCGCGAGTTCCTGAACGAGCAGGCATCCTGGTTGCGCTCGAAGGCGCCCCCATCAGCCAAAGAGCCCCCCCGGCAACGCGCCCGACGCAACCTCCTCATGACCTTGTTCAACCACAACGACTTCGTCACCGTGCGTTGACGCCATGATCGCGCCAGGGTTCGCTCACTAACGCCCGAGAATCTCAACGTCGTCAATCCATGCCGATTTGTTGACCGCCAGACGCAAACGGCTCTTGGTGGCGTGCCCGATACCCGGAGAGGCAAAAGAGCCGACCTGCTTGTCGTTGATCGCGACCTGCATTCGATCGCCCTTGATAACGACTTCCAACTGATGCCAGGCATCCGGCTTGAGATCCAAATCGAAGTATTTGCTCCGGGCCTTGGTCAGTTTCTTCTGCGCGGCCGTTTCCTTGCCCGCCTTCCGCGCGTCCCGATGCTCCTTCTTCATCCGCCCGGTCTTCAGGTCGCTGATTTCAAGTTTGTTCAACCGAACGCGCGCCAGGCAGATGTGCCCGGCATGCACGGACTTCTCTTTCATGTCCGCGATATTGATTCCCAGGTCGTCGCCTTTCCCCAGCTTGAAGCGAAGCCGGATCGTGGCGTCGCGAAAGGCGACCTCGTGATGGACCGAGACGCCATGATCCGCCACCTTGGCCCGCGTCACGTGCATGGCGCCTTCGGCCAGGTCGACCTGCTTCTGTCCCTGGGCCCGCGAGCGACTGTTGGTGCCCCAACCATTGCCAACCTGTTCTTTGGCGGGATCCTTTTCCTCGCGCTCAAAATCGTCGGACAACAGGAGCTTGCCGCCGGGCTCAGCGGCTTGAATGCCAAGAGCCATGACGACGTTCAACGCCAACGCCAACGCCGCTTGAGAAAGGTGGGTTTTCATCGAGCGATAGGTAAGGGCTCCCACCGCTCCAGCCAAGCAGAATCGACGGAAGCCCCAAGGCCTCACCCTGCGGTCATGGTCAATCCGACAGCGCCGACAACGGCAATCAATCCGCCGAGCAGGGAACGCTTCGTAGGCTTCTCGCCTTCGAAGAGTCTCGCCAGCGGAATCACCAGCAACGGCGTCATGGCCACGATCGGCAACACCACGCCGGTGCTCTTGTAGAGCAACGCCCATTGATAGCAACTCACGCCAAAGGCCGGCCCGCACATCGCATTGGCGACCAGCCAATACCAGCCCTTGCGCCACATGGAGCCTCGCTCCCCGATCCTTCCCGCGCGGGCCTCCACATCCGACTCGATCCACCCGACGCGCTCCATGATCTCCCGTCGCTTGACAAACAACAGGAACAGCCCGGTCACCACAATGCCGCCCAGCAACCGTTGATACGCCGTCGTGATCCCGTCGATCTCCGCGCCATTCGCCTTCACCACATCATAGCCCTTGCGCGCCAGAACCGCCCCAAATCCCTGGCAATAGGCTGCGATGAGGCTGTAGACCACGCCGGCAGCCATCGTGCGTCGATCCACTTGGATATGCTCCCCGGGCGCCAGCGCCAGCCCCACGCCGCCCAGGATGATCAACGCACAAAGAATCTCCTGGCCCGACAGGGCATTGCCCAGCCAAACCCATTCGGTGATGGCCGCAAAGGGGGCCGCCATGGTCTGCACGATGAGGATCGTCAGGCGGGAGCCAATCCGCACGTAGCCCTGGAAGAGCGCGACATCCCCGCCAAAACCGATGCAACCGCTGACAAAGAAGATCGCAAAACCCGGCCCGGCAATCCCCTGCCCCAAACTGTGCGCATAGGCGGCCAAGATCCCGGCAGCCACGCAGAAACGCCAGAAATTGCCCTCCGCCGCGCCAAACAGCTTTGCCGTTCGCGTGCCCGTCACCGCGGAGAACGCAAACAGCAACGTTGTCAAGAAGGCGGGGAACATTGTGGTCAGTATTCAGTGATCAGTAATCAGTGGGTCAGGGATCTGTATTCCGTATTCAGTGAGTCAGTTCACTTGCGTCTTCAGATACCCGGGAGCATCCCTGCCCTCCGGCATTCTGAATACTGACCCACTGAATACCGACCTGTCGCGCCGAAGCCTCGCGAAGGCGGATCACTGCCCCTCCGCCGCAATCTCCTTGGCAAAGTAGGTCAGGATCATGTCGGCCCCGGCGCGCTTGATCGCAAGAAGCGACTCGTCGCGCGTACGCTTCAGATCGAGCCAACCTTTCTCGGCGGCGGCATGAATTTGCGCATACTCGCCCGAAACCTGGTAGGCCGCCAAGGGAAGGTCCGTGCCCTGACGGAGCGAATGAATGATATCCAGATAGGCCCCCGCCGGCTTGACCATGAGCACATCCGCGCCTTCAAGCTCATCCAGTTCCGCCTCCTGCAGCGCTTCCCGCGCATTCGCCGGATCCATTTGGTAAGTCGACTTGTCCAGGTAGGTCTTCCCCGCCGCGGATTGACTGCCGATTGCATCGCGAAACGGCCCATAATACGCCGAGGCGAATTTCACCGAGTAGGCGAGGATCCCGACATCGATGAATCCCGCCACATCCAAGGCGTCACGAATGGCGCCCACCCGTCCGTCCATCATGTCCGAAGGCGCGACCCAGTCCACTCCCGCCTTGGCCTGCTCCACCGCCATCGGGGCGAGGATCTCCAGCGTGGCGTCGTTGTCCACCGCGCTTCCGTCCTCCGTCAGCGTTCCGTCGTGGCCATGGCTCGTGTAGGGATCGAGCGCGACATCGGTGATGACCAGCAGTTCCGGAACGGCTTCCTTGACCGCGCGCACTGCGCGCAGAACCAGACATTCGGGGTTCAGGGCCTCGGAGCCCTTGTCATCCTTAACCTCCGCCGGCGTCACGGGGAACAAGGCCACGGCCCGGATGCCGAGCCCGGCAATCTCGCGACACTCTTCCACCAGGCCTGCGATCGTGTGCCGAAACTGGCCGGGCATGGAGTCCACCGGCTCTGCATCGCCGTCGCCCTCCTTCACAAACAGGGGCATGATGAAATCATCCACCGAGACGTGGGTTTCCTGGACAAGCGCGCGCGAGGCGGGCGTGCGCCGCAGGCGTCGCAACCGGCGGGGAATGTCGTAGCTGGCGTTCTGGCTCATAAGCATTGCGGTTCAGTCGAACCGTTGTGGAAGCTGCGCGACCAACGCCGGATTTGGCAACCGATTTTTCAGGGCGGGGGCAAGCAAGCGCAGTTCAGTGCATGAGAACGTTGGCGGCCCGCCGCCTGCGCCTCGCTTCGTTTGCTCTGGCTGAGAATCGGGCAAACCGGCAGGTTTGCCACACCTTTCTGGTGGGGCATTGCTGCCGCAATACCCATTTTAGAGCGTGCGAGCGAAGCGAAGCCCCGCGTGTTCGATGCTTCCTGATTTGCCAATCAGACTTGCGCATCCGCGCCGGTCCCTCAATCGTGGCTTTCGCTGGAATTGAACCTGTTTCCCTCGATGCCAATGACTCCCCCCTTCGAAACCAGGATGCGCCTTTCGCTTGGATTGGCGGTGTTTGCGTCGACGCTTGGCGCGACTTGCGTTGAGGCTCAATCCGCGACGCGAGAATTTCGCGTCTGGGCGGCCAGTTGCGCGCATGTGCCGGCGGATATCCGACGAGGTCGCGAAAGCCTCGCCAAGGTCATCCGACAATCGGAGGGCGGGATCGAGGGCGCGCCGGCTTTCGACTGGGACATCATGATCGACGCCGGGGACTTGTCCGCGCACCAGACCCCGCCGGGCGACAAGGATGGCAAGGAGTTGATCCGCCAGTATCGCGCCATGACGAAGCATCGTCGCGAACAGATCTACAATGTGCCCGGCAACCACGATGCGCCCTACTACGATCACGGCCCCGGTTCCTGGATCCGCAAGTGGGGCGATCCCCTGGGCGAGAACACGGAGCTTTCCGGCGTCGATCCGAAGCGGCGTCCCTTTCCGGTTGAGGGCACGTGGGAGCGCTACAAGTTCCAGGCGGGCAATATGTTGTTTCTCATGTTGTCCGATCGCAACGACGCGCCCAATCCCGTGGGGCGGGGCCACAGCCGTGACGGCAAGTCTGGCGGCTACCCGCCCGGCGCGGTCACGCGCGACACCTTCAACTGGTGGAAACAGCAGGTCCTGGAGAACCAGGACAAGATTCTCGTCACCATGCACCACCACGCGCTGCGCGACACGACCGTCGCCTCCGGCAAGGGCGAGGGACATCCGCGCTATCATGGCAGCACGGGCGGCGGCGAGGGCTCGTCTTATCTCTACTTCATCATCGAGAAAGACGATCCGGAGAATTTCAAATACACGGCCGACGCGCATGTGTTCGAGGACTTCCTGGATGAGTTCCACAAGAAGCATGGCCGGGGCGCCATTGACCTTTGGATCGGCGGCCACACCCATGTGAAGGACCCCGAGGACAATTGGGGCGACAAGACGATCTCCGAGCGCAAGTGGGGCGTCGGATTTCTCCAGGTCGCCGCGTTGACCCGACACCACGGAGGGTCCATTCCACTCAGCCGCCTGCTTTCCTTTGCCGACCAATCGGATCAGTTCACCGCCGAGGTTTACCTGCACGAGAAGTGGAACCGGAACCCGGTCGGGATCTACCGGCCCTCGACCATCCACTGGCCATTGCGGCATCGCTTCAAGGCGCCGCCTCCGATCAAGCCGATGGAGCCCTTTCCTCCTTCCACGAGGGTCTTCAATGAACCCTATCTGCCTCCCAAGAGGACAGGCGCGACCGGAACGATCAAGGCGGAGAAGTCGCGCAGCCTCGTCGGCGGATGGGATCCTGCTTCAGGCGGCGGTTTCGAATTGGAAGAGAAACTCCGCGCGGATACGGACAACGTCATCGGCAACAAACCGCATCTCGTCGACGGTCCGAGGGCGGGATCATCGGCCATGGAATTCCACGGGGAGCAGCGCGTTCGGATTGGTCCCATCGACATGGAGAACTGGAAGGAAATCACGGTCGCGGCCTGGGTCTCGACGCGCCGCAACACGCCGCAAATGCGTATCCTGTCCAAGGACCGCATCGGCAAGCCGGGTCTGTTTCAATTCCTGCACGGCAATCCGGGCGAATGGAAGTTCCAGGCCTTCGACGACAAGGCGAGACAATGGCGCATCGCCGCCTTTCGCTCAGACGCCGTGAGCGACGGCGAGTGGCATCATCTCGCCGGCGTGGTCGACGCGAAGCATGGAAACGTCCTCCTGTATCTCGACGGCGAACTGAGAGCGACTGCGCCATGGACCGCCAGGACGCTCGACGATTCCGAGAAGACCGAACTCGTGGTCGGCGCCGATTCCGGCGAGGAGACGTTCGGTCATACGTTTCATGGGAAGATCCACGATCCACGGGTGTTTCCGCGCGCTTTGAGCGGCACGGAAATCCAGGGATTGTTTCAGGCGCCGCGGCGGTAGGGCGAATTGTCCTCAATGAGCCGCCCCTCGGGTATGACGAAGCCGGCTCATTGAGGACAATTCGCCCCACCTGTTCATGGAATGCCATATCGAGGGCATTGCTGCTACAGCGAGAAGGCTTCCGTTGACCGCGACGTTTTTCTCCGGACAACGCTCGTGAATTCTATTTGTTCCGCCTTCCGGGCGAACCTCGAACTTCGAAGATCCATTGGTTGACCGCCAGTTTGGCAAGGAAGAGTCCGGTGAAGAGCACAAGCGTCGAGATGGGGGTGAGAACGACGTAAAAGAATGCCGGATCTTGAGATTTACGTATCGTCCAGTATTCAAGTATCCCGGGTGCGTTTATTTCCTTACTGAAGATCGTCAGTTCGCCAGTGAACCATGGGGCGATTGCCCACCAACAAAGATACAGCCCGATCAAGAAGCCGATGATCGGGATTGTGTTCCAAAGACCTGGGAATGGGAACGGGTGATAAGGAGACTTCTCAGGATCGTATTCACAAAACGGGTAGCGAAAAACACTCTGGACGAGGCGCAGCTTGTTGGGCGTGCGCTTGGGGCGATCCAGCCATTCCCGTGTTTCGGGCGAGCATTCGAGCTTGGAAGATCTCGATGACGACTTCTCAAGTTCGGCTTTCTTCTTCCTGCGTTTGGTTTTCTTCTGACGTTTCCTTCTCATGAATGCCCCGCTTGTTCATGCCTCATCCTTGTGCCGTCGAGGTATTGTCGGAAGTTGTGGATGGGCGGGCAGCAAAAAGTGCATCCTGATGG
>CAZFLK010000058.1:0-29733 GCA_964519245.1 uncultured Verrucomicrobiota bacterium
TGTGCCACTCGTGGTCGTCGTCCTCGTGATCGGAAACCGGATCCTTGCCGGCGCGATGGGAGGAATCCAACTCAGGCTTGATTTCACCGTCGTCGCCGAACTTTGCAGCGCCATCGTCCCCCTTCTTGTCCTCGTCCCCGGATTTGCCGCTCCGGTCATCCGAAATCCTCTCCCCGGTCGCGGATTCCTCCGGATCCTTGGAAGATCCGCCCGACTCACCGTCAACCTGCGCCTCCGCTGAGTCGCTGCCTTCCACAATATCGGCGGACTCCGGCGCTTCGACTTCGTCAGTCGCGGGGGATTTCCTTGGGGCTTCCTTCAAGGATTCGTCCGAAGGCTTCGGCGAATCGTCATCGGAGGGGGAAGGAGGCGTCCCATTCGAGGGATCATTCGACATGGCCGGCGCCCTTGCGGTGGCGGTCAGTCTTCCTTGCCGGAATTCTTGTCGACCGTCTTGTCTGTCCAGTGCTCGGACTTCTCGTCCGAGGACGAAGCCGCGGGCTTCTTCGGCGGCGGCGGGGGATCATCATTCAAGGCCTCCTCGATATCGTCCTGGATTTCGCGGGTGGCGTGTTTGAATTCCTTGATGCCCTTGCCCATACCGCGGGCCAGTTCCGGCAGCTTCTTGGCTCCGAACAGGATAAGAATCACCGCCAGAATCAGGACGACTTCCGGCATTCCGAGGGCAAAGGCTAACAAATTGGTTTCCATGATATGTCAGATAAAAAAGCTGGTCTTGCGACGCTAGGCCGATTTGGCCGCTTGGCAAGCGGCAAGTGATCAGGCGTCAAACAGGGAGTCAGTGTAGGTGAACGACGGATTGCATGCAAATCGGTTCCTTATCCGTGCCGAGCGCGGCAATTATCCCCCTCAACGTTTACCCCCCGTGGTTTGAGCGCGGATTGCAGGGCCGGTGTTGAAGCGAACTGGATCGCGCGCACCGGAAAGTCAGATTCTCGCATCTGTCGGCGCCGGGACCAACTCTCGGTCAAGGCTTGCGGGGAATCAGAAGAATGAATTCGCCGCGGCGGTTCTTGGAATAGGCTGCTTCGTTCTGGCCCGGATCGGCGGGCATGTCCTCGCCAAAGCTGCGGGTATAGATGCGGCTGGAGTCGATACCCAGGCGGGCCAGGTATTCGCGCACCGACAAGGCGCGACGCTCACCGAGCGCCCGGTTGTATTCCTCCGTGCCGCGTTCGTCGCAGTGCCCATCCACCAGGACGCCATTGCGGGACTCACGCTGGAGGTATAGGGCCACTTCCTCAACCTTGACGCGCTCGCTGGACTTCACGTCCGAGCGATCAAAATCGAAGTAGATCGTGTTGGAGTGAAAGAAATCGGAATCCATCTCCCAATCGCCATCGAAGACGGGGCGATCGTTGGTGGGGATGCCGGCGTCGGTCATATTGTCCGGGACGGATTCGGTCAAGTCCTCGGCGGTCGTGGCCGCGGACGTGTCGCCGCCGACTAGATTCTCGCCCAGCGCGCTGGTGTCCTCACCCAAACCAACCGGCTCGGCATCGATCGCCGTTCCGTCGGGAATGGTGGATCCGGAGCCGATCCCGCCATCGCCCAGACCCATGTCCGTCCCGGCCAATCCGGTGGGGCCGGGCTCAGGTGGGAACACACCGTCCTGCGCCGGCGGCAACGCCTTCTGTCCCGGGATGGGCGTCAAGCCAACAGGTTTCTTGCGGCAACCGGTCAAACCGACGACCAAGGCGGCGACAGCGAGGAGGAACAGGGATTTCTGAATCTGCTTCATGATGGTGTATCTACGTGCGCGGCGCCCGGACGCTTACTTCGCCCAACTGGCCTGAGAACAACTACCCGCGAAATTCTTGCGAATATCCTTCACACGTTTGGTTTTAGCGTCAAGCAAAGAGAGGACGCGCTTTCCGCCGATGCGACGGGTAATGATCATGGTCCGGGAATTGGAGGCCCAGGAGGGGTCCTCGCCTCCGGCAACGACCGTGGCGGTGCCGCCCTTGGCCGGGATGGTGCAGATATTGAAGCCGCCGCGATACTGGGAGGTGAACGCGATGGTCTTTCCATCCGGAGCCCAGTCGGGCTCGGTCACCGTGCTGACGCCGGCCGTGCGCAATTGGCTCATCTTCCCGCCGTAGGCGGGCATGGTGTAAAGCCGGGGGCGTCCGGATTCGCGGGAGACAAAGCAGATCCGCTGTCCGTCGGGCGACCAGCAGGGCGAGGATTCGTCGCCGCGGGTGGTGGTCAACCGCTTGAGATTCTTACCGTCGCTGTCGGAGACATAAACATCCGGGCTGCCTCCCTTGCTGAGAATCATGGCGACCTTGTTGCCGCCGGGCGCAACCGCGGGGCTGGTGTTCAACCCGGAGTAGCGGGCGATCGCCTGCCGGCGTCCCGTGCTGAGATCGTGGAAAAAGATATCGGGGTTCTGCCGCATGTAGGAGGTGTAGTAGAGGGCCAACTTGCCGGGAACCCAGGTTGGCGCGGCCACAATCGTGTTGTCCGAGGTGACCCGGACCGGGTTATGGCCGTCGTAATCCGTGATGTAGAGTTCCTTGGCCCGCCCCGTATCCACCTTGAACACGATTTTCGTCCGGGCGATGCCCATGCCGGGCCCGATGATCTTGTCCACGATCGCATCGGAGAACGTATGCGCCTGAACCCGCGCGCTGCCGCCCTTGTAGCGCTTGGCGAGGATTTGCTGATCCTTGTTGCGACGATCGAAGACCCGGCCCTCCAAGGTATCGCTGTTCTGGCCGGAAATGACATAAGCAGCGCGGTCTTCGGCCACGATCTCACACCCCAACGCCTCCAGATCGAAGCGGAGCACAGACAGCGACTCCCCGGTGAAGCCCTTCAGCGTCACAGGCGTGATGCCCTTTCTGAGGGAATCCTCAATCTCACCACGCACCGTCAGTTCCAGCGGCTCGCGCTCCGCGCCGGAAACGGAGACACATAGACAGAGCGACGCGGCAATCGCGTTTAATTTTACGGCAAGTATGGAGATTCTCATGGCGGCTGTAATTGGGTTACAAGCGGAAGTTAATGATGTAGGTGCGGGTTGAATCAGTGGAGCCGGGACCGAAGGGGCGAACCTGGTCCACCCAGTTCAAGGCCTGTTGAACGGCGCGTCCGAAGGGACTGGTCCGGGATCCGGAAAGGATGCGCTCCTCTGTCACCCTGCCGGATCTGGCGATGGTGATGCGAACGCGAACGGTTTCACCGCTCTGCCCCGCCTGCTTTCCCTGGCGTCGCAACGCGCCCTCGTAGATCGTGTGCACATACTGGGCGTAGGTGGCGTAGGCTGCTCCACTGCCCTTGGAGGTGTCGATCGTCATCGACGGCTGCCGCCCTGTCTGGATTCGGGAGATGGACTGGCTGGTGGCCTTGGCCAGTTTCTGTTGATCTATGCGGGTTTTCTGCCAGAGCTTCTCATTATCCTTGAGCATGGCCAGTTTGGCCGCGGCTTCCGCCCTGCGCTTCGCCTCGTCGCGTTGACGCTCGCGTTCGCGACGTTGCTGCTCCGCCTTGCTGACGCTGGAGGACTGCGTGGTGACCGCGTTGATGTTCACCTTGATCTTGGGCGGCGTCTTTGTCGGCGGCGGCTTGGGAACCACTTTCTTCACCACCGGCTTCTTGGGCGGATCCGGTTTCTTCGGCTCGGGCTTGGGCTGAACCTTCTTCGGCTCCGTTTTCTTGACAGGTTTGGGTTCCGGTTTCGGCTCCGTTTTCTTGACAGGTTTGGGTTCCGGTTTCGGCTCCGTTTTCTTGACGGGTTTGGGTTCCGGTTTCGGCTCCGTATTCTTGACGGGCTTAGGCTCTGGTTTCGGCTCCGGCTTCGGTTCGGGTTTGGGCTCTGGCTTGGGCGTGGGCCGCGGCTGGGGTCTGGGTGGCGCCGGCGTTGGTTTGGGTGTGGTCACCTTGGCCTCAACGACCTTCGCAGCGGGCGCGCCGGGTTTTTCCAACAGCACGTCGACCACCTTGCTGGGGATAAAGTCCAGCGGTTCGGTGGGTTGATCGATCTCCTTCTTGATGAACGCCGGCGCAAAGGCGATGACCGCCACCAAAAGCGTATGCGACGCCACGGAGCCAATCAGGCACTTTTTCTGCGTGGGATCCATGGCGCGTTATTCGTTGGGGTTGGTGCGCAGTGAGATTCGGGTGATCTGGTTGCGTTCGCAACGGTGCAGCACAGCGGCCACATGTTTGTAGGCGCCATCGCCAGCGCCCCGAATATAGACGAGCATGTTGGTGTTCGCGATGGATTCCGCGACCAGTTTTTGTTCGATTTCATCCAGTCCGGTTGGACGGCCCTGGAAGAAATATGCTCCATCCGAGTCCACTTCGACGAGTTGAATATCCTCGCGCTGCAGGGGTTGTGACTCCGGCTGCCCCCCGCCGGGGAGATCCACCTTGATGCCATGCTCGAGCATAGGGGTCGCGATCACGAAGATGATCAGCAGGACAAAGGCGAGGTCCAACAGCGGAGTGATGTTGATGTCATTCAACGTCACCAACTGATTGCGCTGGGAGTATCGACGCATGGCTCCGGTCCGCTTCGCTCAAGAGGCGTGAGGCTGATCGGGTTCCACCTCGCCCAGCGGATCTCCCTCGTCCTTGGCTGCGATTTCAGCGGGCGGATCGACCGCTGTGTTCCGGGCGACGCGAACCGATGTGGAACGTGCGCCTTCATCTTCCTTGAAGAACTCCGTCTCCATCTTGGCGACGAGCAGTTGGGCAAAGTTGTCCAATTCAACGGTCGCCACGCGCAAGTTGTGCACCAACCAGTTGTAGCCGAACATGGAGGGGATCGCGACCAAGAGGCCGGCGACCGTCGTCATCATGGCCGCGGAAAGCCCGGGAGCCATCGTCGCCAGGTCCGCCTGTCCCGCTTGGGCCACCTGACTGAAAACACTCATCACGCCCCAGACCGTGCCCAACAATCCCAGGAAAGGGGCGCCGCTCACGGCGATTCCCAGCAATATCAAACCGGACTCCAACTTCAGGGCCTGGTCGGCGACGGTTCGCTCCAAGGCGCCCTTCACGTGCTCCATCTGCTTCAGCGAGACACTATCCGCCCGGGATGGACGGCCGCCCAGTTTCAGCCGCTGGTCCAATTCCAGGGAACCTTCCCGATAGATCGTGAACAAGGGGCAGCCCTCCACCAGGATACGCCGATCGAAAATGCCCAGCACCTCGGCCTGGGCCTTGAACTCGATCATGAAGAACTCATTGAGTCGTTTCGCCCGGCGGATCTGCAGCACCTTGGCCGCCATGACGGACCAGGCAAAGGCCGACAAGATGCCGAGCAGGAGAATGATCCCCTTGCCCTCGATCGTCGCCTTCGCCCAAACGTAGGACAGATCCGCGATCGCCAGAATGTTTCCGCTGTAGTCCATCTGCAAATTTGAAACGAACAACCGAAACGCGCCCGGTGTTCAATTGGCTTCGCCCCCCGCGAAGCAGGAATCAATTCTCCCCGGCCTTGGGAAGTTGTATCAAGGTCCCTTCAGCCAAATGATCCTGTATGCCCCTCGCAATCAAGCGCTCCGCCGCCTCGGCCGCGTTCTTGCCATAAAGCCCCGTTTCAACCAAGGCCTCCAAGTGACCGTGCACCATCGGCGTGGTCGAGACGGTGATCGTCACTGTTTTGACTTTATTCGGCAATCTAGGCATTTAAATGCCATTGTTATTCGATAGTTTCAAAACAAGGTCAAGCGGGAACCCGTTAAATTGTTGGGTTGGAGCCACGCTTCCTCCTGGTTCCAGAATCCCTTTCAACCTATCGGGTTGGACGTGGAATTGCTCGCATGGCTCCGCGCTTCCGGCTTAATCTTCGACTGAATGACACCCAGACACTGCAACCGGGGGCCAGGAATGGCGTTGGCGGCGTTGTTGCTCGTCCTCTCGCCGAACCTGTCAAAGGCGGACGAGTGGCCCATGAAGCGCGACCCAAGGCTCACTCGCAAAAATCTGCTCATCTACCGCGATGCAACCGGTTCGATACAACCCGTTCGCGCCAAGGCTGATTGGGCACGACGCCGGGCCAACACCCTGGAGGCGATGCAGGCCGTCATGGGGCCGCTTCCCGACGACAGCAAACGTTGCGATCTGGACGTCCGGATCGAGGACGAGACGGACTGCGGGAGTTATTGGAGGCGCTTGATTTCCTATGCGTCGGAGCCCGGATCCAGAACTCCAGCGTATCTCCTGATTCCAAAGAAGCTCCTGAAGGACGGCAAATCCAAGGCTCCGGGAATTCTCTGCCTTCACCCGACGGACAACAAGATCGGCCATAACGTGGTTGTGGGCTTGGGCGGCAGGCCGAACCGCCAATACGCGCAGGAATTGGCAGAGCGTGGCTTTGTCACCTTGGCGCCATCTTACCCCCTGCTGGCGGGCTATCAACCGGACGTGCTCGGCCTCGGCCACAAGAGCGGCACGATGAAAGCCATCTGGGACAACCTTCGCGGCGTCGACCTGCTGGAATCGCTTCCCTACGTGAAGAAGGGCGCCATCGGGGCCATCGGCCATTCCCTGGGCGGACACAACGCCGTCTACACTGCGGTTTTCGATGAACGCATCAAGGCCGTCGTCAGCAGCTGCGGCCTGGACGCCTATACGGACTACTACGGCGGGGCCGAGAAACGCTGGTTCCCGGAACAAGGCTGGTGCCAACTACGCTATATGCCGCGCCTGGCTGACTATCGCGGACGGCTGGCAGAGATCCCCTTCGACTTCCACGAGATGATCGCGGCGTTGGCGCCCCGGCATGTCTTCATCAGCGCGCCGCTCAAGGACAGCAACTTCGATTGGCGCAGCGTGGACGAAGTTGTCACCGCCGCGCGAACGATCTATGCGCTCCACGGTCACGAGGACCGCCTCCGCGTCGAGCATCCGGACTGCCCTCACGACTTTCCGGTGGAGATGCGGGAAGTTGCCTACAAACTGTTCATGGAAGTCCTCGAATGAGTTTCGCCAACACCCCGGAACCAGCGAAACCCATGCAGCGAACGTACGACATCCAGGCCAGTTACCAGGAGAACTACGACGCCGGCCCGCGCTTCTCGAGCGTTCCGCCGACGGTTCCCGAAACGCCGCTCAAAGATTTCCTCGGCCTGCCCGTGCGCAGCCGGATCGGCATCGCCGCCGGACTGCTGCTGAACAGCAAGTGGGTACTGGGCTACGCCAAGCGCGGCTTCGATATCCTGACCTACAAGACGGTCCGCTCCGCCCATCGCCCCTGCTATCCCAAACCCAACTGGCTGTTTGTCGACGACGCCGGAAGAATCGACGGTCCGGTCCAGACAATCGCCGTACCGCCCGCCAATCCCGCCCGGGTCAGTTCCGCCGTCTGTTTCGGGATGCCCTCGATGGATCCCGCGATCTGGCGCGAGGATGTCGCGCGCACCAAGTCCGGACTCGCGGACGGGCAAATCCTGATCGTATCCGTCGTCGCGACGCCACAGGACGGCTGGGGACGCGAGGAAGTCGCGGAAGATTTTGCCAAGTGCGCTCGCTGGGCGGCCGAGGCGGGAGCCGATGTGGTCGAGGCCAATTTCTCCTGCCCCAATGTCTGCACACCGGAAGGCACGATCTACCAGGATACTGACCTGAGCCGCTTTATCGCCGCGGAGACACGCGCGGCCATCGGCGAAACACCGCTGCTGCTGAAGGTCGGACATTTCCCTCAACCGGAGCGCCTCCGCGAGTTTCTTCGGTCCATGAGCGGCGTCGTCAACGGACTCACCCTGGTGAATGGCATCAGTCGTCCCGTGTTGAATGCCGATGGCAGCGCAGCCTTCGGTGAATCCTACCGAACCGCCGGCGTGCTGGGGCGCGCCATCCATCAACCGTCAGTCGACAACGTGGCTTTGGCCGCCTCCACCGTGCGAGACGAGAGACTCGGCCTGGCAATCGCGGCAGTCGGCGGCGTATCACAGCCAAGCGATGCCGCGGATTTCTTCGACGCGGGCGCCGACGCCGTGATGCTGGGATCATCGCCCATGTATCTGCCGGACCTTGCGGCGGACCTGAAAATTACCCGCCCCGATTGGTGATCCTCCCCGCGTCGCGCGGAGCCCCGGAACTGACGCGGCCAGCCCAAGCGCAGCTGGGCGACATCATTTCGCCGCGTTCCCCCCTCCATCCCTCCACCACTCCAGTTCACCGTTCACCGTCGCACCGCCAGATCCATGGCCAGCCACCACGGCGCGTAAACAACGGCCATGAACACGACCAGGCAAACGGCGTTCAAGACATCGCCCGTCCGTTCCTTTGACGGTCCCCAGGCCAACAATCCGCCCAAGACGACGCCCGAGACAAACCCGCCCAAGTGCGCGGCCATGTCCGCCTCCGGATTGGCCCCAAAGAACAGGAAAAGAACGCAGGCCCCGGCCAAGGCCGCGGCAATCCGAATGGCGGGTTTCGGTCCCTGCAGCCAATGATGCACGGCTTCCAGGGCCAGCAAGCCCAGGGCGCCCAGAACCATGCCCGAAGCGCCCAGCGCGCGATAGGGCTCCGCATACAGACAGACTCCGGCCAAGTTGCCAAGAACGCCGCAGGCATAGGCCGCCAGGAGCCCCAATCCCGCGCCGTAGCGCGCCATCGCCAAGCCGAAGAGCACGATGCCGGTGGTGGCGTTTGAAATCATGTGAGGCCAGTCGGAGTGCAGCGTCACCGCGGTGAACAACCGCCACCATTCCCCCGCTTCAAAGGCCGCGCTGTCCATTCTCCCGATCTCCTTCAACCGGAAGCCGGGACCGGACACGAAGCCATGCAACCAGATCAGCGCAACGATCCACGCCGCGCCGCCGCGATGAAACACCCGGGCGGCATCGAGGGGCGGCGGTTGCGGCCTTGCCCGGCGGTTCTCCTCCACGAAGAGCCTTACCTGCAGGGCGGCCTTGGGATAGTCCGCTTCGTTTACCTTGATCAACCAGGCGTCCGTCTCGGGGTCATGCTCGATCTGATGCGGGATCGCATGACTCGCCAAGGTCAGGCCGAAGTCCAACGCTTCGTCGCGCGAGCGTGCGGGAATGGCGGGTTCGATCTCAGGCATGACTGACGGGAAAAACGGATCTGCAGTTCGGACGGCCAACGTTCATCGACCGCCCATGAACTTCAAACGGAAAGTTCACCTCCGTCACCGGTCGGCCACCCGATTGTTACATTTGAGGAAAACCGCCGAAATTCCCTCGACACAACCGCTGACCCGCCCACACATAATCGCGCGTGCGTGTCTGTCTCATCTTCAATCCCACGGCCAAGGGCGACAAGGCCCGCCGGCTGCAGCGCCACTTGGACCTGATCAGCGCGGATTGCACCCTCAAGCAGACTTGGGCTGCGGGGGCGGCGCGCAAGCTTGCGGCGGAGGCGGTCCGGGAGGAATACGATGTCATCGTCGCGGCCGGAGGCGACGGCACGCTGAACGAGGTCGTCAACGGCATCGTCGATGAGCCCGGCGGCTTGGAAAGCGTCAAGCTCGGCGTGCTCCCGCTCGGCACCGTCAATGTCTTCGCCCGCGAATTCGGCATCCCCATCGACCTCAAGAAGGCCTGGCAAACGGTCATGACCGGATCGGACACCGAGATCGACCTGCCTTGCGTGAAGCAATACGTGGACGGCGAGCGAACGCGCCGCTACTTCGCCCAGTTGGCCGGTTCCGGACTGGATGCGCGCGGCGTCGAGCTCGTCGACTACAGTTTGAAGAAGAAGGTCGGGCCCTTGGCTTACGTCTTCGCCGGCATGAAGGCTCTGGCGGCGCCTCAGTTCAAGATCTCGGTCGAGAATGGCACGCATTCCGCCACCGGAGAACTCGTCCTGATCGGGAACGGACGCTACTACGGCGGCACCTACCCCATATTCCATGATGCAGATCCGCGCGATGGATTGTTCGACGTCTGCGTCTTCCCCAAGATCAATTGGGGGGCCGCAATGCAGACTGGTTGGGCGTGGGCCTCTGGCAACTGGAAGGGGCTGGGCCGGGCCGAATACTTTCAAACCAAGAAGTTGAAGATCACGAGCGATCCGGCGGCCCCGATCGAAGCGGACGGGGAATCGTTCGGCTCCATTCCCGCCACCGTTTCGATGGAGGATAAACGCCTGAAAGTGATCGTCCCAAAAACGTGAGCGAATCCACCCGCGCCGCTAGGGTGCAAACTGGCGCACTCGAAAGAATTCCCGCCCCATGGCGGAAGCGTCGATGACACGCTCCATCTCGGGAAAGTCTCCCTCCAAAACCTCGGTTGCCCACGAGGCTCCCAGGTCGGAGGAAATCATCAACTCGTAGCCCAGCTTCGCGCTCCCCGGCCAACTCAGTCTCAACGCGTCGTCGCGAATCGGGGACACCTCCAAGCGGAATTCAAAATTCGGCGCCGTTGGATCGCTTCCCATGATCTGCTCACGGGCATTGCTGTAGCCATCGTTGTCCGGATCGCCCGTCGGCCCGTTGGCCAGGTGGGCAAAAAAGGCGCGCTCCCAATCGTCGTCCAATCCATCCCCGTCCGCATCCGTGATTCGAACGCCGCGCAGAATCAGGTCGACCGACGAAACCGCGCCCGAGTTGCCTTCGCCGGCGTCACCAACCTCGACGGTCCAGAGGCCGGCGGAACCTTCGTAGAAGTGCTTCGTGCTGTAGTATGTCCAGTCAACCGGTCCGGGCGCATTGTCAAAGTTCACCCGCTGCAGGACGCTTCGTCCGCCGTTCGGAGACTTCAATGTGATTCGCAAATCGCCCCGTCGCCTGTGACTGGAGGCGATTCGGACGCCGACATGTTCCAGGAGCAGACTATCCGTCACGGCAAACGACACCTCGGCTTTCTGAAACTCCAATCGGGCCAGCGTCGTGCCGTTGGTCATTACATGCTCCGCCAAGGCCTCCCCACGCAACTGTGAGACAAACACCGCGGGAATCGTGTTGAAATCCGTGGCCGCCATGGTGATTCGCTCGGTTGCATCACGGTTATTGTAAATCACCGCAAACTTCGCGCCGGCCTGCGCCGCAAAATCGATTTTCTCCACAAAGAAGTTCTCACCGCGTTGGATCAAAGCCGCCTTGCCGGTCAGGTCCTCCTCGATCGGGGCCAAGGCCTGCCCCACGTGAACCAGGGGCACGGTTGACGTCGGTTCGTCCGCGACCGGCCCCACACCCGGCGTCGAGGGAATCGACGCCACCTCGACCGGTCCCCCAGGCAAGGTCACGCGCAGGGCGTCATCCGGAATCGCTGCAGCCGGCTCCGCGTGGAACACAAGCTCGGTCAGTTCCGGGCGATTGGGCCAGTTCAGCGCCAACCGGACGGCATGCCCAGCATCCGGGACGCCGAATCCCGAATTGTGGCTGAATTCGAATCCCGCGCCATTGTGTTCGCGGTCTGGATCGCCCGCGTCCGTCTGACGGGCCGAATGCAGCAGGATTTGTTGAACATCGCGCACGGCCAGGCCCGGGTTGGCGGAAAGAATCAAGGCCGCGACGCCGGCGATCTGGGGAGCCGCGCCCGAAGTGCCGCTGAACCCGGTGGTCTCGAAGGCGTAATCGGAAGCATCCCCCAGGATGCTGGTGCGGTTATAACCGATATTCCCGCCGCGATCGGTCGTGGTAAGCTTGCGGGCGTCGTCGTCCCCGCTGGGCGCCCCCACCAACAGGCAGGCGCCCGGATTGCTGTAGGTCGCGGCCCGCCCGTCCTCCCGGATCGCCGCCACGGCGATGTTGTAGGGCGTGTTGGGATACCCGTCGTCGTTGGTGTTGCCATTGCTTTCCCGGTTGTTGCCGCCCGAGCGCACAAAGACCACGCCCAGCCCATTCCGCCCCAGCGTCGCCGCATTGGAGATGGACATCTGTTCCAGCAGGCTCGGCTCCAACAGATCGACCGAGGCATTGCCCCAGCTGTGATTCTGGATGTGAACCCGATTGGACTCGTATCCGAACGCCTTGGCCAACTGCACCCCCGACGCGATCGCATCGCCCGAGGTGAAGATGGGAAAACTGGCAAAGCGCGCCTCCGGAGCGACGCCTGTCACCCCGGTTTCGTTGTCGCCCTCGGCGACAATCAACCCCGCCACCGCCGTCCCGTGGGCCTGGATGTCGGTTCCTGGAAACCCGCCGGGCGCATCCACCGTGAAGTTGAAGTGCAGGTCCGGGACGCCGACATTGATGAAATCCGGGTGATTCAATTCGACGCCGTCGTCGCCGACCCCAACCACCACATTGGCGCCGCGCGTCACCGCCCACGCGCCCCGGATGTTCAGATCGATGCCTTCGCGTCGCCCGTCCAGCCCGCGATTCTCCAAGTGCCATTGCCCGCCGATTCCCGCCTCGTTGTGCTTGAGGAAGTAGGGATCGTTGGGAGCCGCGGAATACTCGAAGTGCCGGGCGATCGGACGGCGCATCTCGGGCCAGCAGGCCTTCACGCCAGCCCATTCCGCCAAGGCCTGCGCCTCCCGGGCTGCGGCCATGGCGTCGGCGGCCCGGAGGACAAAACAGTCGCCAAACAGGATTTCTTCCAAGTCCAACGAACGCCCTGCCGTCACAACGCCCAACGTGGCGGGATCCGACAAGCGCAACACGATCCGGCTGCCGATCTGGCAGGCGCCGCCACCCGATCCTTCGCGTTGCGCCTCCAGCCATTGCGCCCCCTGCCCCGACTGTCGCGCGACCTTGGGCAGCGCCACCCGATAACCACGCAGAGCCGGTTCGCGAAAGCGAAAGACCCGGGTCTCGTCCGCCGACTGCCCAACACACATGCCCACCGCCAGCGTCAACACGCTCCATGCCAACACCCACTGAACCAGACGTCTCATTCTCAATCCCCTCACAGCAATGATCGTTCCTCTCGGCAAAATGACACAAACTCAGGCCCGCCAAAAACTGTTCAACACGGAATGCCTACCCGAGCGAATGCTCTGCCGGATCGACCCGGTGACATGTTCCTTGGCGTTGCGGACCGCGCGCTTCAGGCTGCAACCCAATGCCACATGCCCGGCAATCGCGGCCGAGTACGAACACCCCGTGCCGTGCGTCGAGACGCCTCTGACAAATGGGGCCTCAAGCAACATCTCGTTCCGGCCATCGCTGAAGGCGTCCACGGCATTCCGGGATCCCTTGAGATGACCGCCTTTCACCAAGGCCGCGCATCCGAATCGTTCCCGAATCTCCCGCGCCGCCGCGCGCAGGCCGCCCACGTCCGTGATCTCCCTGCCGATCAAGGCCATGGCTTCATCCAGATTCGGGGTGACCAGCGTCGCCTGGGGCAGGAGTTCGTTCTCCAGGGCGCGTCGCGCGGCCGGCTTCAACAACGCCGCGCCACTGGTGGCAATCATCACCGGATCCACGATCATGGCCGGCGGCTTCTCCAAACGCGACAGCGTCGCGACCACCGTTCGGATGATCGGAGCCGAATAGAGCATCCCCGTCTTCACGGCCCGGGGAGCAAAACCTTCAAACACCGCCTCGATCTGGGCGGCGACCATGTCGGCGCGGGCGGACTGAATCCCCGTGACGCCATCCGGGTTCTGCGCCGTCAGGCAGGTGATGGCCGATGTTCCATGAACCCCCAGCGAGGCGAACACCTTCAAGTCCATCTGCACGCCCGCGCCGCCGCCGCTGTCAGAACCGGCGATGGTCAGGGCGCAGGGATGAACGGCGCGTCTGGGCATCCGCAGACGATCCGGGCATTTCGCCGCAGCGTCAAGGCAGGGCTGGTTCTGATCGCGTTTCGCGAGGGCCCTGCTCCCGGTTTCTTCTTCCGGGGCAATACCACTCACCCGTCCAACTTTGCTTGATCCCCATACATCCGCCGCCGACACTCACGCGCATGGACAAATACGAGGTTGCGGAAATCCTCAACGAAATCGCCACGCTGCTGGAACTGAAAGGGGAAAACCCCTTCAAGACCCGCGCCTACACCAACGGCGCGCGCGCCATCGAGAATCTGACCGAACCGCTCCAGAAGATCGTGTCCGAGGGCCGCCTCGGCGAACTCAAGGGCTTCGGCAAGGCCCTTCAGGAGAAGGTGACCACGCTCGTTGAAACCGGCGAACTCGATTACTACGCCAAACTGAAAGCCTCCGTCCCTGACGGCTTGGTCGCCATGACCGGGATTCCGGGGCTCGGCCCCAAGAAGGTCGTGGCCATCAACAAGGAACTCGGCATCGACACCCTGGACGCGTTGGAAGCCGCCTGCAAAGAGGGCCGGATTGCGCCCCTCTCCGGATTCGGCAAGAAATCCGAAGCCAAGATTCTCGAAGGCATCGAACACCGGCGCAAATACGCCTCCCGCCACTATCTCGACCGGGCCCTGCTGCTCGCCGACCCCATTCTCGACGACTTGCGATCCCACCCCGACACCATCCGCTGCAGTGTCGCCGGAAGCCTGCGTCGCTTCAAGGAAACCGTCCACGACGTCGACTTCCTGGTCTCTTCCAGGTCGCCGACAAGCATCATCGAGTGGTTCGTGAATCAACCCGACGTCCAAAGCGTCACGGCGCAGGGCGACACCAAGGCCTCGGTCATTCTCGGAAAGGACGGACTGCAGGCCGACCTGCGTGTGGTGAGCGACGACGAGTTCTCCTTTGCGCTCGCCTACTTCACCGGCAGCAAGGAACACAACATCGTGATGCGGCAACGCGCCATCGAGCGCGGCCTGCGACTCAACGAATACGGCTTGTTCAAGTCCACTGAGGAAACACGCGATCCGGCGTTGAGAATCGATTGCGCGACCGAGGAGGAAATCTTCCGCGAACTGGAACTCGACTACATCCCGCCCGAACTGCGCGAAGACCACGGCGAATTCGAAGCCGCCGAAGAACACCGCTTACCCCGCCTGCTGGAATGGACCGATCTCAAGGGCTCACTGCATAACCATTCCGAATGGAGCGACGGACGCGGAACCTTGCGCGAGATCGCCGACGCCATGAGCGACCTCGGCCTCGCCTACTGGGCCATTACAGATCATTCCAAGTCCTCCTTTCAGGCCAATGGCCTCGACGAGCAGCGCCTCCGGAAACAGATTCAGGAAGTCGCCGAGGTGAACCGGCAACTGGCGGACGAGGGCGTCGACTTCCGTCTCCTGTCCGGCAGCGAGGTCGATATCCACACCGACGGCTCACTCGATTTCGACGACGACCTGCTGGCCGAACTCGATGTCGTGGTCGCGAGCGTTCACCAGAGCTTTCAACTGGAGGAGAAGCAGATGACCGAGCGCATCCTGAAAGCCGCCGCCAATCCGCATGTCCACATGATCGGCCACCTGACAGGCCGTCTGCTGCTCTCTCGCGAAGCCTACAAGGTCAACCACCAGGAGATCATCGACGCCTGCGCCGAAAACGGAACCTGGATCGAGCTCAACGCCAGCCCCTATCGGCTGGACATGGACTGGCGGCGCTGGCAATACGCCAGAAGCAAGGGCGTGAAGTGCGTCATCAACTGCGACGCCCACCGCTTCGAACAGGCCGGCCACCTCCGCCTTGGAGCCCATGTCGCCCGCAAGGGCTGGCTGACCAAGGAGGACGTGGTGAATACGAGGTCGTTGAAGGACCTGCGCGATTTGCTTGATACGCCCGGCTGAGAATGGACACTGCTTGGGAGAGAGCCCATCTGCGCGTCGAATCCTCCGCCGACTTTCCGATTCGTTTCACGTCGATTCTTTCGACATCGTCAGTTCCGCCTGCGGCTGCAAGCTGCCTGCCCTGGATCAAGCTGAAGACGGGAGGCGCATCCACGCGAAAGAAATTCAAGCTGCGACCGCACAAAGGCGGGTTCAGGCCCGGAGTGGATCTATTGAAGCTCAATCAACTTGCCTGAAGATCGCGATCTTTTTTCGGCCCCGGGTGTCGATCCAGGCGCGGAACATGCCCGCGGTGTTGAATTCCGCCACGACATTTCCTTTTGCGTCCAGCGCGATGACGCCGCCCGCGCCGCCGGCCGCCTTCAACTTTTCCTGAACCACCTCGCGGGCGGCCCGCTCCAACGACCGTCCGCCATGCTCCATCCGCGCTGAGATGTCATGGGCCACGACGTGTCGGATGAAGAACTCGCCGTGACCCGTGCAGGAAACGCCGCAGGTCTGATTATTGGCGTAGGTTCCCGCGGCGATGATGGGTGAGTCGCCGATCCGGCCGAAGCGCTTGTTGGTCAACCCGCCGGTCGACGTGCCGGCTGCCAGGTTGCCGTTCGCATCCAAGGCCACCGCCCCGACCGTGCCCAGGTAATCCGCAACGCCATCCCCGCCGCGCCCGGCCGACTTCTTGGGTTTCGGCTTCACCTCGGGAGCGAAGCCCTTGTCGCGCAGTTTCCGCCACTGGTTCCAACGACGCTCCGTGTGAAAGTAGGACCTTTCGACAATATCCAACCCGGTTTCCCGAGCGAACTTGTCCGCGCCGTCGCCCATGAGCATGACATGCGGCGTCTTCTCCATGACCGCCCGCGCCGCCCGGATGGGATTCTTGACGACGGTCACGCCGCCCACCGCGCCGGCTTCCACGTTGCGGCCATCCATGATCGAGGCGTCCAGTTCATTCTTCCCCTCGCTCGTGAACACGGCTCCCTTGCCGGCGTTGAACATGGGTGAATCCTCCAGGGAAACAATCGCCGCCTCAACCGCGTCCAGGCTCGAACCGCCGCCCTTGAGAATGGCATGTCCCGCATCCAAGGCCCGCTCCAAGGCCTGGCGGTAGTCCCGTTCCCTTGACTCGTCGAACTGACTCCTGTCGATCCGACCAGCCCCTCCGTGAATGACCAAGGCGATCGGCGACTCCGCGCCGATCGCCGGCGTGACAAGACCCAGGACGGCAATCGAGACCATCACCATCGCGCGCAACACAGACGGAATTTCTTCACTCATGCCTTCCACTATGCGACGCCCATTCCGGATGGAAAGAGGAAAGCAGCCGCCCGGGCACGGGCGGCGACGTTGCCTCGCCCCCGCTGATCTGCTAAGAACACCATATGCCGCTGCTCAAGATTCAAACCAACACCAACATCTCCACGGCGCAGAAGGACGCCCTGCTCGAACGAGGCGCCCAACTGGTGGTCGATGAATTGAACAAACCATTGGACTACGTGCAGGTCATCGTCGAAGGGAGTCAGCACATCGCCTTCGCAGGGAGCATCGACAAGGCGGCGTTCGTCGAGCTTCGCAGCCTCGGTCTGCCTGAGGGGACGCCCGCGGCGCTCTCGGCCGCGATCGCCAAGCTGCTCGAGGATGTGCTGGACATCTCGCCGAAGCGCTTGTTCGTCAACTTCTTCGATTTGGAGCATGCCAACTGGGGATGGAATGGCGGGACCTTCGGTTAACGTTGAGCGGCCGTGGCTGACACAAAGGAGACCGGGGCGTTCGACCGCCGCAGGCCGACGCCGCCTGCGGAGGACGCCCTGCAGTTGGCGGTCGTCGCGGACCTCCACCTCGGCTGGGCCGGGGCCGGAAGGGAAACGGGCTTCCACCGCGAGTTCCTCCACGACCTGACGACCATTCCCGGCGTGGATCTGTTGGTCCTGAACGGAGGCGTCAACGGCCGCGGCCTCGCCACCTACCCCCTGGTCCAATCCGAACTCCTGGAGAAACTTCCCTGCCCCAACTACTACCTGGCCGGGGCCGCCGAGGCCCGCACGCCCGAGACGCTGCAACGCTACTTCGAACTCAGCGGCCGCCCCCTCGACGCCGTCGTGTTTCTCCGGGGCATCCGAATGGTGTTTCTGGGCGTCGCGGCGCACGGACGCGAAATTCCGATCGAGGCGGCCCGGGTGGATCGTTTGGCGCGCGCCCTCGCCGAGGACAAGGCCACGACCATCATCTTTCATCCCTTGCCTCTGTCGGACACCGTCTGCCATTCGGGGGACTACCTCGGCCGCGTTCCCGGAGAACAACCGTTCAACACGCGCGTGCCGGATTCCGAGCCGATCAAGCAGATCCTTGACCGCAACCCCGACGTCAAACTCTGGGTCTCGGCGCACACCCGCGCCAAACACAGCTCGGTGGACCGCTTCGGGCAGGGCGCCACCCGCCCCGCCGGCGATCGCCTGCACGTTTCGGTCTGCAACCTCGGCCATCGCAACCCCAGCCCGGAAGGGCGTTTTATCTTCGTGGAGAAGGAACGCCTCCTCGTCCGCACCAGAAACTTCCTGCGCCGGGAGTGGGTCGAGGAACTCAGCTTTGAAATTCCCGGCTCCACCACATTGACGGCCCCCAACTAATTGTCACAGAAAGGTTCGTGACAATCCGGCGTCGGAGGGGCTCCATCACGCCCCGATGCAGCCCCAGCTCTCCCCCATCGGACGCCGTCTCGCCAGCGCGCCGCCCAAGCTGTTTTCCGTCTATGCGATCACCGCGGCATTCAGCGCCTACTTCTGCATGTACGCGTTCCGCAAACCCTTCACGGCCGGCTCCTTCGAGGAAACCGCGCTGGGCGGCGTCGACTACAAGACGGTCCTGGTGATCTCCCAGGTCCTCGGCTACACCCTTTCCAAGTTTGTCGGGATCAAAGTCATCTCAGAGATGCCTGCGTCGCGCCGAGCTCCCATGATCCTGACGCTCATTGGAGTCGCCCATGCCAGCCTGCTGCTGTTCGCTCTGGTCCCGCCTCCCTGGAATTTTCCTCTCTTGTTCCTCAATGGCCTCCCCCTCGGCATGGTCTTCGGCCTGGTGCTGTCCCACCTGGAGGGCCGCCAATTGACCGAAGCCCTGGCGGCCGGGCTCTGCGCCAGCTTCATCGTTTCGTCCGGCGTGGTCAAATCGGTCGGCCGCTGGCTGGTCACCGACCTGGGCGCGTCGGAGTACTGGATGCCGTTCCTGACCGGGGCCATCTTCATCCCCCCCCTGCTGCTGGCCGTGTGGATGCTGCGACAGATCCCCCCGCCTTCACGGAGCGACATCGCCTTGCGCGCGGACCGCCCCCCCATGACGCGGTCCGATCGCGTCGCCTTCTTTCGACGCCACGCCGCCGGGCTCAGCATCCTGTTCGCCGTCTACGTGCTCATCACCGTCATCCGCAGCATCCGGGATGATTTCGCAGTGGAAATCTGGGCTGGAATGGGCGCCTCCGGAAAGCCCTTCATCTTCGCCCAGACGGAATTGATCGTGATGTTCGGCGTCGTCCTGGCCACCGGCTCCGCGATCATGATCCGGGACAACCGACTCGCGTTCCTGACGGCGATCGGGGCGACGCTCACCGGACTGGCCCTGGTGGCCTTCTCGACCTTCGCATTCCAGAATGGATCGCTGCGCCCCCTGCCCTTCATGGTCCTGACCGGTCTCGGCCTCTACATTCCCTACGTGGCATTCCACACAACCTTGTTCGAGCGGCTGATAGCGGTTTTCCGGGAGAAGAGCAACATTGGATTCCTGATGTATCTCGCCGACGCGACCGGCTACCTGGGCTACATCGGCGTCATGCTGTATCGCCGCTTCGGAGACAAGACGCCGGACCACCTGAACCTCTTTGTCGGGACTGCGTTCACGCTGTCGCTCGCCGCGTTCACCCTGATGCTGGTTGCGTTCTTCTACTTCCGACGCCAAATGGCGGACGCTCCTGCGGCTCCGAGACGAGCGGCCGCCGCTCCCGGGTTCAACCCGCCGACCCGATCCGGGACCTGAAAACGGCTTCCTCCCGCCAGCCAATCAAGGCGCCGATCACCGCCCAGGCAAGGTAGACGGACGAGGTCAGCAGCGCCGCCGCCAACGCGTCCGCCGTCGGCACGTCGCAGGTCTTCAACAACAGGACGGCGACACCCTCGCGAACCCCCGCTCCCGCCACCGAGACCGGCATCGCCGCCAAGGTCGAAACAATCGGAAAAACCCACAAGGTCTCCAGCCAATTCACCTCATCTCCCGCAACCGCATAAAGGCAGATCGCCAACACGCTCGTCCAGAGCAGTTGATTCAACAACGACAACGCCACCCCCGCCGCCGGAACGCCCAGCGATCCCCCAAACTTCGAGATGACATCCCGAAAGGAATGCCACGACTGCCTGAGAAACTCATTGTTCCGAAGGCGGCGCCGCCCCCCCCAGGCAACGCCGGCGAGGATCAACACCGCAGCCAAGGGACCGCGCCACGACGGACCAGAGAGGGGCAAGGAACTCAATCGTTCCAACCCGCCGCAAAACACGATCAACAAGATCGCCAGCACGCCGTAGAGCAGCGAACCGCCGCCAGCCAGCAGACGGTCGATGGCGCAGGCCGCCAGGGTCTTCGCTCCGGAACACCGCCGCCACCTCGCATGCAACGCCGCCTTCACCAGATCCCCGCCAACCGGCCCCAGCAACAGCATGTTGAAGCAATGACCGACACAGGCGACACGAAGAACAGAACCGCCGGACTCGCGCAGTCCGCTCGACGCCAGCGGCAGCCCCCATCTGGCCGCCGCCACCGCGATCCCGACGCCGAACACCGCAAACGCCAGAACCAACCAACCCCGATGCGTCCCTCCCAAGGCGGCGCCCAACGCCGACATGTCCGCGCGCGCAATCATCCACCCGATCAACAGTCCGGATATCGCCAACCCCGCAACACCGCGAATGAGGCGCGCGCGTTTCTTCTTCATGTTCGACATGCCGGGGGCATTCTAGCCGGCAATCCAGACGGGTAGAATGCGAATCGCCGAATCCGGCCGATCAATTTCCGGGTTTTCATTCCAAGGCTCAGGCGCTAACACCCTGTCACCGTTTGCCTTCCTGAACCGGAAAACGGCGACGATCGCGTCACAGGAACGTCACGTCGACGGCTCCTCGCGATGATCGTTTTGTGACAGAACATCCGCGCCGCGAGCGCCCGTTGATTGATCCCATGCCATATGGAACCCATCGCCGGATCCTCTGAACCATGATCGGAGCGACCGACACATCCTCCCCGGCCTCCCCTGTTCCGGGCGCGTGGGAAATCTTCCGCCGACCATTGCCGCACCAGAATGGCCGCTGGTTGACCCGACTGTTCATCAAAGGCTTTCTCGCCCTCTACCGGAACCGGTACGCGGCGATCGAGGGCTTCGAACACATCAGCCCGGACTGCGACCCCTTCATCCTGGTCGCCAACCACAGCCAGCGCCCGGAAGCCGTGCTCGTCCCGGCCGCGCTGTTCTTCCACCGCCAAGGCAAACCCGTGCACTTCATGGCGGACTGGAACTTCAAATTGATTCCGGGAGTCTCAACGATCTATTCCTGCGGTCAGATCATCACCGTGGACCGGAAGCCGGCCAAACCGAAGTTTCTCAACGTGTTCCGCCCCTGGCTGACGGACAAGGTCTCCGCGCCCAAACGCGCCCAGGAACGCCTCGAAGCAGGCTCCCCGGTCGCGATCTTCCCAGAGGGAACCGTCAATCGCTCGACCGACGTCCTGTTGAAAGGGCACCCGGGAGCCGCGCAACTTTCCTTGAAAACCGGCGCGCCGATCGTGCCCATGGGCATCCGTTTCCCGGAAGTCCCCGCCGGCCGGAAAATCCGGGATTCCGACCGGATGTCACTGCATGTCGGCCCGCCGATGCCGCCGCCCTCGCGTCAGGAACTCTCAGGCCGGGGAGGCCTCCGGAAGTGGCATCTCGCAATCATGGAGGAAATCAGTCGACTGTCCGGCAAGAAAATGGAATCCTGAGCCTTCGAATCACCTCATGATCAGTTCAAAGAAAATCCGGGTCATCCGCCTGCAAAACGACGCCGACCGCGCCGAAGCGATGAAGGTCCTGAAGGAAACCTACCGCGTCGAGAAGAACTGGGTGGCCGACGAGGAGAAGATGTTTTCCGTGGAAGATCTTGCCGACCAGAACGTCTCCTGGTTTCTCGCCTACTACAACGACCGCCCGGTGGGCGTGGTCCGCATCCTTTATGATCCGCCCTTGGATCTCTACGCCACTTACGGACTAAAGCCCATCGATGAGGAGAAGGGGCTCGATGTGGAAAGCTTCGTCAAGGAGAACCGCATTGCGGAGATCGGTCGCTTCGCGGTGGTTCCGGAATTTCGGAAGAACATTCTGGTGGCGGTCAACCTGATGGCGGCCGCCAGCCACGAGACGGTCGCCCGCGGCTACTCCCACTACATCACCGATGTCTTCGAAGGAGAAAAACACAGCCCGCTCGATTTCCACACCCGCGTGATGGGATTTCAACCCGTCGCCACCCACGACACCGGCGAATTGAACTGCCCCAATCGGCGCATCACGCTCGTGCTCGACATCAAGGCCGCCTACCGGCGCATCCGGGAAACCAAGAAATGGATCTACCGCTTCCTGACCCGCAACTGGGAAAAGGAGCTCCACGACCAGATGGTCGCAGCCTGAACGGACGTTCTTCGGCTTCTCCAGAAATCAGAAACCCAACTTCTGGAGCTCCTCCTGCAGGCTGGCTTGAAAGGCCGCCACATCTCCGGCGGATGGCTTGTAGCCTTCGACTTCCGGCACCACTCCGAGTCTTCCCATCTGATCCAGCATCCACTCGGCCTTGTTACCGTCACTGAAGGTCGTGCTGCCGCTCACAATGGCTCCGGGCCGGGTGATCTTGTCCACGGTTAACGAGACCGATCCTTCCGACTGCCCCCCGGCATCCTGCGACGCATCCGGCGCACCGTCTGGTTCCGGTCCCGGCGCTTCCTCTTCGGACGCTTCCTGGGAACCCTCCTCGGCGGCGGCGTCCGCCGGATCCGGCTCCGGTTCCGCGTCCCTCAGTTGCAACCCCAGATCGTCCACCAGGAACCGAACCGCCATGTAAGTCAGGGCAATCTCCAGTTCCGATCGCAGGAGATCCTGAATTTCGGAAACCGATTTACCGTCGGCAATCCAGCCGGAAACCGCTTGTTTTTGCTCTTCGTTGAGACTCATGGAGATGATCAATCAGGTTTTAGCCAAGCCGGAGGGTGTCGAATGGCCTATTCCTTGGCCTCAGCGGCCAGCCCCTCATCACGAGCCAGACGACGCGCGTATCCCAATTGACGGAAGGACAAGCGTTCCCCCAACCGCCCTTCCAACCGGGCGAGGACATCATCGTGATCCTGGTGGGTGGACGCGGCGTGCGCCCATTTGACCGCCTGGATGCGATCCGCCTCAACGCCTTCCCCCAGGAAATAGGAAATCGCGAGATTGATCATCGCATCAGCGTCCCCATTCTTGCCGGCTTCCGTCCATTCCGCCACCTTGGCGGCGTCGGCCTTGATCTTGATGCGCTCCATGAACTTCTGAATGCCGACATCTTTCGTATCCTTGAGCATCTCAAAGAATTCCATGGCTTCCTCCTCGTTCTTCTCGACCGAGTCCCCGGCGTAGAGGCAGACGGCATAACTGAAGGCGGCGGCCGTATCTCCCAGGATTCCGGCGTTCTTCCAATCTTCAATCTGCCTGCCGCTGATCTCGCCAGCCAGGACCGAATCAACGGCGGTTGGTTGAGGATCCGCAGGTCCCGTCATGGTGTTGTCCTTGGGACAACCACAGGCAACGGCCAAAGTCGCGGCCAGGAACAACGTCGGCAGTCGTTTCGTGCAAAGGTGGAAAGTCAACATGGCGCGCAGTCTAGGGTCCGCGCCTCCGGCAGGCAAGCGCCCAATCTTCAGGCAACAGGGCGGCGCTGCCTCCATCCCGTTACAACCGCGCCCCGGGAAACCCGAGCCCCACAAAAGTGGTTTTCTTACCCATGTCACACGGGTATAACGCCGCAATGCCGGTACCGCGTCATCATCATCCCGCCCAGCTGCAGTCTCGTTTCCGACTCGTCCGCAATCTGCTCACGACGGCTCTGGCGTTTGTCGCGGGCGCATCCCTGGCCTGTTCCGTGCCCGTCTACCGTTATGCGCTCGAACGTTGGGCCGCCGACCCCTACGGAGCGCTCGTCTACCACCAGGGCGCGTTGGATGCCGATCAACAAAAGCTGGTGAACCGCCTCTCCTCCATCACGCGCGCCGCAACCGAGGTCGTCAATCTCGAGTCTCACGTCGTCGACCTCGAATCCGAACAGGACCCGCAGCTGTTGGAGCTCTGGAAGAAGCAGCGCTACGCGACGCCGCCGTGGGTGATGCTCTACTACCCCAGACAAAGCGGCCTCCGCGACATCGTCTGGTCCGGCCCCTTGAACCAGACGACGGTCGATCGATTGATCGATTCGCCCGCCCGCCGCGAGATCGCGAGCCGATTGCTGTCCGAAGACTCCGCCGTCTGGGTCCTGATCGAAACGGGCGAAAAGGACCGCGACGAAGCCGCCGCAAAACTGCTCAACGAACGCCTCGCCCGCCTCGAAACCGAACTCAAACTGCCCAAGATCCTCGCTCAAGATGTCGCCGAAGGACTTCTCAACATTCCCGAAAACGAACTGAAAATCTCCTTTTCCTCGCTCCGGATTTCCCGCGCGGACGAGGCTGAATCGATCTTTCTCGATCAACTTCTCGGCATGGAATCCGATCTCAGGGAGCTTCGCGAGCCGATCGTGTTTCCGGTTTTCGGCCGCGGACGCGCGCTCTACGCTCTCGCGGGCGGGGGCATCAACGCCGAGAACATCGGCGAGGCGGCCTCGTTCCTGATCGGCCCCTGTTCCTGCCAGGTCAAGGACCAGAATCCTGGAGTGGACGTCCTCATGGCCGTCGATTGGGACCAACGGGTCCGCGTCGAAACCGATCTCGCAAAGGAGCTCCCTCCGCTCAGCGGATTCCTCGCCCCGCCGACAGCCGAGGAACCCGGCCCTGCGCCGGAGACGGCCGAATCGATGCCGTCATCCGCGGAGATCGACGACTTCACCCAGTCCGGAACCGTGTCCGCAAGGGCGCCCGATGACACTGACACCGTCAATTCAGGCCTGCTCATCCTATCCGCCATGGCCGCCGTGGTCCTGCTCGTCGGCTTCTTCCTCTTCGGCCGCAACGCCTGAACGTCAGAACGCCCCATGACACTTTGGCGACTCATTCTCCGCGAAATACGCCACCGCACGCTCAATTTTTCCCTGGGCGTCGCCGCCGTGGCCGTCGCGATCGCCTGCCAGATCGCGGCCCTCGCGCTGCTCAAGATCGACCGGGCTGCGACACGCGAACTCCTCGCCCAAAAGGAGGCTGAAGTCGCCGAGGCCGGCGCAAAGCTCGAAGACTCCATGCGCAAGATCATGAAAGGGCTCGGCTTCAATGTCATTGTCATCCCGGAAGATCAGGACCTGGCGGAGATGCACATCAGCGGCTCAATCTCCAAGACCATGCCCGAGAATTACGTGGACCGGCTCGCCAACTCCAGGATTGTCACCGTCAACCACCTCCTCCCCACGGTCGTCCAACGCATCGAGTGGCCTGAGCGGAAAACCTCCGTCCTGCTCTACGGGACCCGCGGCGAAGTCCCCATCGCCCACCGCGACCCCAAGAAACCGCTGCTCGACACCGTGCCGCGCGACTCCATGATCCTCGGCTTCGCACTCGGGCAAAAGTTCGGATTGAAGCCAGGCGACACGACCACCCTGCGGGGAATCGAATTCAAGATTTTGAAAGTCCACGACGAACGGGGCTCCATCGACGACAGCACGGTCTGGATCAATCTCAAGCAGGCCCAGGAGATGCTTGGCATGGAGAATCTCATCCACGCCATCCAAGCCTTGGAGTGCCACTGCGCGGGCGACCGCATCGCCATGATCCGCGAGGAGATCTCACAGATTCTACCCGGCGTTCAGGCCATCGAACGCGGCTCCCGGGCCCTCGCCCGCGCCGAAGCCCGCACCAAGGCCGCCGACCAGGCCAAGTCATCGCTCGAACGGGAGAAGCAGGCCCGCGCGGCGCTTCGCGCCCAACGCGCGCGCCTCGCCACCGCTCTTGTGCCGGCCGTGATGATCGCCTGCGCCGTCTTCATCGGCGTGCTCGCCTTCACCAACGCCCGGCAACGCGCGACCGAGATCGCCATGTTGCGCGCCATCGGTTTGCGAGCCGGACAGATCCTGACGGTCTTCCTGGGCAGATCGCTCCTGCTCGGCCTGATCGGCGGGCTCGCCGGGTATGCCGCAGGGATCTTCGTCGCCGCGCATTCTGCCGAGGCGCAATTCCTCGCCGAAGCCCTGCAAACCGAAAGGCACAAATGGCTGCTCCTGTCCTTCGGTCTGGCTCCGGCGCTCGCCATCGTCGGCGCCTGGATCCCCGCCACCATGGCCTCCAGCCAGGATCCCGCAGTTGTGCTGCAGAAGGAGTGATTCACAAATGACGGCAGCAAAATACCGCATGGTTCCAACGATTCTCGAAACGCAAAGCCCGCGTGGAGCCCGCGGAAGCCTCTCGGACTGCCGCGCCGCCGCAACCCAAAACGCTCCCGCGTTACATCCGGACCCCGTTCGAGAAAGACCGGTTTCTTCATCCGTGTCCATCCGTGGTTCAACACCTCGCGACTCCCCATGCTCAAACTGACTGACATCCGCAAGAACTACCGCGCCCGCGACAACCACGAGGTCGCTGCCTTGGACGGCATTTCGTTGGACCTGCAGAAGGGCGAATTCGTCGCGGTCCAAGGCCCCAGCGGTTGCGGCAAATCGACCCTGCTTCTGATCGCGGGGGGGCTGCTCTCGCCGGACTCCGGCAGCGTGAGCGTCGACGACGCGAATCCCTACGCGATGTCCGCCAATGCCCGCGCCGCCCTGCGCGCCCGAAAGATCGGCTTTGTCTTCCAGCAGTTCCACCTTGCGCCCTTTCTCAGCGTCCGCGACAACATCATGGCCCCGGACCTGGCGGCCAGTTCCAAGCGCGGAACCGCGCGAGCGGACACGTTGATGAAGGAATTCGGACTGAACGACCGGGCCACCCATGTGCCGGACGAGTTGAGCACGGGCGAGCGCCAACGCGTCGCCCTCGCCCGCGCGCTGTTCAACGAACCGGCCCTCATCCTCGCCGACGAACCCACCGGCAACCTCGATCCCGAGAATTCGCGCATTGTCCTCAACCGCCTTCGCCAGATCGCCCAGCAGGGCGCCGCCGTCCTGATGGTCACCCACGATCAAGCCGCCGCCGAGGCCGCCGACCGCGTCGAGCAGCTCCGTGACGGAAAGCGCGTAGCGACGGCAACCAACCAAGATCCCGCGCAGACGCATCGATTGAACCAATAGGGACGCCTTCGATTTCGATTAGGTGACGCCCCCGATTCCGTCGTAGGCTCCGGTTTCGAATGGCAAGCATCCCTCCGACCGACGCAGACCTACAACCCTGCGAAACCTCCCTCTCGAAGCAGTTTGTGCGGCGTTACGTCACCGTCTCGCTGTCGCTCACCTACGTCCTCGGCCTTGGCATGGTGGCCGGAGCGACCGGAGCGGCCCCTTCGGTGTTCCTCTGGCCAATGTTCCTGATCGGATGGGTATGGCTTGTGTGGCCCTCGCTGGCGGTGTTTGTCCCCCTGCTTGTCGCATTCTGCTACGGCATCGCCACCGATTCGCGCATTACTGCCTGCGTCGCGGCGACCCTCCTGTGCCTCTCCGCCTTGGGCATGATCTTCTGGTTTCTCTGGCTCATCAGCGCAAGGTAAAGACAATCTCCGCCAACATTTTGCATTGTCTACCGACATCGTTCCGCTACGCTTTCCCGGGCTGGATAACGGACACATTCGGCAGATTTCAAGACAACCATGGAACTGGTAAGAGAAACCCGCTGGTCGCGACACTACTCCGACGAATTGCTCGGCCTCAAGCTCGTGCAATCAAAATTCGCGGACGGGGCGGCGACCATTACCTTGGAAGAACTCGACCAGCAGTGGCCGACTTGGAAGCCTGAGGAAAAGGCGGATTTTTGCCACGCGATCAACGAAGCCAAGCTGGACATCCTGCCGGACATCTACCGCTACATCATGAAGGTGGATCCGCCGGACTACGAGAGTTGGTCCGCCATTGCCGCCTGGGTGGTGCGCAAGCTCCCCGAGGCCGAGTATGCCCCGTGGCTGGAGGCGGCCTGCCTGACCTGCCCCGTGGGCAAGGGCGAGAAACTCCTGCAGGCGTTCGCGCTCAGCAAAACGCCGCGCGCCATCGAGACCCTTCGCAAGTGCCTTCATCGCGCTTGGAACAATCCCCAGATCTTCGTGGCGGAAGGCTATATCGACCACGCCGGAATGGACGCCGTCGTCTGCATGGAGTGCCTGCTGCAGCTGGACGCCGGAACAGACGACTTCGGGGAGAAATACCAGGTGCTGGCCAACCACGGCATCGCCGTCAACCGCGAGAGCGCCGTCAGCCGGCTTGCGATGTATTTTCAGTGACGGCTTCCGCCGTCGCAGCCTCCTCCACGCGGCGCAGCGTGCGTCGACCGAACCAGATCGTCGCCAACGCCGCGCTCCAGGTCACCAGAAACACACCCCACCAGATGCCGTCGAGCTTCCAATCAAGCTTGAAGGCCAGCAGCCAGAAAACCGCGCAGGGAGCCACGATCTGGCGGTAGATTCCCACCCACACCGCATACAGTGGCCGCTTCAGCCCCTGCAGCATGTAGACCGTCTGAAACAGGAAAACATAGGCGCAAAGCGTGATCGCCGCGATCTTCAGATACTCCGCGCCAATCCGGACCACGACCGGATCATCCGAAAAGGCATCCATCATCCAGCGCCCCCCGAAAAAGATGGCAACGCCTCCGGCCAGCATGAGAGCCACTCCATACTTGATCGTCATGATCCAGGTCTCCCGGACCCGCCCGAACAGGCGCGCCCCGTTGTTCTGACCGACCAGGGTCAGGACCGCGATGTTCAACCCGATGGTGGGCATCAAGGCAATCTGCTCCACGCGCGTCGCCACACCATAGGCGGCCACCCCTTCCTTCCCAAAGTGACTGACAAACTTGGTGATCACAAAGATCCCCAGGGCAACCGTGACCATGTTGAGGCTGGCGGGAAACCCCTGCGCCGCAATCTCCCGAAAAATACTCATCTTCGGCGCAAAACACCTCGGATGAAAATCACGCCACAAAGCCGTTTTAGAAAGTTTGCCAACCAGGTAAACACTGCCCATGACCTGGATGACAACCGTCGCCAGCGCAATGCCCTTGATCCCCATCGCGGGCAAACCGAAGCCCCCAAACAGGAACCACGGATCAAGGACCACGTTGAGAATGAACCCCACAATCAGGAGATTGCGGAAGCTCTTGGTGTCGCCCTGCGCGTTCAGCGACGCGTTCAATATCGATTGGGCCAGGAAGAACACCGTTCCGACCAGAATGACATTCATGTAGTCCACCGAAATCTGCAGGTAGCCGCCCTCGGCTCCCAGATACCGGAACATCCAGGGGGTCGCCCACAACCCGAACGCCGTCAGAAACACGGAAAAAAAGCAACCGAACGAAAGCGCCTGCAAGGAATACAACTGCGCCCGGTCATGATCCTTCGCGCCCAGCGCATTGGAGATCAACGCCGTCGATCCCTGCGAAATCCCCGTGCCCATCGCGATGATGATGAAAAAGATCGGAAACGACAGGGCCAACGCCGCCTGCGCATCCGTCGAGATCAACTTCGCGCACCACGTGTCCACCACATTGTACATCGTGCTGAAGAAGAATCCCACGCTCGCCGGAACCGCGATCTTTCGGATCAACTCGGGAATCGGATCTTCAGTGATATTCATGAAGTGGAAATGGTAGGCCCGGCCGGATTCGAACCGACGACATCTTGTGTGTAAAACAAGCGCTCTAACCAACTGAGCTACAGGCCCCCAAGAACGGAGCCGCCTAATCTCGGCGCCGCATGATTTTTGACAAGCAGAATCTCCACTCCATGCGGGATGCGGGATGCGGGATGCGGGATGCGGGTCTCGGGTCTCGGGTCTCGGGTCTCGGGTCTCGGGTCTCGGGTCTCGGGTCTCGGGTC
>CAZFLK010000059.1:0-29457 GCA_964519245.1 uncultured Verrucomicrobiota bacterium
CCGCCTTTTCGATTCGCTGTCGCGCGCTTCAGCGCCTTTCATTCCATGCCAGCGCAACCCACGACTCCGCTGCCAACAGCGCTTCTTTATTGCCGGATGGCTCGTACAGCCGGTGGGGAGAGACTCCGTCGAGCCCATATCAACGTCCCGAAGGGACGAGGCAGCATGTCTCCCTCGCCACCCGCGTCTAATCGCATGGCGCTGGGACGGCGGAGTTTGACAACCCGCCGTCCCGCACGAATGAGAGCGCGCCTGGATCGGATCACCAGCTGAACTGCCAACCGACGGTGATGATCCAGTCGGTTTCCAATTGTGGACCTTCCAAGTGTTGGGCGATGGGCATGCCGCCCTCGATGGCGAGGCGATGCCCCTTGAGTTTGCTGTCCTTGGGCGCGTAGAGATTCATGCCCACGAGTGCGTCCAGGCGTGAGCCGCCGCGACGATTGGGATCGGCGGTGGGCACGAAGCCGACGCCCGGGAAGCCGGGGCGGGAATCGGCCCCGCTGATATTGCCCCAGGTCTTGGAGTTGAGCCGGAACGAGAAGCTGTTCCACTCGCAGATTCGGCGCGCGGCCCAGGCGGTGGCGTTCAGTTCGTTGCCGAGGGTGTAGTCGTTGCCGTTCTCGCCGAGCCGGATGTTGCCGGAGACCTGGCTGCCCCAGGACCAGTTCTCGGTCTGGCCGTTGTAGGTGATGCCGGGTTGGAAATCCACCGTGCCGGATCCCAGTTGCATCGGGTAGGGCAGGGGCGTGTTGGGCCCGCCCGCCGGGGTGGCGTCCGTCTTGTCGATGGAGCCGGTCGGGGCCGTGAGACCCAGGTTGAGGTGCACGCCATGCCCTTCCGCGCTCCAGAGTCGCGTCAACGTCCCCAGCTTGAGATCGCCAACGCCGTGCGCCTCGGTGCTGAAGGAAATGCCGGGTCCCGGCGCAATGTGGTCCATGGAGATGCGCTTGTAGGGAATGCCCAACATGACGGTCACGCGGTCGATGGGAGCGTACATCACGCCGAACATGTGCATCTCCATGCTCATCTCCGTGGGGACGACTGGGTAGTTGGCGTTGACCTGCGCCACGGAGAGTTGGTCGGAGCCGCTGCGATTGCCGGACATGAACATGTTCATGTAGCGGTAGGAGGCCATCCAGCTTCCCTGGTGATGGGTGTGTTCGCCCATGACGCCGATGGGCGCATGTCCGTCGGGACGGGCTCCCATGACGCCCCAGTCATGGGCGGTTGCGGAAGTGGCGGCGACAAGCAATCCGCAGAGGGCGGCGAATCGTGTTTTGGAGTTCTGTTTGCTGTTCTTCATCTGATGTCAAAGTCGTGGTTGAAATGGGTGGATTGAAACGGCGAATACGAGATTCGCGCGGCGCTTGTGGGGGCGAAAGGTCGCGACGCGGTATGCGCGTCGGCTTCCGTCCGGTTGAGGGCGGGAGGTTGGGCAAGGAGCCGCCTGCCGAAAGAAGAATCAGCCGAATTCGGGCGGGGGCGGATTGGGCGGAGAGGTTCCCGGGGAATCGGGAAACACGGTCAGGCGTCGAGGCTCCGACACGACCGGAGACGCAAGGAACACGGAGGCGTCCTCGGGCATCCCCTCCAAGCGAACGCCGGCGCTTGCGGACCCCGGCTCATCCTCGGAAGATTGGCCTTGGGCGGCTGCCACGCAGAGTTTGCAGGGAGCGTCGCCGTCGAAAGTTCGAGCGGCGGCCTCGGATAGCGAGAGGGTTCGCGCATAGTCGGTCAGCATGCCCACCCAAGCCGCGGATTGCAGGGCGACCCACGGGAGGCCGACCGCGACAATCAACGGCAGGACAAGAATGAATTGAACGCAACGGCGGCGCACCGTTGAGTTGATAGGGCGGTCGGTGAGATTGGTCAATGTTGGAGAATGTTCGTTGGGACCGCGGAGCGCTATGGTTCGGGACGTGAAACAACTGGATCAATCACAGATGGAACCCGCGCGCAGGATGCGCGGCGCCTTGTGGGGCCTGTTCATCGGCGACGCGCTGGCCATGCCGGCGCATTGGTTCTACGACCGGGAGAACATTCGGAAGGTTTTCGCCGGCGGGGTGACCGGGTTTATGGATGCGCCGGCTGCGCATCCGGAAAGCTTCATGTCAGGCGTGGCTTACCGGCCGGACAGTGACGCGGCCCGCCGGCATGGCCGTTCTGTCGATATCCTGCACGAGCACGCGCGCTTCTACGATACGGGCGATCGACCGGCATCCGGCCAATCTTCCCAGTCGGACAGCGACGAAACGACCCGGTTCCACTACCACCATGATCTGAAAGCGGGCGACAATACATTGGGAGCTCATCTGGTCCGGGTGTTGATGCGTTCGGTGATTCGCGAGAGGCGCTACGATCCCGACGCCTTTCTCGCGGATTTTGTTTCGTTCATGACCACGCCCGGAACCAATCGTGACGCCTACCTGGAGTCCTACCTGCGGCGTTGGTTTGAGAACTATTCTCGCGGGAGGGAGCCCCGATTGTGCGCGGCCTTTCAGCGCGACGATTTCTCCATCGGATCGCTGGGCGGCGTTATTCGGCCCCTGGTTGCCTCATTGACGGCGGCCGGCGCGTGCCAGGGATTCGGAGTGGCGGTGGAGCACCAGAATCTGACACATCGGTCGGAGGCAGTGGCCAGCGCCTTGATTGTGCTGGTTCCCCTGTTGCATGGCCTCCTCAAGGGCTCCGATCCCGCCCGGATCCTGCGCACGCATTCAAATCACCTGCGACTTCCCAAGGTGACCGGGGAGGGGTTGCGCGAGATCTATCGGCAGCGCGGCGGGCCGGGAAACATTCCGGCGGATGAGATCTGGCAATTGCACAACGAACTGTGCGCGGAATCCTTCGATATCGAACAGTTCCTGGCGGAGCATGCCAGCGATGACGATGTCTGCCGTCGGCTTTCCACCGCCTGTTATTCGGAACATGGGCTGCCGCTCTTGTTAAGCCTGGTCGGCAGGCATGAATTCGACTTGGGGGAATCCCTGTTGGCGAACGCGAATCTCGGCGGCGACAACGTTCACCGTGGCATGATTCTTGGAATGTTGGTCGGGGCGGTCGGAGGCGATGGCATGGACGCGTGGAAGGCGGGGCTGCGTGATCAAGAAGGCATCGCCGGGGAAATCGACGGGTTTGTGTCGGTCGTCGCGCCCGGAAGTTGAGTTGGTTGGCGAGCGGCGCGGGTCTCCTATTCGAACGACGAAGGGTCTTCCGGTTTCTCGCCGGTAGTGGTCTGCGCTTCAGGGTCGCCGTCCTTGACGGCCTCGATGTAGAGCAGCAGGGCGTCGACCTGGTCGTCGGTGACGACGCCGGCGTAGCTGGGCATGGCGTATTCGCCGCGTTGGTAGCCGTTCACGATCTTGGCGAGCGGGTCGAGGATGGACTCGCGCAGGTAGGCCTTGTCGGCGACCGCCTTCTTCTTTTTCTTGTCAATGATGACCGGGCGTTCGCTGTTGAACAGCCCCATCCAGGTGGGGCCGACCTTGGCGATGTCGTCGCCGTTGACCGAATGGCAGGCCACGCAGCCCATGAGTTTGTAAAGGCGGCGCCCTTCGGCCACCGTGACAGGCCCCTCCTTGCGCGTGGCGGCGAGACGCGGAGTCAGGTCGACTTCAACGTTGTCGAAACCCTCGGCCGTGGGCGCGAACTTGGACAGGGCGTAGGGAGTGGTGTAGGCGTTGTTCTCGAACTCGTGGCCCTTGGCGGTCTTCAATGACCAGCCGATGCGCAGTTGCATGACCGGCTTCATTCCGGGAACGCCGACAAAGACGCTGCGGCCATCCTGGGAAAGGTAGGCGCTGCTGGGGGTGATCCAGTCGATTCCGGGCTTGTTCGCGTCGTTGTATTGGGCCGATCCGTATTTGTAGGTCCGCTGATAGTGCCAGCTGGCGAGTGAGTAATTGGCGGGATCGCGGGCGACGGCGGGATCGATTTTCTCGTGGAAGCGCAACAGGACGCCCTTGTCCATGGGAACGATCTCGCGCGGCAGGCCGGAAGGCAGGCCGGTATGGCGCACGCGCCCCATGCCGGTGATGGCGTTGAGCAGGTTGCCCCAGCCGGCGATCTGGAAACCGGCGATGTAGAGTTGGCCATCGGCCGGATTGACGGAGCCGTTCAGCGGGGGGAACAGGAAGTCCTGGGTGACGCTCACGAGGGAGGCCTGGGGCTGCTTCTCCCGCTTGTTCAGAATCACGCTGAAGAGCTCGGGGCGGTTGAAGCCGATGTGGACCATGGAGTCGTTCAAGGGGCCCATCCTGGCGCCATACAACCACACCTGGGAAATGGCCGAGGCGTTGACCGAGTGCGGGATCCACGTGAGTGGATCTGCGGGCGGAGCGGGATATTTTTCGCGTTCGTGGAGTCCCTCGGAAAGGAAGCCATAGAATTGGCCGTCGCGGACGATATGGAGCGGTGATGAGGGAATGTAGTTGCCCTCCTGGTCGCCGGCGGTGACGAGCCCGGTGCGCGGGTTCACGCCGATGGCGGGTTGGCGAAAACCGTAGCCAAGAACGGAGGCCACTCGTCCGTCCGCGGAGATTCGCAGGACGCTGCCGTTGTGCTTGCCCAAGGTGGCCGCCTGTTGGCCGCCCTTGGCGATCACGAACTCGCCTTTGGGAGCCAGTCGGATGGTGGCGGGGAACTCCCGCATGTCCGCGGTCTGGGCAAAGGCATTGGAGAAAAGTTCATGCAGGTCCGCCTCGCCGTCGTCATTGGTGTCAAGCAATCGCCAGATGCCGTTCTTGTCGAAGACGTGGATCTGGTCGTTGCGAATGGCGACCGTCATGGGTTCGTGGAGACCGGAGGCGAAGCGATTCCAACGGATCTTGTCCAACGAGTCGCGCAAGCCGCGGATTCTCCAGACATCGCCGTCCACCGTGACCATGACGCCCGTGCCGTCCGATAAAAACTGGATGTCGCCGGGGCGGACGATTCTCTTCCAAGGGTTGTTGAACGGCAGGTTGATATTGTCGACCACGTAGGCTTTTCTGGCCTGGGAGAGTTGGGCCCGGGTCGTCACGGTCTGGGGCCAGCGTCGTTTGGCGGGTGTGGAGGGGATGGCGTCGGGTTGGGAAGCGATAGCCGGGCCCCGCTCGGAAAAAGTCACCGCGATTCGCTGGGCGCGTTTGTGTGGCGGAACGTGAACGGTCCAGAGTCCATCCTGGTTTCGCAACCGGATGAGCTTGGTTTCGGGCGACTGACCGAGCGCGACATCGCAGTCATTCGCCCGGCCGAGGACGAGGGTCAGGTCTGAGGCGGAAGGCGCGATCTCCAGCGTGCGGCGAATGAGAGCGTTGTCGTCGCGCAGTTCCGAGGTCGTCCAATCGCGAATGGCGACGGCATGAATCCGGTATTCCAGCACGGCGCCGTGGTCGGTGAGGCGAAGGGCCTCGAAGCGGCCGAGCCTGTCGGGGAGGGGCCCGCGTCCGACTTCCTCGGCGCTCGGGGCCGGTGTCCGTGGATCGTCCAGTGAGACACTCGATCCTTTCTGCCAACCGGGATAGATGCCATTGGCGAACCAGACGCGCCCCTTTGGTTTGGGAAGGATTGACTGGCCGCCCCGGGTCTTGGTTCCCCCGGGAAGATGGGATTTTGGGGCCAGCGCGTCCGGAGTGACGCCCGGACCGCGCCAGATGGCGGAGACGCGCAGCAGGTCGGTGTCGAAACATGCCCAGCAGTCGTGGCCCAGATTCAGGATGAGGCCGCGCGGGGTGAGGTTGTCCGTGGGCAGGGCCGCGGCGGCTTTCCTCGCATCGACGACGGAAGAGAAGAAGGGGAAATCGGGTTCGACCCAATCGGCCAGCGCCGGGGCGTGCGGTGGCGGGGTCTTTTCGGCGGCGGAACCGGAGGTCGGTCCCAGAGTGAGCAGCGCAAGCGGCAGTAGAAAGCGGTATTTCATCGGGAGGCGTGTGAGAGGAATGAAGATGGCAGAAACGACGCCTTGGAAAAATGATTTATTCGGAGGGAAAGCGGGCTATGCTGGCGGCGTGCCAGTCAAACTCTCCATCATCGTTCCCGTGTATAACGAGGAGGACAATGTTCTTCCCTTGGCGGAACAGACGCTTGCGGCGATGAAAGGAACGCGCTGTCGGTTTGAGGTTGCGTTTGTCGACGACGCGAGTTCCGACCGCACCTGGGAGCGGATCGAGGAGGCGCGCGCCAAGTTGAAGAAGGTCCGGGGTTTTCGGCACCGGCAGAATTCCGGGCAGAGCGCCGCGCTCTGGACGGGGATTCAGTCCACGGATTCCGAACTCATCGCCACGTTGGACGGCGATCTGCAGAACGACCCGGCCGACATTCCGCGGATGATGCGCGAGTTGGAGGCGTTCGATTTTGTCTGCGGCAAGCGGTTGAATCGGCAGGACAGTTTTGTGCGGATCGTTTCGTCGCTGATTGCCCGCAAGGTCCGTCAGTTCGTGTTGGATGCGGATTTCGAGGACACGGGTTGCGCGATGCGCGTCTTCAAGCGGGCTTCGTTGGAGGGGGTGTTTCCCTTCAATGGGCTGCATCGTTTCCTGCCGATCATCGTGCAGAATGGCGGGTTCAAGACACTGGAGATTCCGGTCAGTCACCGGGCTCGGGTCGCCGGCGTCTCGAAGTATGGCATTGGCAACCGCGCTTGGCGGGGCATCGCGGATCTGTTTGCGATGCGTTGGTATCAGGCGAGGCGGTTTGAACACATCGATGTCGAGGAACTGCCGCAGAGTTGACGGGGGCGCTCGTCCGAATCCGGCCGCCTCAACATTACAAACACCGGCCATTCGAATACTTGTGCGGCGAGGAGGCGCCGCCTACGTTTCCTGTCATGAATTGTCCAAAGTGTTCCGCCGAGATGAAGCAGGAAACCTACTACGATATCGAGGTTGATCGTTGCTCGAACTGCAAGGGATTCTGGTTCGATGAGTATGAAAAGAAGGACCTGCTTGAGAAGGAGGGCATCGGAGCAATTGACGATGGCGACGTCGACACGGGAAAGCTCTATAATCGGGTGGATCGGATCAAGTGTCCGCGCTGTGGCGCGCCGATGATTCGTCTCTCGGATCCGAGGCAGCCGCACATCTGGTTCGAGGAGTGCGCGGTCTGCGGCGGTTCCTTTTTCGACGCGGGCGAGTTCAAGGATCTGGCGGAGGAGACCGTTGCGGATTTCTGGAAATCGCTGTTCCGCAAGGAGCGGCCTTAGATCAAGGAGCGTCGGCATTCCCTTGCCGTGACCCCGGGGGGAGGCGTCATTGCGGTTGCCGCCTCCGTCTCACTCTGCCTCTTCCTTCACCGTCTGCCGGTTTCGGAACGGCGCGCTCAACACAATCTCCCTGATCAGGGTCTGCGCTTTGAAATCATTTGAGGCGAGGCGTTCCGTCAGTTGGGAGATCGTGCATTCATCCCGGTCGTCGAGGCCGCGTCCCAAGGCATAACCCAACAACTTGCGGCTGAGGTTGCGGGTGAATTCCTCTTTCTTGGCGAGCATGGTTTTCTTCAACTCTGCGGGGCCGGTAAATGATTCCCCGCTGGGCAGTTTTCCAAAGGCGTTCACGGGTTTGCCGTCGATCTTGTCGCGCCAGCGGCCGAGGAAGTCGTAGTTCTCGAGGCCGAAGCCGATGGGGTCGATCAGGTTGTGGCAGGCGAGACAGGCGGGTTGGTCCCGATGAGCGGCGAGTTGCTGGCGGATGGTGAGTTTCTTTCCCTTCTTGTCCTTGGAGCGCAGTTCCGGGACATCGGGGGGCGGGGCGGGGACGGGCGTTCCCAGCAGCGTGTCGAACACCCAGGCCCCGCGCAGCACGGGGCTGGTCTTCTTGAAATGCGAGGTCAATGCCAATACGGCGCCGGAGGTCATCAAGCCGCCGCGGCGCTTGTCCTTCAAGGCCACCTTCTGAAACTCGTTCTTGTCCAATTCCACACCGGTGTCCAGCTGATAGAACGTGGCCAGACGCCCGGAGAGGAAGGTGTAGTCGGCGTCGATCAACTCCAGGAGGCTGCGGTCTTCGCGCAGCAGATGTTCGAAGAGGAGGACGACCTCGCGCCGCATGTCGGCGGCGACCTCGGGCGTGTAGTAGTGTTGGATTGAGTTCTGGGTCGGGGCGACGCGGCCGCCGACGTCCTTGGTTCCCAGCCATTGGCCGATGAAGGTCTGGGCGAAGACCTGGGCCTTGGGATCCTGAAGCATGCGTTCGACCTGCCGGGTCAATGTTTCCGGGGTGTTCAATTCGCCGCGATCGGCCAGCGCGCGCAGTTCCGCATCGGGCATGGTGGACCAAAGGAAGTAGGAAAGGCGCGAGGCGAGTTCGTGGTCCGAGATCGGTTGGATGGACTCGCTCGTGGGCTCCGTTTCCAGCCGGAAGAGAAAGTCGGGCGACAAGAGAATGCCCTTGAGAGCCAACTTCATGCGCTCCTCGAAAGGATCGCCGCGTTCGGCCGAGCGATCGTAAAGGGCGAGGAACGGATTCAACTCCCGAGACTCGACAGGCCGTCGGAAAGCCAGGGGGGTGAAGCGTCGCAAGATTTGCCGGGCGGCCCCTCGTGGATTGAGCGGCGTCTTTCCGGGCTCCACGCCGAGCAGTCGTTGGTGGGCGATCAACTTGCCGGGCGAAGGCTCGACCCGTTGTTGCTCCACTTGAATGCCCAGCAGATCGACGCTTGATTTCTTGTCAGCACGCACCGAGATGGAGTGGACGCCCCGGGTCAGTCGAAGGTCTGCTTCCTTGTAGTCGGGGCGATCGATGTCGTTTCTTCGCGGGGCGAAGCTGACGCGCTTGGCGGGTATGCCATCGACGCTGACAGTCAATTGTGCGGCGCCCTGCTTGAGCGGTTGGACGCCGACCGTGATCTCATAGTCGCCCTCGACGTAGATCGGCACGAGCGCGGCAAGTTCCTGGCCGGGTTCCAATTTGCGCGATGCATCCTCTTCGATTCCAGGCTTGCCGGCAGGGAGCATCTTCCCCGCGTTGATCCGCTCGGAAACGGGCGGCGAGACGATGGCGGCGTCGACGATCTGTTGCGCGGCCTCCACGTAGCGTTCCATGAGCATGGGAGGGAGGAAGAGAGACTCTCCGTTGTTGTCGAAGCCCTCGCCGCCGCCGCTGTCGCCGGGGAAGGTTTCCGAGAACTGCAGCTTCACGCCGAAGAGGTCGCGAATGGTGTTGTCGAATTCGAGGCGGTTCATTCGGCGCGCGGTGACGTATCCGGCGTAGGGGCCCTGCTCGCAGGCGGTGTCGCGGAGGTGTGCGTCGATCCAGTCCGCAAGCTGCATGCGGAGCTCTTCGGTGGGTTGGGGCTTCTTCGTCGGCGGCATGGTGCGGTTGCGCAACTGGGCTGCGACGCTGCGCCAGGTCGCGCGGTGTTTGGAGATGCCGGAGACGGTCGTCGCGTCGAGGAAGACGACGTTGCCCTTGGAATCCTCGGGGTCGTGGCAGTCCCAGCAGAGTTCCATCAAAGCCGGACGGATCGTGTTGGTGAACTCTGATGCGCGGTCGGCAGCCGATGCGGCGCTGGGGCACGCGAGAATCAAGGCGGCAGGCAGGAATGTGAAAGTCCGCAAGAGAAAGCGCATTGGGCTGAGATTATCTGAATCGGCTGGAGGACGACAACGGAATGTTTGAGGGAGGCGCGGGGGCGCGTTGGCAGCCTGGCGCAGTCGTCCCGACTACGGGTTCCGGCGGCGTCTCGCTGCCAGTCTCGAAGAAGCGGGCGGGGACGTCCGATGAACCCGCAGGCGAGGACGCCTAGGCCCGCGCCGACAGGGATCGCTCCTTGATGGTTGCCGGGAGAGGGGCTTCGCGTATCTTCCGTGACGCACACGGGCCGAGGGCGCCATGGCTGAAGAAACGAAGTCTCCGAATACACCTGCGAATGCGGCGGAACAGAAACCTGTCCGCTGGTGGCCGTTGATCGTCATCGTGATCACCGCGGTCATTGCGATGATCGCCATTATCGCCGGCAGTGAAGCGAATCGCCAGGAGGGCGTGATGGCCTGCATGGCGGTGGCGTTGCTCGCCCTTGCGCTGGCGTTGCTTTGGCTTGTCCTCTTCTCACGATTACCGGCCAAGCCTCGGGGCGTCGGACTCGTCGGCCTGGTCGTTGCTCTGGTCGTGGGTTTCGGCCTGTTTGAAATCAAGGGCACGTCGGGCGACCTGGTTCCAATCATTGGATTCCGGTTTGTGAAGGATGAGTTGGCGGCTCCGGAAGCCGAGCGGCGCCTTGCCAACAATGGAACCGCAGCGGAGCCGGTTGATGGCGGCGGTGACTTTGTGCAGTTCTTTGGTCCGAATCGCGATGGAAAACTGTCCGGGCCCAGGCTGGCGACAGATTGGCAGGCGCAGCCGCCGGAGGAACTTTGGCGCCGAGAGGTGGGCGCCGGATGGTCCGGGTTCTCGGTCAAGGGGCGTCATGCGATCACGCAGGAACAACGGGGTGATCTGGAGGCGGTCGTATGTTATGACCTGTTGTCCGGCGCGGTCATCTGGTCGCATACGGACGAGGCGCGCTATTTTACTGTCCTGGGCGGGCTGGGGCCGCGCGCGACGGCGACAATCGATGGGGATCGGGTTTATGCGCAGGGCGCGACCGGGATCCTGAACTGTTTGAAGCTGGCGACGGGCGAGCGGGTTTGGTCGGTCAACATTCTGGACGACAACGCGGCGACGCTGCCGGAGTGGGGCGTGGCCGGATCGCCATTGATCCTGGATGAGGTTGTGATCGTGAACCCGGGCGGCGGCGGGCTGCGTTCACTGGTCGCCTACGACAAGCAAAGCGGGAATCGCGTTTGGTCGGGCGGCGGCAATGGAGCCAACTGGAGTTCCCCGGTCCTGGCTACGCTGGGCGGCGTGAAGCAGGTCCTCATGTTCGGAGCCGAAGGCATCGCGGGCCATGACGCTTCCGACGGCAAGGTCTTGTGGGATTACCCGTGGAAACAGGGGCACCCCCACGTCAGTCTCCCGATGGCTGTTTCCGATTCCGAGGTCTTTGTGTCCAGCGGCTACGGGACCGGAGCGGCGATGTTGGAGGTCTTGAAACAGGACGACGGGACATTCTCCGCGGAGCGGGTGTGGAAGACCATGGCGATGAAGGCGAAGTTCGCCAATTTGATCCGGCAGGGAGATCACATATACGGACTCGACGACGGGGCGCTGGCCTGTGTGAATCTGGATGGCGGGCGTCGCGCCTGGAAGGGGAAACGTTTTGGTCACGGGCAACTCCTCCTGGTCGGCGGCGTCCTGCTCCTGATGGCTGAGGCCGGCGACGTCATCCTGTTTGATCCGAACCCGGAGAAGCAGATGGAACTGACGCGCTTCACCGCCCTGACCAGCAAGACCTGGAATCCGCCGGCATTGGCGGGGGAATACCTGCTGGTGCGCAACGACAAAGAGGCGGCGTGTTTTCGGCTGCCGGTGATGGGGAATTGACGGGCGACCTGGTTTCGCATTCTTTTCGGTGGGCGGCGCGGCGTCTCGGGTCAGCGGCCAAGGGACCATAATGATGAAAATGACTTTTGTTGGATGGGTGGCGGCGGCGATGGCGTTCGGCTGCGTCGGCGCCGGGGCGCTGGCGCAGCCGGTTCGATCGCGGGGCGCCCTGGACGATGTTGTCGCGCATCGGAATCTGGAATACATCCCGGGCGGGCACGAGCGTCACCGGCTCGATCTCTATTTGCCCGAAGAGGCGAAAGGTCCGTTGCCGCTGATCGTCTGGGTGCATGGCGGCGGTTGGCAGAACGGCAGCAAGGACGGCTGTCCGCCCTTGCGCAAAGGCTATCTGCAGCGCGGTTACGCCGTGGCGTCGATCAATTATCGCCTTAGCGGGCATGCGGTCTTTCCCGCCCAGATTCAAGATTGCAAGGCGGCCATTCGTTGGTTGCGGGCCCGAGCCGGCAAGTATGGGGTCGATCCGGAGCGCATTGGCGTCTGGGGCAGTTCGGCGGGTGGTCATCTGGTCGCGTTGCTTGGAACGAGCGGTGATGTGAAGGCGTTTGATGTCGGCGGCAACCTTGAGCAATCGAGCCGCGTTCAGGCGGTCTGCGACTACTATGGCCCCACGGACTTCAAGGTCTTTGTGACCACGCCTCGTTATGAAAGTCACGCTTCGGCGAAATCGCCGGAAGCGAAGCTGATCGGCGGCGCGGTATTGGAAAACGAGGAGAAGGCAAGACGGGTGAATCCGATCGAGTATGTGTCCCGGGACGATCCTCCCTTTCTGATCGTGCATGGGGATGCAGACCGCACCGTTCCGCTGAATCAGAGCCGTTTGCTCTACGAGGCGTTGAAGAAGGCGGGTCGCGATGTGCGCTTCCACACCATTCAGGGCGCGGGGCACGGACGTCCCGGCTTCGGCGCTCCGGAGATCGAGGGCATGGTCCGCCAGTTTTTCGACGACAAGTTGAAGCACGGTAAAGTTGGAGCGCCGAAAGCGGCGGCTACGGAAAGCGCCGCCTCGGAAGAGGAACAGCAGGGCGCGCAGCGCGGTCGGCCGAATCGTCAAAAGGGCCGCCTTACCTTCGATCAAGTCCTGTCCCGCAACGACCGGAACAAGGACGGGAAGCTGTCACGGGGGGAGTTTCCGGGCGGGCAGGGGCTTTATGACCGCATGGACCGGAACCAGGATGGCTTTGTCACGCGTGACGAACACGAGAAGACGTTTGGGCCGGACAGGTAGGGCGGACGGTCACTTGTTCGATCGAGCCGGTTCGAGGCGTGGGTCGTTCAGGTCCAGGCGGTACATGATCTGGTTGTAGTCGTATCGGGGCGTCGCGACGTCATTGCCGGAGAACGTCCTGGTGTAAGTGCCTTCGAAGTGGATGAAACGTCCGTCTTCCCGGTCGAAGAACGCGTGATGAACCGGGTTGTAGAAGGAGTATTTCTCGTGAGTCACGATCTTCACTGCGGGGCCCCAGGGGCCGATGAGGTCGGGGGCCTCCGCATACCACACTTCGCCGAGAAAGGACGTCCCGTATTGTTCGACAATCACCAGGATCCAGCGGTTGCGATGCGCGTTCCAGCGGATGGAGCCGGCGTGAGCGCGGATGGCTTTTCCAGTCTTGGCGTCATGTAGTTGCAGCAGGGGGGCGGGTTGCCTGTCCGGAGCCAGTCGGAGGCGTTCCGCTTCGCTCTCCTGATCGATGGGCGTCGCATTGTGTTTCCAGGCATAGGCGACGCGCCCGGCGTCATTCGTGGTCAGGGTCAGGGCTTCGTAGGCGTTGGGATTCAGGATGCCATCGGTGGTTGCCGGAGCGCGCACGGTGGCAAAGGGCGCTGCAAAGTAGACATGATCGCCCTGCCGTGTGGCCTGGCCTCGGGGATGAAGGGCCCCGGTTCCCGGTTGCAAGGTTGCGGCCCGGACGAAGATGTCGTTCGTGTCGTCGTAGCGAAGCAGTCCGTGTTCATGTTCCACCGCGAGGTTCTTGCGACGGGAGAAGTGGGCGATCAGGGACTCGTCGCCTTCCTGGTCCCGGACAACGCAAACGCCGTCGATCCAGACCAGACCTCCCTCCTTCATTGGCGCCATGGGACGGGAGAAACCTTCCTGGTTCACAAAATAGTCGAGGTCGACGCCGACGGCCGGATCGAGCCCGCCTTGGGATGGCAGTTCGGAAACGGCTCCGGCGGTCTGGAATTGTCCGAGCGGATAGGACGCGCGTGACGTGTCCCCCCAGAACCAGCGAATCGCGCCGCGGTAGACGACGGCCTGGGTCGAGTCTTGTCCGACGACTTCCGCATTCAGCAGCGGGTGTTGGACGGGCGTTGGCTGGCCGAGTCGCGCGCTGTCGGCGTAGATGCCCTGGCCGGTGATGCGATAGAGGCGTTCTGCAAGGTTGATGCGCTGGAGGCGGAACTCGGCGCGTTTGCCCGGGCTGGCACGGACCCGCACGCCGGCGATTCCGAATCCGTCCTTGGGAATCTCGTATCCGTGACTGCGCAGTTTGAAGAAGACGCGCCGGCCGAGCAGTCCCGGCTCATCGAAGGCAATGCGTCCGTGGCTGTCGGAAACGTAGGGGATGTCATTGACCGTCCAGGCCTCGACCAGCGGGATGCCGCGTCCGGTGTCGGCGTCGACGAAGCGCAGTTCGAAGGGCTTCTCCGCGAACGCGGCGAAGGCGGTCAGCAGTGAACAGATCAAGCCGCAGGCGCGTTTCATTTCGGATGCCAGGTTGCTGAAGGTCTCACGGGATGTTCAAGGGCTTGGGGCTCCGAGAAAGAAACCCGGATGCGCGGGTTGGTTGTAACCGACGTTCTGCCAGGCCACGCCAAGGCGGTAGACGTGATCGTGCATCAATGTCGGCAGGCGGTGTTGGGTCGGAGTTGTGGTGGTGAAGATGCGCAGCTCCTGGCCGTCGCGGGTGGGCCAGATGATCTCCTCGCGCCAGTCTCCGAGGATATCGGCGCAGAGCGAGGGGTTGGACTTGGAGCCGTTGACGCGGACGCAGTCGAAGTCGCCGGTGTTCAGTATCGTGTGTTGCTCGGCGTTGACGTGGTCCCACTTGTAGACGCGGGTTCCGTCGAGGAGTTCGCGCAGCAGGTCGCCGTCCCACCAGACGCCCATGTTGCAACTGCGGGGGGCGGATCTTGATATCAGTTTACCCCGCGCGTTGAACAGGCCTTCGACGCCGCGGCCCTTGCCCCAGAGTTCCAGTCCAGCATGGCGCGGGTCAATGTCGAGGGCGCAGGCGCGGACGACACCGCCCCGACCGGTTGATCGCCTGCCGAACAGGCGTTCGCCGGTTCGCGCGTCGCGGAGCTCTATCCCGGCCTCGCTGGGGCCGTCTCCGTTGGCCTTGAATACTTCGAGTCCGGGGCGTTGCGGATCTATGTCGGTCACATGCATGGCGTCGCCGTGACCGAGTCCGGTGGAGTAGAGGCCCGTGCCGTCGTCGTCGATGACACAGGAGCCGTAAACGATTTCATCGCGTCCGTCTCCATCGACATCCGCCACGGCAATGCTGTGGTTGCCTTGGCCGCGGTAGGCGCGGTTGCCGGGCGTCCCGTCGTCGGTGTCGAACACCCAGCGTTGGGCGAGCTTTCCGTTTCGCCAATCCCATGCGGCCAGCACGGTTCGGGTGTAGTAGCCGCGAGCCATGACGAGGCTGGGGCGCGCGCCGTCGAGGTAGGCGATGCAGGCGAGAAAGCGGTCGCAACGATTGCCATAGTCGTCGCCCCAGGATTTGATATTGCCGCGTCCCGGAATGTAGCGGTTCGTCGCCAGCGCGCCTCCGGTCAAGCCGTCAAATACGGTCAGGAATTCGGGGCCTTTCAGGATCTTACCCTGAGTTCTGCCCGTTTGGCTGCGCCAGTCGGCATTGGGATTCCCGATGGGGCGTCCGTTTCCGTCGATGGATCCATCAGCGGTTTTGCAGGCGACTTCCGCGCGACCGTCGCCGTCGAGATCGTAGACCATGAATTGGGTGTAGTGCGCGCCTTCGCGAATGTTTCTTCCCAGGTTGATCCGCCACAGGAAGGTTCCGTCGAGTTGGTAGGCTTCCAGGATTGGCGGGTCAGTGAAACCGGGGCGGGAGTTGTCGTTGCCGCGTCCGGCCTGGTGCAGGACGATCTCGTATTGGCCGTCGCCATCCAGGTCGCCGACGGAGGCGTCGTTGGGTCGGTAGCCTTCCGGAGTTTGCAGCGGAATGGACAGGTAGGGCGCGGAATGGGGCGCGAGGCGGAACGATCCGTTCGATTCCTGTTCGCGGCCGCCAATGACGGGGCGGATGAAATAGGTGAGGCGGTCGTCCTGATTGGGCGGACTGGCGTCGATGAAATGGGTCGCGCCCGTGATGGGGGCGGGGTTCAGGCGAATCGCGGGTTTGTTCGGCGCGTTTCGGTAGATGTTGAATGACGTTTCTTCTGGATCCGTTGCCAGCAGGCGCCACCCGACAAAGATGCCGCCATTCCCGAGTCGCAGGGCGACAACGCCGCGGTCGAGGCGTTCGGCTTGTCGGGCATTGGCCGCGAGGGCGGTTCGGCAGGCGCTGAGGAGAGACGAGATCAGCAGGCAGCGGATGAGGATGTGCTTGAGCGGCATGGCGGTCGGGCATGCTGCGCGGTTGGCGGCGGATGGGCAAGGCGGCGGTTTGCAGCCTGCGAACAGGTTGGTCCTTCCTCGAGGTTGTCATGCCTGCTTGTGGCGTGATATGGATGTCGGCGTTGGCCAAGCTCCTTGCGCATGAAGATTCATACCTTTTCGTTTTTTCGTCCGGGCGTTCCAGTTCTTCTGGCTTCCTTGATTGTTCTCTCCGCGCAAGCCGCCCAGCGCGCGGGCGGCGGGCTGCAGGTGTTCTATGAATTTCAGGAGTCATCCGGGGCGGTCGTGAAAGACACCTCGGGTGCGGGGGAGCCCATCAATCTGCGGATCACGAATCCGGCCGGGGTGCGGCGTTCGCAAGGCTCGCTGGAGATTCGCGGCGCGGCGATGGCCCGCTCGGCGAAACCGCCGGCTCGTCTCATCGAGGCGATTCGCAGGTCGGGCGAGATCACGGTCGAGGCCTGGATTCGGCCGGCGGATGCGAGGCAGAAGGGGCCTGCCCGTATGGTCACGCTCTCGCGCAATGGGAGTGAACGGAACTTCACCCTGGGGCAGGAAGGGGACAGGTATGACTTTCGTTTGCGCACGGTCGGCACGAGCGGCAACGGGATTCCCTCCCTGGGTTCGCCGGGACGGAGCCTGAAAGCAAAGTTGACGCACGTGGTCTACACGCGCGACCGCTCGGGCAGGGCGCGGATTTACCTCGATGGGAGGCCGGTGAAGGAAGGGCGCATTGGCGGCGGGACGGACAACTGGCATGGACAATTCCGGCTTGGACTCGGCAATGAGATCAGCGGTGACCGGCAGTGGAAGGGGACGTTTCACATGGTGGCCATCTACAGCCGCGACCTGTTGGAGCGGGAGGTGGTCCAGAATTTCAAGGCGGGCGTCTCGGCGAAGCCGGGGCCTCAAGCGGCCAAGGGCGAGGTTTCGGCCGAAGCGCGACTGTTCAATACGAAAATTGCGCCGTTGTTGGCGAAGCATTGCCTGGAATGCCATGACGCCAGCAACCGCAAAGGCAAACTGGACCTGGCCCACAAGGCGGCCGCGTTGGCCTGGGACGATGGAGCCTTGTTGAAGCCGGGCAAGCATGCTGGAAGCGTCCTGTGGCAGGTTGTGGAGTCGAACGAGATGCCGGAGGATCGCGACCCCTTGTCGAATGAGGAAAAGGCGTTGCTGAAGCGCTGGATCGACTCCGGAGCCAAGTGGACCCTGGATTTCATTGATCCTGCGACCTACGCGCATGGTTCTGATCAAGCGCACCAGAACTGGCTGCGGCGGTTGACGAATTCGGAGTACATTCGCACCGTCAAGGCGGCGACGGGCGTGGACATCGCGAAGGAGGCGCGGGAGGCGCTGCCCCGGGAGTTGCGCGCGGACGGGTTCAGCAACACCGCCTACAATCTCAACGTGGACCTGAAGCACGTGGAGGCTTACGCGCAGTTGGCGGGGCTCATCGTGGATCGGATGGACGTGCTCAAGTTCGCCAAGCGTTTTCACTCCAGTCGCAAGCTCATCGACAAAGACAACCGGGCGTTGATCGAGCGGATGGGGAGGTGGTTGCTGCGCGGGCCGTTGGAGGAACATGAGATTGTCGCCTATCGCGGCATCTCGACGTCCGTGGCGGGGGCGGGTGGAAGTTTTGAGGAAGCGACGCGCTATGTGATCGAGGCGATGTTGCAATCGCCTCGGTTCATCTATCGGATGGAAACGCAGAAGGGAGATGGCGGCTTCTGGCCGGTGAGCGGGCACGAGCTTGCCAACCGAATGAGTTACATCGTCTGGGGCGCGCCGCCGGACGAGGAGTTGATGCGGGCCGGTGAGAACGGGGATTTGTTTGTGGAAGAGAATCTGGGCGCGCAGTTGGAACGCATGCTGGCGGATCCGCGGGCGGTGGACCGGTCGTTGGAGTTTGCGTCGGAGTGGTTGAATCTCGGGCGTCTCGCCAATTTACGGCCCAATCCGAATAAATTTCCCAACTGGGATCCCGCGCTGGCCGAGGATATGCGCCGGGAGACGCTCGCCTACTTCAAGGAGGTGGTCTGGAAGCAGCAGAAGCCCCTTTCAGAATTGTTCAACGCGCAGGTGGCCTTTCTTACGCCGCGTCTGGCGCGGCATTACGGCTTGGCTGCCCAAGGGGACGGCGCGGAGCTGGTTCGCTACGATGTTTCCGACGTCCCGGGGCGCGGCGGGGTTCTCACACAAGGGAGCGTGCTGTCGGTTGGCGGCGACGAGGCGTCGATGGTCACGCGCGGGTTGTTTGTCATGCATGATGTGCTGCGCGGCGTGGTGAAAGACCCGCCGCCGGGACTCGACGTGACCCCGGTTCCGACCAAGCCCGGACTTTCCCAGCGGAAGATTGCGGAGGGGCGGATCCAGAACAAATCCTGCGGCGGTTGCCATGCCAAGTTTGAGCCGTTGGCCTTCGCCCTGGAAAAATTCGACGGTCTGGGCTCCTGGCACGAGAACGATGAACACGGCAACAAGCTGCGCGAGGACGGAAACATCCTGTTCCCCGGAGCCGCCAAGGCGGTCGATTACCGGGCGACCGCGGAGTTCATGGATTTCCTGGCCGGCAGCGACCGGGTGCGCCAGACGCTCGCCTGGAAGTTGGCCCAGTTCGCGCTCGGTCGACCGCTGGGTCCCGAGGACGCGCCGGCTCTGCATGAGATTCATCGCGAATCGCAGAAGGCGGGTGGAACGTATTCTGCGTTGATTGCCGCGATTATTCGCAGCGACTTGGTTCAAACGACCCGGACGGAAAGAGGCGAATGAAGGACGGATTGAAAAGGAAGGGATCCTTTTGTGGACGGTGCTCGCGCGGTGTTTGACACAAACGTGTTGCGCGCGGCTGTCTGGTCTTCGAAGGGCGCGTCGAATCGGTTGTTGCATCTTGTCGGGGCGGGGCGAATAACGCCATTGCTTTCAGTTCCGCTCTAACTCGAGTTATGGGAGATCTTGATGTCTGCCGATCATTTGCCGCCTGACGTATCAAGGGATCGAATGCTGGGTCTTGTGCGTCGGTTTGCGGGTCTCTGCGAGCATCGTGAAATACACTTCCTATGGAGGCCATGGCTTGCCGATGCTGATGATGATATGATCCTGCAGTTGGCCGTGTGCGGTCGAGCCTCCCATATCGTCACATTCAATGCGCGAGATTTCGCCGGTGTGGACAAAGCATTTGGAATTCAAGTCGTGACACCAGGTCAGTTTTTGCGATTATTTCGTATTGAATCATGAGCGTATACACAGTGGAGATTCCCGATTCGGTTCGGCGTGAGGTGGAAGAGCTGTCCGCGCGTGATGGAGTTTCGCCGGAGCAGTTTCTTGCTACGGCCGCAGTGGAGAAAATCAGCGCATTGAGGACCGTTGAGTTCTTGCGAGAGGAAGCGGCTGCCGGCAGTCGCGAAGATTGGGATTACGTAATGAGCTGCGTTCCCGCCCGGCCGCCCATGGAGGGCGACGAAATGGTTGATTCAGAAGAGGGTAAATCATGAAGAAAACACAACTCAGCCGCCGCACCCTTTTGAAGGGGCTTGGGACCGCCGTGGTCGGTCTGCCCTTCCTGGAAGAAATGATGGTTTCGTCAGGCGCCGCCCGGTCCGCTGCGGCGCCTGTTCGCGCGTTCAATATCTTCTTCGGTCTGGGAATTCCCGCGCCGTTGCAGGGCGAGGGTTTTGCGGATGTCTTTGAGCCCCTGAAACCGCTCAAGGACAAGTTGCTGATCATGCGCAATGTCGATCAGGTGCGTTGCGACGAGTCCGGGATCAACGCGCATTTCGATGGCGCTTCCGGAGCCTTCACCGCGACGCCGCCCAATGGCGAGGCCAAGGCCGGCGGCGCCTCGATCGATCAGTTGGTGCGACGCGCGCACTACCCGAATGGCCTGCCCGCGGGGATGACGCCGACCCTGATCGGCGGCACCTTCTTCCGGCGCAGCCGCGTCAGTCGCTACGTGCACAGCTACAACCCGGACGGCACGGTGGCCGGAACGATGCAGGAGAAACCGCGCGATCTGTTTGATCGCGTGTTTGGCTCCATTGCGCAGTCCGGCGGCGAGGACGCCCGCCGGGACCGGCTCAAGCGCAGCGTGCTGGACTCGATGGTCGACCAGTACAAGCGGTTCGTCGGGCCGAGTTCGCCCTTGGGTTCCGCCTCCAAGGGGCGCGTGAAGGATCACCTGGATCGCATTCGCGAATACGAGCAACGCGCGTATGAAATGGCCGCGCGGCAGGAGGGGGCGCCCGACTTGCCTCCCCGTTCCAAGTTGGCTCACGGCGGTCCGGCGGATCCGGGCGGCGAGGGCATTGACATGAAGCTCGACGACCTCACCGAGGAGTGGCGCCTGATGGCCGATCTCTATGCCATGGCGGTCCAGATGGACCGGGTCCGGTTTGGCTCCCTCACCTTTTTGGCGGCGGGCGAGCGTCTCCGCGTGAAGGGCGACTATATCTACGATGGGCGGAAGGTCTTTCATTTCGATGACGCGGCGCAGCACAATGCGGGCGGTTCCAAGGGCTGCAGCCATGAATGGTGGCACAAGTTCAACGAGAAGAAGAAGAACACCCAGCTTCGCGCCCACGCTCATATGAAGTTGCGCGAGGTCGCCTATTTCCTGCATGCGTTGAATGGCGAGAACGCCATGGAGCAGAATGGCAGGACCATCATGGAGAATTCCATGATCACGATCTCCACCGAATCGGGCGACGGTCGCCACAACGACGTGAAGCGTGAGTTGTCCGGCGTCTTTCACTGCATCACCGGCGCCAACGGCCGTTTCAAGACCGGCCAGATCATGGACGTCAAGTCGGAGGGAATCGATGTCTACAACACCATGCTGGACGCCATGGATGTGAAGGAGAAACTCGGGCCGAAGGGACGCGAGGGCAGGGTCGTTGCCGGGATTCGGGCGTAAGGGGAAGTTATTGGCCCAAGGGCAAGTTCCTGGGCGCCTGCCCCGATTTCATTCTCATTTTCCGCTGCGCGGGAGAATGAAATATCCCTCCCGGGAGAGGACTTACGCGATGGCGTTCCGGATGGCAGATCCCTCTTGGGAGGGGGTAATTTGCTCCGCCGACGAAGTCGGACTTAAGGAGCGAAATCGGGGTGAGTTCGGAGGATCTTGCCCCTGGCCACCGTTTCCGCAGTTGCCATCCATGCGCATTCCCGTTCCAATGCAGGGCATGACTTCCGCAGCGCGAGCCTTGTTCGTTACCCTGTTCTTCCTCCTTGTCCTGGCCTCCCACGCCGCGGGCAGGCAACCCTACAATGTCCTGTTCATCATCTCGGACGATCTGACCTCGACGGCGCTTTCCTGCTACGGGAACAAGTTCTGCCATACGCCCAACATTGACCGCATTGCGGCCAGGGGCACGCGCTTCACCCGGGCCTATTGCCAGGGCACCTATTGTGGTCCGTCGCGGGCGTCATTCATGTCGGGCTATTACCCGCATGCGACCGGGATGCTCGGCTACAACTCGCCGCGGCCGATGATCGGCGACCGGGCGATGTGGGCGGAGCATTTCAAGAACAACGGTTACCACACCGCGCGCGTCAGCAAGATCTTTCACATGGGGGTGCCCGGCGGCATTGAGGACGGCGGCGACGGCGCGGACGATCCGCGCTGCTGGACGGAGCGTTACAACAGCCAGGGGCCGGAATGGAAGGCTCCGGGCGACGGCGAGACCTTGGAAAGCAACCCCGACGGCAAGCGACCGGTGGTGGGCGGCAACACCTTTGTGGTGGTCGAGGCGGATGGCGACGACCTGGTTCATTCAGATGGGAAGACGGCGGCGAAGGCGGCGGAATTGATCGGGAAGCACAAGGACAAGCCGTTCTGGCTGGGCGTGGGATTCGTGCGGCCGCACGTGCCCTTTGTCGCGCCGCGCAAGTATTACGAACCCTTTCTGCCTTACTCTAAGAACGAGTTGCCGCATCGGATTTCCTGGGATTGGGACGACATTCCGAAGGCGGGCATCAACTACAAGACCAGTTTCAACATGAAGATGGACGAGCGTCGGCAACGGAAGGCGGTCGGCGGCTACTATGCGTCGGTGGCCTATATGGACGCGCAGGTGGGCAAGGTGTTGGACGCGCTGGACGAGGCGGGGATTGCGGACCGGACAATCGTCATCTTCACCAGCGATCATGGTTACCATCTGGGCGAGCATGACTTCTGGGCCAAGGTCAGCCTGCTCGATGAATCGTCCCAGGTGCCGTTGATCATCAGCGTGCCGGGCAAGAAACCGGCGGTTTGCCATTCGTTGACGGAGTTGATCGACCTTTATCCGACGACCGCGAAACTGTGCGGGTTGGAGGTCCCGGAGCGCCTGCAAGGGAAGGATATTTCTCCGCTGCTAGACGACCCCAGTCGCACGGTGCGCGACACGGCGTTCTCGGTCAGCGGCTCGCGCAGGGGGTTGCTGCTGCGCGATGACGACTACGCCTACATTCAATACGCCGAGGACGCGTCCAAAGGCATCGAGTTGTACGACATCCGCAAGGACCCGGAGCAGTTCAACAATTTGGCGGAGGCCGAGAGCCATCAGAAGACCGTGGAGGCATACAAGGCAAAGCTGGCCGCCAAGTTGAAGGAAGTGCGGACGAACGACCTTGGGTTGAAATACAAGTGAGGGTCGACCGCCGCCGGCGTCCGTGCGTCAAGGAACGAGGAAACGTCACATCCCCAGGAAAGGAAACATCATGAAAGACAACGCAAGGCTCCGGTTGGTTGTGTCCCTATTGTTCATTTTAGCGTTCGCAGTTGTTGGTCGAACGACCGCAGCGGAGACCCCGGCGACGCTCCGAGTCCTGTGCTACAACATCCACTACGGGCAGGGGATGGATGGGAGATATGACGTGGCGCGCCTCGCGGCGGTGATCAATCAATACAAGCCGGACCTCGTCGCGTTGCAGGAGATTGACGTGGGGGTGACGCGATCGGGGCGAGTGCACCAGATCAGGCGCCTTGGAGAGTTGACCGGCATGGCGTCGAGATACGGCCCCACGCAGCATTACCAAGGCGGTTTGTATGGCAACGGCGTGTTGTCAAGGCTGCCGATCCTCGATGTGGCGATTCATCCTTTGCCTTATACCGAGGCGACCAAGACGAAGGTGACCTATCCCAGGGGATGCATCGCCGTGACGGTCCGCGGGCCGGACGGCAAACCGCTGCGGTTCATCAGCACGCACTTCCAACACAACCTGCCCGAAGACCGCTTGGCCGAGGCGAAGCGGATCAATGAGCTGTTTCCCGGGGATGACGGGTCGATGCCGACGATCCTGGCCGGCGACATGAACGCGACGCCGGACTCCGAGCCCATGAAGGAACTGCACAAGGTGTGGACGAATGCGATGAACACGCCGCCCCAGCCGACGGCTCCCTCGAGGAATCCCCGTTCGCGCATCGATTACATCCTGTTCCAGCCGAAGAGCGGCATTCGCGTGCTGGAGACCAAGGTTGTCCCCGAGGAAATGGCCTCGGATCATCGGCCGGTGTTCGCGGTGTTTGAATTGGAGGCGCGTTAACGGACGGCTTGCGTCGCGAGGCGGAAGTCGAATCGGCTTGCCCGGCGTTGGTGTGAGCCATATTTTCGGGCGCGTATGCGGTTTCGATCTATTCTGCCGACAGCGTTGATTGTCGCAATGACCCCCTTCACGACTTCGGCGGCCGTTTCCGAAAAGGGGCGCTCCGCGTTTGCGGAAGCGAAGCAACGGGCCGCCGAGTTCGGTTCCGTTCTCACCATTCCCACGTTTGAAACCAAGCCTGCTCAGATCGAGGCGTCGATCGACGAGGCCATCGCGGAGGCGGACGCCGCTTTGGACAAGGTTGGCAAGCTTGGCGCCGGCGACGTCACCTTCGACAATACGATCCGGGCTTTGGACGACATCGGGCACAAGGCGATGACCGTGGCCAACCGGGTTTACCTGTTGAAGGAAACGAGTCAGAGCTCGGAGCTTCGCGACGCGGGCACGGAGGGTATCAAGCGGTTCGAGGCCTGGTCCGTGGGGTTGGATTACCGGGAGGATGTCTATCGCGCAGTGAAGGCCTACGCCGACACGGAGCCGCACTTGGAAGGCGAGCGGAAGAAACTGGTCGAGGAGACGCTGCGCGACTACAAGCGCGCCGGATTGCATCTGCCTAAGGCGGAGCGGGACGAGGTGGAGGCCTTGCGGAAGAAGTTGGCTGGAATGACCACGGACTTTCGCACGAACATCACCAACGAAAAGGAATCGCTGACGTTCACGGCCGCGGATCTCGAGGGCGTGCCGGAGAGTTTCCTCAAGAACGCTAAAACCGGCGACGACGAGTACACCGTCCAGGCCAATGTCACCTTCCACTTCATGGTGGTGATGCAGAACGCGAAGAAGGAGGCGACGCGCAAGAAACTCAAGATCGCGCGCTACTCGCTGGCCAAGGAGGAGAACTCGCAATTGCTGCAGGACATCGTCGAGCTTCGTTCCACCATAGCCAAGAAGCTGGGCTACGCGACCTGGGCCGACTACAAGACCGAGCCCAAGATGGTCAAGAATGGCCCGACGGCCGTGAAGTTTGTCCGCGAGTTGAAGGAAGGCCTGCAGCCCAAGCTCGAAGCCGAACTAGAGGAATTCCGCCAACTCAAAGTCCGCGACACCGGAGACGAGAACGCCAAGATCAACATCTGGGACTGGCGCTACTACAGCAACCAGTTGAAGAAGGAGAAGTATACGGTCGACACCGAACAGCTCCGCGTCTACTTCCCCTATAAGAAGGTCCTGCAAGGCATGTTCGACATCTACGAACAGTGCTTCGGCCTCAAAATCGCGGAAGTCGATCCCGGCTACAAATGGGTGGACGACCTGACCCTGCATCTGATTTCCGATTCCAAGACCGGCGAACCGCTGGGGTTGGTTTACCTCGACATGTTTCCGCGGGACGGGAAGTACAATCATTTCGCCCAGTTTGGCATTGTCGAGGGCAAGCGTCTGCCTGGCGGGCTCTACCAACGGCCGACTGTCGCCCTGATCTGCAACTTCCCGCCGCCGGAGGACGGGAAGCCTTCATTGTTGTCGCACAACGAGGTGGAGACCCTGTTTCATGAATTCGGTCACGCGCTGCATTCCGTGCTGACGCGCGCCGAGTTCTCCCGCTTTGCCGGGACGAGCGTGCCGCGTGATTTCGTGGAAGCCCCCTCGCAGATGCTGGAGGCCTGGATCTGGGACAAGTCCGTCCTCGACAGCTTCGCTGCGGACTATCGTGATCCATCCAAGAAGATTCCCGCGGATATCCTGGGCCGGATGGAGGAGGCGAAGTTGGCCACGATTGGGACCTTCTACCGTCGGCAGCTCTGCTTCGGCACGCTGGACCTGGCGATCCACTCGGAGATTGATTCGGCCAACCAGAAGAACGCGGTCGAGATGTCGAACCGGATTCTCGGGGACGTGTTCCTGCCGGTTCCGGAGGGCACGACCTTCGTCACTTACTTCGGGCACCTGATGGGCTATGACGCCGGCTACTACGGCTACGCCTGGGCGGACGCCATTGCGGCCGACATGGAAACCGCGTTCAAGAATGCGCCCAAGGGGTTTTACGACAAGCAGGTCGGTCGTCGGTTGCGGGACGAGATCTACGCGCCGGGCGGTTCGCGCGACGTCGAGGATTCCATTCGAATTTTTCTGGGCCGGGAACGGTCGATTGATCCGTTCCTGAAGAAGATCGGGATTGAGAAGAATTGACCATGCGCTTCAACGAGACCCTCAAAGCCCTGCTCGGCGGCCTGGTATTGGTCGTCCTGTTTGTGCTGTGTCTCTATGTCCTGTCGGGGGGCGGCAATCGGCGGGAGCGCGCGAATTCCGGCGTCTTGAATCAGGAGTTGCATGCGGCCAACGGGGTGGAGCCGGAGGACATCGACCCGCACCTGACCACGGGCGTCGCTGAGCACCATATCCAGATGGCGTTGTTTGAGGGGTTGGTCAGCGAGGATCCGGTGGATCTGCATCCCGTGCCCGGGGTCGCGGAGCGATGGGATATCTCCGAAGACGGAATGGTCTACACCTTTCACCTGCGCGATGCGAAATGGTCCAACGGGGATCCCATCACGGCCGAGGATTTCGTGTTGTCGTACAAACGGGCGCTGACGCCGCGGTTGGCCAATGAGTATGCGGCGATGCTGTTCCATGTCGTGAACGCGCGGGAGTATTACAGCGGCGAGGTTGGTGATTTTCGGGAAGTCGGTTTCAAGGCGATCGACAACAAGACCCTGGAGATCCGGCTCAACAACTCGGTGCCCTTCTTTCTTTCCCTGTTGAATCACCATTCCTGGTACCCCGTGCACGTTCCGACCATCGAGAAATATGGGGAGTTCGACGATCGCCGCAATACCTGGACCCGGCCGGGGCGCTTCGTCGGCAATGGCGCCTTTGTCCTGGAGGAGTGGAAGATCAACAATGTGCTGGTGGTGCGGAAGAACCCGCAGTATTGGGACGCGGACCGGGTTCGTCTGAACCGGATTTTCTTTTATCCGATTGAGAGCTACGACACGGAGGAGCGGGCCTTTCGGGCCGGCCAGGTTCACAAGACCGAGAAGCTGCCGTTGGCCAAGATTCCGCGTTACATGGCCTCGGATGCGGAACTCCCCGAGGAAGAGCGCGTGCTCATGAGCACGCCGTATCTGGGCACCTACCACTACATGTTCAACACTTCGTTGCCGGGGATGGACAATCCGAAGGTCCGCAAGGCCCTGAACCTGGCGATCGACCGTGCCTCCATCGTGAAGAATGTCACCCAGGGCGGCGAGGTGGCGGCCTTCTCCTTCGTGCCGCCCAACTGTGCGGGCTACAACTCCAAGTACAAGGTCGAGTACAACGTCGAGAAGGCCAGGCAGCTGATGGCCGAGGCGGGCTACCCGAATGGCGAGGGCTTTCCGGAATACTCGATCCTCTACAACACCAACGAAGCGCACAAGACCATCGCCGAGGCGATCCAGCAGATGTGGAAGAAGAACCTCGGCATCGACTGCAAGCTCGAGAACCAGGAATGGAAGGTTTACCTGAACTCGAAGACCGAGGGCGATTTCGAGATGGTGCGCTTTGGCTGGATCGGCGATTACAACGACCCCAACACCTTCTTGGAGCTCTATACCAAGGAGAGCGGCAACAACAATTCCAACTGGTGGAGCGACGACTACGACCGCTTGCTGCAGGAGGCGGGTCGGGAAGGCGACCAGGAGAAACGCTACGCGATCATGCAGGAAGCCGAGAAGATCCTGTTGGAGGAGCTCCCGATCATGCCGATCTACTACTACATGACGACCTACCTGTTGGATCCGCGGGTCAAGGGCTGGCATCCGACCATCCTCGATCATCATCCGTACAAATACGTTTATCTGGAAGAATGAGAGGAAAGCTCCAAATCCCAAGCTCCAAGCTCCAAAGAAGCTCCAAATCCCAAGATCCAAAGGCGCGAGGGAATGCTCGTTTGGAATTTGGAGCTTGGGATTTCGTTGAGATTTGGAGCTTGGAGCTTGGAGCTTCGACCCGAAACGTCCCCACGTAGCCCACTCGCGCTCCAATGCTTCGTTTCATTGCCATACGCATCGCCCAGGCCATTCCGGTCCTGTTGATCATTTCGATCGTGACGTTTGCGATGATCAAGAACGTGCCGGGCGGTCCGTTCGACAAGGAGAAGAAGGTTCCGGAGGAAGTGGAGCGGGCCTTGAATGAGTATTACCATTTGGACAAGCCGCCGGTGACGCAGTACTTCATCTGGCTGGGCAATGTGCTGAAAGGCGATCTCGGTCCCTCGACCAAGTATCCCAACCGCAGCGTCAACGAGATCATCGGCGCGGCGTTCCCGATCTCGCTGCAGCTCGGCATCATGGGCATCGGCATCGCCTTGACCCTGGGGTTGTTGGCGGGCGTGGTTGCCTCGATGCGTCCCAACTCCGCCATGGATTACATACCGATGTCCTTTGCCATGATCGGCATTTGCGTTCCGCGTTTCGTCATTGGCCCCCTGTTCATGCTCATGTTCGCCATCAACTGGGAATGGTTCAACGCCAGCGGTTGGTTTTTCTGGAGTGATCGCGTGTTGCCGGCGTTGACCTTGGGTATCTTCTACGCGGCCTACGTGGCGCGCCTGACCCGCGGCGGAATGCTGGAGGTTCTGGGACAGGACTACATTCGCACGGCCCGGGCGAAAGGGGCAGGGGAGGCGCGCATCATTCTGCGGCACGCCCTGCGGGGCGGCATTCGTCCGGTGGTTTCGTATTTCGGTCCGGCCATGGCGAACCTCCTGGCCGGGTCGTTCATCGTCGAAAAGATCTTTGCCATCCCGGGGCTGGGGACTTTCTTCATCACCTCCATCTCCAATCGCGACCAGACCATGATCCTGGGCACGGTGCTCTTCTACTCGGCGTTGATCATCACCTTGAACCTCCTCGCCGATATCGTGCTCATCTGGCTCAACCCGAAACTGCGCTTCGACGAACAGTGAGATGACGGAGTCCGACACAAGCGCGCCTTCGCGCGCCGATCAACTTCTCGAACAGGCCGAGAAGGGGCAATCGTTGTGGCAGGATTCGTGGCATCGACTGGCGAAGAACAAGTTGGCGGTGGCCAGCGGGGTGACGCTGATCCTGATCGTGCTTTGCTGTGTCGCCGGCTTCTTCATGGATCACACGACCCAGGATCTGGAATTGGGAGCCACGGCGCCGAGCATGGATCATTGGATGGGCACGGATGTGCTCGGGCGGGATGTTTTCGCCCGGGTCCTGTATGGCGGCCGAATTTCGTTGGCGGTCGGTCTTCTCGCCACGTTGGTTGCCATGTGCATCGGCGTCGTCTACGGGACGGTATCCGGCTATTTTGGCGGGAAGATCGACGCGGTGATGATGCGCTTCGTGGATATTCTCTACACGATTCCCTTCATCATTTTTGTGATCCTCCTGATGGTTTTCTTCGGTCGAAATATCTGGCTCATCTTCATCGCGATCGGCGCGGTGGAATGGCTGACGATGGCCCGGATCGTTCGGGGACAGGTGTTGTCGATCAAGAAGGAGGAGTTTGTGGAAGCGGCCCGCGCCTTGGGCCTGCCGCAATCCCGCATCATCTTCCGCCACATGATCCCCAATGTCATCGGTCCGGTGATCGTGTATGCGACGCTGACTGTGCCGGCGGTGATGATTTTTGAGGCGGTGTTGAGTTTCCTGGGGCTCGGCGTCCAGGCTCCGGCGACGTCTTGGGGCGTGCTGATCAACGAAGGGGCCTCCGCCATTGAAGAGTATCCGTGGCTGCTGATCTATCCCGGCATCGCCATGTCGCTCACCCTGTTCTGCCTCAACTTCCTCGGCGACGGATTGCGCGACGCCCTGGATGTGAGAAGGTCGAAGGATTAAACGGAAGTCGGAAGTCAGAAGTCGGAAGTCAGAAGTCAGAAGTCAGAAGTCAGAAGTCAGAAGTCAGAAGTCAGAAGTC
>CAZFLK010000060.1:0-29265 GCA_964519245.1 uncultured Verrucomicrobiota bacterium
GCCGGTTCACTCGGCGAAAGGCCATGTAGCAATTGCACGCCAGGCAGAGGCCCCAAACCATGGCGCAAGGGAGAGCCAATGCCCAACGGATGACGGGCCAGATCGAGTCCATGCCGGCTGCCGCCTAACAATTAAACGTCGCGAGTTCCTTGTCGTTGGCGGCGTTGAGGATTTTGAATTGTTCGGCGTGGAAGTCGGGGTCGGCGCGGAAGGAGAGTTTGCCGAAGTAGCGTTTTTCCATGTCGATGAGGAGTTTTTCGTCCTCGGTTCGGAGGCGGTTGAGAACGCGGGAGTTGACGACGATCTTGAGTTCGAAGTCGGCCTGTTCGCGTTGACGTTTCTTGAGGATCTCGGAGAGCTTGCGCTGGATCTCGACGCTCATGGTGAGGGGGCTGCGCACCTTGCCGCGGCCCTTGCAGTAGTGGCAGTCGTCGTAGACGGAGTCCCGCACACTCTCGGAGTGGCGTTGGCGGGTCATCTCCATCAGGCCGAGGGGCGAGATGGGCAGGACATGGGTCTTGGCCTTGTCCTTCTTGAGACACTCACGGATACGCTGATAGATCGCGTTCTGGTCGCGCCGGGACTTCATGTCGATGAGGTCCAGCACGATCAGGCCGCCCATGTTTCGCAGGCGGAGTTGGCGGGCGATCTCATCGACGGCCTCCTCGTTCACGTTGAGGATGGTGGATTCCTGGTCCTTGGAGCCCTTGTGGCCGCCGGTGTTGACGTCGATGGACACGAGGGCCTCGGTTTCGTCGATGACGAGGTAGCCGCCGCTGGGCAGTGGCACCTTGCGGGAGAAGGCGTTCTCCAACTGCCGGGCGATCTTGAAGCGCTCGAAGATCGACTGGTGGTCGCTGTAGAGTTTGACCTTGGATACGGAGCGTTTGGAGATTTTGCCGATCATCTCGTGCATGCGCTCGCCGTCCTTATTGTTGTCGATGACGATGCGTTTGACGTCCTCGGTGAGGAAGTCGCGCACGGTTCGTTCGATGAGGTCGGGTTCGTGGAAGACGCAGGCGGGGGCCTGGTTGCGGGCGATCTTGTCGCTGATGATCTTCCATTCCTCCAGCATGAGAGCGAGGTCGCGGATGAAGAAGCGTTTCTGCAGTCCTTCGCCGACGGTTCGGATGATGACGCCCATGCCATCCGGGATGTTGAGCTCCCGGACGATCTTCTTGAGGCGCTGACGCTCCTTGCCGTTCTCGATCTTGCGGGACACGCCGCTTTGGTCGGAATTCGGCAGCAGCACGAGGTAGCGGCCGGGCAGGGCGAGGTGGGTGGTGACGCGAGGCCCCTTGGTGCCGATCGGTCCCTTGGTCACCTGCACGTAGATCTCGCTGCCGGGCGGGTAGAGGCGGGGAATGTCCTTCTGCGTGATCTTGGGCTTGCTGCGCTTCTTGTTGCTGGCGCGCTCCACGACCTCGACGCCGCTATCGAGGTTGCTGGGCACGATGTCCCAGTAGTGCAGGAAGGCGTTCTTTTCAAAACCGATGTCGACGAAGGCGGCCTTCAGACCGTCCTCAAGATTCTTGACCTTGCCCTTGTAGATGCTGCCCACCAGGCGTTCGGTTCCGGTGCGCTCGATGGTGAAGTCCTCGAGGCGGCCGTCCTCGAGCACAGCGACCCGGGTTTCGAGGGATTCGGCGTTGATGACCACTTCCTTGTGGACGCTCTTGTCGGGCTTGATGATGTTCTTGACCTTGCCGATGACCTTTTCGGCGGCTGCGCGCGCCTTGTTGACGAGTCCCTTCTGGGGGAGCTCGTCCACGGGCACGGGCTTGTATTTATCCTTGGGTTTCGGTTTGGGTTGTTCTTCGGGGCGGGAATCCTTGATTTGCCCCTTGTTGTCGCCATCGCGTTGATCGCCCTTGCCGCGCCCCCGGCCGCGACCGCGACCGCGACCGCGACCCCGGCCGGCGGGTTTCTCCGGCGGTTCGATGCCGGCGGCGGCATTCTCGGCGCGTTCGATCTCGCCCTTGTGGCGTTGTTCGCTGGAGAAGACGGCCTCCTCGGAAGACTTGAGGCCGAGGGCCTCGGCGCGAGCCTCGGCGGCTTCCTTCTCCTGTTTCTTGCTGACGGGCTGCAAGCCCTTGTTGGGGCGGAAACGCATTCCGCCCTTGCCGCTGCGGCGGCGTCCGTATTTTTTTTGTTCGGCCATGGTTAGTAGGTTTTTCTGTAGATGTAGACGTTTTGCAGAATGCCCGCCGCGATCAGGGAACTGAGCGCCGAGGAGCCGCCGTAGCTAAGCAGCGGCAGCGGCACTCCGGTGACGGGCACAATGCGGATGTTCATTCCGATGTTGATGAATATTTGACTGAAGAAGAGGGTGACGACGCCGGCGGCCAGGATTCTTCCCAAACGATCGCGGGCCTGGCTGGCAATCCTGATGCCGCAGAACAAGAAGACGGTGTAGAGTCCGACGACGACGACGCTGCCGACGAAGCCGGTTTCCTCGGCAATGACGGAGAAGATGAAGTCGTTGTGGGCGACGCCTCGGGGAAGGAAGCCGAGCGCGTTCTGGGCGCCCTGCCGGAAGCCCTTGCCGGTGAGTCCGCCGGAGCCGACAGAGATCAAGGCCTGGCGGACATTGTAGGACATTTCGCGCTTGAGGTTGCGGGCCTTGCGTTTGTCCTCCTCCGAGGCGGACTTCGGGGCGAAATCCATGTCGAAATAGACCAGCAGGCGTTGGCGCTGGTAGTCCTTGATGGACCATTTCTGCATTTCGCGGGGCACGAAGAGGATATAGGAGACCATCAGGATGGCGATGGCGAGGGACCAGCTGACGAGGCGTTTCAGGGTGCGCGCCGGAACGCCGGCGACGAACATCATGACCAGTCCGACGGGCAGGAAGAGCAGGGCGGAACCGAGGTCGGGTTCGACAAAGATGAGCACGACCGGAATGAGGATCATGCCGAGGCACTTGATGAAGACGCTGCGCATCCGCAGTTCCTCCATGGGGCGGCTTAGATAGTGGGCAAAGGCGAAGATGAAGGCGAGCTTCGCGAATTCCGAGGGTTGGAGATTGAAGAGCCCGAGGTTGATCCAGCGTTTGGCGCCCCAGATCGTGGCGCCGATCAGGAGCACGAGAATGAGCAGGAAGTTCGCGAAGGCGAAGGCTACCAGCGACCAGCGTGACAAGGTGCGGTAGTCGACCAGGCAAATCATGGCGCCGATCAGGATGCCGCCCACGGCCCAGATGATCTGTTTGACATGAAATTGGGCGTGCAAGGGTTTGGCCGCCTCGGCGGGGTCCACCATGGTGGCGCTGAAAATGAACACGACCCCGATCGTCATCAGCAGCGTCGTGCTGGCCAGGAGCAGCCAGTCGATGCGCGGTTCGGGGTCGGTGATGCTGAGGCGCGGCATGGTCAGTTTGTTTGGGAGAGTGAATTGGCGACCTGCAGCGAGGGCTTGTCGCGCTCGTAGAGGCGACGGTAGATGGCGCCGGCGACCGGGGCCGATGTCTTGCCGCCGGAGCCGCCGCTTTCGACGAGAACGACGACGACATAGCGTGGTTGGGCCTCCCCGGGATACTGGCCGAATGAGACGAACCAGGTTTTCTTGTCGATCACCACGCCGCGCTTCTTTTCCTCGGCGGTGCCGGTCTTGCCGCCGATGCGCATTCCGGGCACGGCGGCGCGCGTGCCCGTGCCGTCCGGGTCTTCGACATCCGCGAGCATGGCGTCCAGGACGAGGGCGAGGTTCTGGCTGCGCACGTTCAGTTGGCCCCGAATTTTTCCGGGCGGGTTGAATCGGCCCTTCCGTGAGGTTCGCGATTCGTGCGGGGCGATGCGTTCGACGAGGCGGGGCCAGTAGACCGTGCCGCCGTTGGAGACCGCGGAGGTCATGATGGCGGCTTGCAGCGGCGTCATGTCAATGGGGCCCTGTCCGATGCACAGGTTGGCGGTGTCGCCGTCGAACCACTTGCCCGGGCGGATGTTCTCGAGTTTGGGAAAATTGCCGGCGTAGTCCTGCCGGGTAGGGACCTTGGTGGGTTGGCCAAGAAAGAAGCGGTTCCCCATTTCAATGATGGTGCGCACGCGCGCTTCGAGGCCATGGTGGATGAAATAGGAGTTGGACGACTTGATGAACGCGCGGCGGAAGTCGTAGGGCCCGGGACGAGCGGTGTCGTCGAAACGACGGCCAACCTGGATGTAGCCCTTGTTGTGATAGATCTCATTGGGATTCATCGTGCCCTTTTCGAGACAGGCCAGGGCGACGACGATCTTGAAGATGGAACCCGGTTGGAAGTTGTCCTGGGTGGCCCGGCAGCGGAAGGCCGCGCGCGGTTTCGAATTCTGGAAGTTGTAATACTCGTGGGAGACGCCCGGAAAGCGGTTGGGGTCGAAGGAGGGCAGGGAGACGAGGGCCAGTATGTCACCGTTCCGCGGATTCATGACGACGACCGCGCCCCGAACGTGACGGCCGACCTTGGCCTTGAGTTCCTCTTCGGCCATTTTCTGAATGTCGAGATCGAGGGTCAGGAAGAGATCGTCCCCGGGCAGAGGCTCCTGGTCCATGGTCTCGTTTCGACGATAGCCGATGTGATCGATCAGGACGGATTTCCCTCCGGGTTCGCCCTGAAGGAAACGGTCGAAAACGCTCTCGACCCCGGTGCCGCCGCCCTTGAGTCCGGGGAGGGGATAGTCGAATTCAGAATCGATGTCGGTGGCCCGGCCGTCGTCGGTCTTGAGGTAGCCGAGCGCATGGGCGGCGGTTTCGTTGTGTGGGTAGTGGCGCTGCAGTTGGGAATCCAGGCTGACGCCGGGGTGATCGAAGGGGCTTTCGGCGAAGCGCGCGACTTCGGCGGGCGTGAGTTTTTCGGCGATGGGCATGGGCAAGGCCCGGCGGCGGATCCAGTGAAGATTGACCTTCTGCGAATCCAGGGTGATGGGGCGTTGAATGACCCGGGCGACCTGCTGGGCCGCGTTGTTGATCACGTTGAAGCGGGCGAGCGGTTCGAGCGGCGCCCGTTCGGCGCGGGAGAGTTTTCTTCCCAATTCGGTTTCTCGCGCGGCGCGCAGTCGGCTGAACTCGGGGCGGAAAAGGTGCCGGAGGTCGTCGAGGTAGACATTGACGGTGAAACCCGCGCGATTGGCCGCAAGGACGCGTCCGTTCCGGTCATAGATCTGTCCCCGGACAGCGGGGACGCGGACGGTGCGGTAGGACTGGCTGTCGAGGTTGGCCTGGAATCGTTTGGAGGAGATGACCTGAACATGCCAGAGGCCGGCGAGCAGGGCGGCGAGACCGGCCAGGACCAACAGCGACAAAACCCGCAGCTGCGGTTCGCTTTTCTTGAGTTGGTCGAAGATCAACATGGCTCAGTGGCCGCGGCCTCGTTTGATTTCCCGGTTGTGCCGGGCCATGGATTCGTTGAACGCGGGTGCGGCGGAGTAGTTCAGGGCCAGTTCCAGCCGGTCAAAGAGATGAAAGAAGAAGGGCGTCACGCCGCCGCCGACCAAGGCCATTACGAGCCATTGCCAGAGGGTCTGCAGCCCGACGATGGGGCGTTCGCCCATGGCCCAGAGGCCGACGAGCGTCATCAGGGGCATTGATGCGGAGACGCAGCAGCCGACAATGAACTGGGCGTAGGTCATGTCGCGCAGGATGAGGTCGTGCCTGGCCTGCAGAATCACCCCGATGAAAAAGAGGGGGAGGATGCTGACGCCCAATGGATTGGCGGAAAGGGTGTCGAAGAGGACGCCGCCGACGAGCGCCAGAATGGCGACGGCGACGAGGTCGGCGCTGAGCGCCACGTAGGCCATCAGGGCCGGCAACAGATCGAACTGGGCGTGAATGACATTGCGGAAGCCCTGGAACGCGGTCTGCACGTAGACGCAAAGAAAGGCGGCCATCAGGACGACGATGAGATTGATGCGGCTCATGGGGCGTCAATTGGTCAGCACCCAGACGTGCTCGAGGCGGTTGAGGTTGGCGTGGAGCTTGACCCGGGCGTCCTTGGTGAGGCCGTAATCCAGGGTCCGGGCGAGGATGACCGTTCCGACCGGGATGCCTTTGGGAAACACGGGGCCGAGACCGCTGGTGAGCACCCGGTCGCCGGGCTTGATCTCGCTGTCGCCGGCAATGTAGCTCAGCGCGACGATGCCGGGGCCGAGATTGCCGGTCTTGCCCGGTTCGATGACCCCGGCCTCGCCGGACGGCTCCAGGATGGCGCCGACCTGGCATTTGGGATCCCCGATCAGGACGACCTGTGATCGCGTGACGCCGACGGAGGCGACGCGTCCGACGAGGCCTTCGTTGCTCAGGACGGGCATGTTCTCGGCGATTCGGTCGCGGGATCCGACATCAATGTGGATGACCCGGTGCCAGTTCGAGGGGTCGCGGCCAATGACTCTGGCGAGGCGCACTTCCCACCGGGTCTGGGTCTTCCAGCTGAGGGCGGCGCGCAGGCGGTCGTTTTCACGACTGATTACTTCAGCCTGCTTGAGTTGGAGGCGGAGGCGTTGGTTTTCCTCCTGAAGATCGGCCAACTGTTTGCCCAGAACCTTCCGGGGCGTCACGGCGACGCGCGCCTTGTCGGCGACGGCCTCCGTGGCTTTGGAGGCTCCGAATCCGAGCACGAAGACCGTGCCGAACCAGCGTTTGAGCTGGGCCTTGCGTTGGGCTGGCAGGCTGAGAAGAATCCCGGCCAGGACCAGCGTCAACAGAATTGCCAAGTATTGCGGTTTCTTAAGCATCGCTCACTCCGGGGCGACCGGAGCGAACGCATGATGGATGTGTCCCGCCAACGCGCATGATCATGTCATGTGGTGCTGGAGGAGGCCACGGACTTGAGGAACTGGAGTTCGTAGAGGACCCTGCCGGTGCCTTCCGCGACGGCCGTCAAGGGGTCGTCTGCAATATGAACGGGCAGGCCGGTCTCTTCCGCCACCAAGCGATCGATTCCCCTCAGCAGGGCTCCGCCGCCGGCGACAACAATGCCGCGATCGACGAGGTCCGCCGAGAGTTCAGGGGGGCAGCGTTCAAGGGTGATGCGGATGGACTCCAATATGCTCGTCAATGGCTCTTTGAGACATTCACGGATTTCTTCTGAACGCACTGTAATTGTCCTGGGGAGGCCGGCGCTCAAATCGCGGCCCTTCACCTCCAAGGTCAATTCCTGTTCCAGAGGATACGCGGATCCAACGCGGACTTTTATTTCTTCCGCCATGCGTTCGCCAATCATCAGGTTGTGGGCGCGTTTCATGTGCCCGATGATCGTTTCATCGAATTCGTCCCCGCCGACCCGCAGGCTGCGACTGAAGACGATTCCGGCGAGGGAGATGATGGCTATCTCACAAGTGCCCCCGCCAATATCCACGATCATGTTTCCAGCCGGTTCATGCACGGGCAGTCCGGTCCCGATGGCGGAGGCCATGGGTTGTTCGATCAGGTAGACTTCGCGCGCCCCGGCGTGGGTCGCCGAGTCTTTCACCGCGCGCTTTTCCACCTCCGTAATGCCGGAGGGCACTGCCACGACAACCCGCGGCGCGATGAGTTTCTTATGGTGAACCTTCTGGATGAAGTGTCGCAGCATGGACTCCGTGATTTCGAAGTCGGCGATGACGCCGTCCTTCATGGGGCGGATGGCGACAATATTTCCCGGCGTGCGGCCAAGCATCCGCTTGGCCTCCTCGCCGACGGCGAGGACGTTGGTGGTGCCGGCTTGGATGGCGACAACAGAAGGTTCGCGAAGCACGATGCCCTGATCGCGAACGAACACAAGCGAGTTCGCAGTGCCCAGATCTATTCCAATATCATTGGAAAACAGGCCTTTAACTTGTGTGAACATGAATGGTGGGAATCACGAGCGACCAATAAACGGACGGGGGGTGTGGAGGTCAAGCCTATTCAGGACGCTGATGCTCCGCTTAATTGCCTGATAGTCAGGCGCCAAGAGATGGGGCATGCGGGGTGGCGAGCGCGGATTGGGGGTAGGAATGGTGCCAGTGGCGGGACTTGAACCTGCGACAACCGACTTATGAGGCCGGTGCTCTAACCGACTGAGCTACACTGGCAGCGCCATCCGCTCGCGGAACCCAGTATAGGGAACGAGCAGCCGGGGTTTTTTAGGGCTTGGTTCCGACGGACGCAAGCTCTTTGTGAGGTTTTACAATCGCCGAGTAATGCGGCCCTTGTTCAGATTGCCGGGATTCATCTCCAGATTGACGCGGTCTCCGATCCGGAGACGGATGAAGCTTTTGCGCATCTGGCCGGATATGTGCGCCAGCAACTGGTGGCCATTGTCGAGCTCAACGCGAAACATGGTCCCGGCGAGGATCTGGGTAATCCTGCCCTCGACATCAATATGCTCCTGCATCTTGTGGAACGCCCCTTCAGCCCCAATGTCGCGTGCCAGCTTCAGTTGAGGTACTTGATCTCAACGAGTTGCGGCGTGTCGAACCCGAATTTTGCGGGAAGACTGACGTAGGCAATGCCGCCGATGAAAAGGGTGACCAATGGGGCTGCGATGAGCCAGTTGGTGGACAGCAGGGCCACGACGAGGGTCATGTCGGGGGGGGGCGGGACGATTTCCAGGTTGGTGAGATGTTCCGGCCGGTACAACAAGGCGGCGCCTTTCTGGAGGACAGTTCCGAGGAGGACGGGAACCACCATCAAAGCCACGCCGATCTTCTGGTGAAGCTTCATACAAAGAAAGTAGGCTCGAGCGACGGCAATTCAAGCATTTCTTGCGCGGGAGATGCGCTTTTTTGCGAAAAATATTTGGTTGGACCGCCAGTGTCCAACCGGTGGCGCTGGAATGGGCGTCATGAAGAACACAGCGACTTCGATGGAAACCATTCAACAGCGGCTGAAGCTCGTGGCCCGATTTGGGGCGGTGCGTCTGCTTCGCGATCGATTTGGCAGGGCGACGATGACGGGGGAGGGAGAGGAAGCCTCGGGTGAGGTGAAGGAATGGATCGCCTTGTTCGGTCACGAACTGGTGCTGACGAATCCGGTTCGTCGGTCGGGCGCGTTGCTGCAGCGGGCGCGTTGAAGCCGGGTCAGCGGGGAATCGTGGTGTAGGGGCCGGTCGGATTGAAGCGAAAGCCCTCGTTGTAGGGGAATCGGGCGGAAGTTGAGCCGACCCACGCGGCGGTGGGCGCGACGTTCGCGGACAGCGGGCCTAGATTGAAGTGGAACGAGGGGGGTGTAGGAACATGCGACCGCCGGGGAACGCGGACCAGTGATGTCGGGCAGGTCCAATATTGATAGACCGGCGTGGAGTAGAAAGGCTGCGTTGGAGGCGGTTGGTTGATGGTCACGTAGGTGGTCTGCGGGGCTGTCGACTTGATTGCATCGGCTGCTGCGGCTTCGGCTTCACGATTTCGGGCGGCGGCGCGGGCCAATGCGGCGGCCTTCTCTTCTTGTCGGCGGGCGGCGGCTGCAGCCCGGGCTTGTCTCTTTTCGTCGGCGCGGCGTCCGGCGTCCCTGGCCTCATCCAAGTCGATGCCGAGATGTCCGAGAACGCCAGGGTGCACTTCCTCGACGTCGAACGCGGTGGGACGGTTGTCGGCGTCGCGAAACACCAGTCGGCGGCCGTAGAGTCCTTGAAAGCGGAGGTCGAAGGCGATGGGTTCGCCGCTGGGTGAGAGCAATTCCCGGAAGCGTGGATTGCGGCTGCCGTTGGGGCCGGCGATTCCTGGCTCGGGGGCGGAAACCTGCGTCATGGCTTCGGTTATAGCGGCGTTTTTTGCTGTTGCGGCCGAAGTTGCCTCGAGGCGAGCCAGGGCGTTGTCGAGTTGCTTGGTCGCGCGGGTGAGGTCTTGGGAGAGCCTCGCGACCTTGTTCTCGAGTTCACGCGTTTTGTCATCGAAGTCGCTGGCGGCCGCCGGGGCGGAGGAGGCTGGCGCTCCGGAACGGGGCTGTTCGGGTTGAACCACGGCGAGGTAGAGGACGCCCAAGCAGGCGGAGAGACTGCAGAGCGTCAGGAGGAAATCGGATCGAGCGCGGCGCATTTTGGGCGGTTGGTTGACTGGTTGGACGCGCGCATCGCGCATTCTATTTGATGGAAATGGGATTCCTTCGATTGGGGCTCAGGCGCTTGATTGGCTAATTCTTGTCGGGGGCGCGATGGAACTGGCTGGGAAAAGGCGCGTTGGAGCTGCCGCCTTGGCGGCGATGGAGGAATTTGGTTCCCCGGTCTGCGGGGAGCGGCACGTTGTCGCCGCCGGTTTCCTTCAGAATTTCGAAGAGACGTTTATTCAGCTTGGCGATCAGATCCTGTTTGTCGGGATCATCGATCAAGTTGCGTCGTTCCTGCGGGTCGTTTTGCAGGTCGTAGAGCTCGTCGACATCCCAGATGCCATGGTAACGGATGTACTTGTAGCGATCGCCACGGAGGGCATGCATGGTCGGAGTCTGCGGGTAATTGCGCTCCCAGAGGTATTCGTAGAGAAGGTAGTCCCGCCAGGGGATGTCTTCGCCACGGGCGATTTTCCAGAAACTGCGGCCGTCCATCCGGCTGGGGGCGCGCAGGCCGGCGACCTCGAGGAGCGTGGGGGCGATATCAATATTGGCCACGACCTGGGGGCGGGCCTTGCCCTTCGCGATGACTTCGGGGCAGTGCATCAGCAGGGGCACGCGGATGGATTCCTCATAGGCGCAGCGTTTGTCGATGAGTCCATGCTCGCCGAAGAGAAAGCCGTTGTCGCCCATGTAGACGAGCAGCGTGGAATCGAGTTGATCGGTTTCCTCCAACCAGTCGAGGAGCCGGCCGACGCTTTCATCCACGGCGAGGAGGGTTTCGCAATAGCGGCGGTAATACTCGGCCATGTCGAGATCGGTGTAGTAGGCGAATTCGACGCCGTGCCGGCTATTGCGTTGGTTGCGCACCCACATGGGCGGGTTTTGGAAGAGGTTGGGGTGGGTCGTCGGGCTGGGCGGTTTTACGACCTTCCTGTTCTGGTAGCGGTAGGCGAAACGATTGGGCGGGAGGAAGTCGGCATGCGCGGCCTTGTGCGAGAGGTAGAGGAAGAACGGTTTCTCCGGATCGTTGCGGGCGTTCAGCCATTCAAGCGCGTAGTCGGTCAGTTCGTCGGTGATGTAGCCCTTTTGCGGGACGCGTTTCCCGTTGATGTTGATGCCGCTGTTGTGGGCCTGCGGCACGTAGCGGCCCTTGACCTTGAGGCCGGTCTCGTGCGGCCAATAGACCCCTTGGCCTTTGAAGCCGACCCAGTGGTCGAAGCCGGAGCGGGGATCGTCAATGTCGCCGCCAAAGTGCCATTTGCCCACGAAGGCGGTGTTGTAGCCGGCCTTTTGCAGATACTGCTGGACGTAAACGTGATCGTCGGGCGCTGCGTTGTAGTTGTCGACGACCCGATGATTGTGGGCGTATTGCCCGGTTACGATGGACGCCCGGCTGGGGGAGCAGAGCGAGGTGGTGACAAACGCGTTGGGGAAATGCGCGCCGTCGCGGGCCAGTCGATCCATGTTGGGCGTCTCGATGAAGGGATGTCCCATGAAGCCGAAGGTGTCGAACCGGTGGTCGTCCGTCAGGATGAAGATGACGTTGCGTGGCTTGGCATCGGGGATGCGCGGCAGGTCCAGTTGATCGGCTGTGGTTGTCGCTCCCAAGGCGAACAGAAGGGCGAGGCTGGTCAGCGTCCGGCGGAAGGACGGAAATTCGATGCGGATCATGCGCCTCTTCATAATCCGGGAAGGAAATCCCGGGAATACAAAAAGCGGGCCGCGGTCCTGATTTCCCCCGGAACCCATGATAGACAAAGGCCCGGGTTCCGGTTAAAAACCATGCCTCCTATGAAATATTCCTCCCAAGTTTTGTCTGCGGGGCTGTGCGCGGCCCTGTCCATTGCCGCCGGGTGCAGCAAGAACGAAGAAACGGCGCCGGCGCCGGTTTCCTCGGGCGGCGGCGATTCCCTGCTCTCGGTTGAAAAGAAGGCGGAAGAGCAGGGCGATTACATCATTCTCGGCACGTTGACCGATCAGTTTGATCGCGCGAAGGCAAAGGCCAACGTCGAGGATACGCTGGCCAAACATACGGACATCGACGGGATGGTCGGATTGTTCGCCTACAATCCGCCGGCGATCCTTGAGGCATTGGCCCAGGCGGACAAGACCGGCAAGGTCAAGGTGATCGCCTTCGACGAGGATGACGCCACGTTGCAGGGCATCAAGGACGGCACGGTTCATGGGACGGTGGTTCAGGACCCCTACATGTATGGCTACAAGTCGATTGAAGTGCTGAATGCGCTGCACAAGGGCGACAAGAGCGACATCCCGGACAACAAGTTCATCAACATCGACGCCCAGCAGATTCGGAAGGACAACGTGGATGAATTCTGGTCTGTGCTGAAGGAGCGGGTGGCGGGCGGGGGCGACAATCCGCAGAAACCGGGCAAGCCCAAGTTCACTTTTGTTTCCAACGGCGTCGCCTCGTTCTGGACGATCTGTGGCGTGGGGGTTCACAAGGCGGGCGCGGACCTGGGGGTGAACACCGAGATGCTCATGCCGGCGGAGGGCATCCCGGACCAGAAGCGCATCATCGAGGACCAGGTCACCAAGAAGGTGAACGGCATCGCGGTCAGCCCGATTGCCCCCTCGGACCAGACGGAACTGCTGAACGACGCGGCGTCCAAGGTGAACCTGATCACGGCGGATTCCGACGCCCCTGAGTCCAAGCGACTGGTCTATGTCGGCATGGACAACTACATCGCGGGTCGGATGTGCGGCAAGCTGGTGAAGGAAGCCCTGCCGAACGGCGGCAAGATCATGATCTTCGTAGGGCGCATGGAGCAGGACAATGCGCGGCTTCGTCGTCAGGGCGTGATTGACGAGTTGCTGGGGCGTTCGGAGGATTTCACCCGGTTTGATCCTCCTGGAGAGGTCCTCCAAGGGCGTTGAGCTGCACTTTGAGTTTCGCCGAGCATGAGCGACGAGGCCGAGACGCCCCTGCTTGAGGTCCGCCAGGCGACCAAGCAGTTTCCGGGCGTCAAGGCGTTGAAGGGGGTCGATCTCACCGTGGGAAGGGGCGAGGTTCTTGCGGTCATCGGGGAGAACGGCGCCGGCAAGAGCACCCTGATGAAGATCCTGGCCGGCGTGCAGTTGCAGGATTCAGGGGAATTCCTTCTCGATGGCGAGCCCGCGGGGATTCAGTCCGTTCACGATGCCCTCGCCAAGGGCGTGGCGCTGATTCACCAGGAATTGAATCTGGCGGACAACCTTGATGTGGGTTCCAACATTTTCCTGGGCCGTGAGCCGCTGCGCATGGGATTGATCGACCGCGGGCGGATCCGCCGGGAGTGCCGGGAACATTTGGAAGCGGTCGGCTTGAATGTCGATCCCGACACCATCGTGGACACCCTGACCATCGGTCGCCAGCAGATGGTGGAGATTGCGAAGGCTCTCTCAATCAATGCGCGGGTCCTGATCATGGATGAGCCGACGTCGAGCCTGTCGCAGGCCGAAACGGAGAACCTGTTCAAGGTGATCAAGGACTTGCGCGCTCGGGGGGTAAGCGTGGTCTACATTTCCCATCGACTGGGAGAAGTGAAGGAGCTGGCCGATCGGGTGACCGTGCTGCGCGATGGCGAGAACGCGGGAGAGTTATCCCGCGAGGAGATCAGTCACGACGCGATGGTGCGCCTCATGGTGGGGCGCGATGTCAGCCAGTTTTACCAACACGAAGCCCATGAACCGGGGGACGCGGTCTTGTCCGCGAAGCGGCTGCGGACGCCGGTTCATCCCGGTCACGAACTGAGCTTCGAAGTGCGCGCGGGCGAGATTGTCGGTGTTGCCGGGTTGGTGGGGGCGGGGAGAACGGAGTTGCTTCAGACCTTGTTTGGCGTGACGCCGCTGGTTGGCGGTGAGATCCATGTCGGGGGAGAAAGAGTGGACCCCCAGAATCCCATCGAGGCCATTCGGGCCGGATTGGCTCTGGCCCCGGAAGATCGAAAACAGCAAGGCTTGGCCTTGGAGATGTGCGTTCGGGAGAACATGAGCCTGCCGAGCTTGCGTCGGGATCAGCGGTTGGGCTTCCTCAATCGGAGCCAGGAGGACAGCATTACAGCCGAGATGACCCGCCAGATGCGGATCAAGACGCCGAGTCCGGAGCAGGTCATTCGATACCTTTCCGGCGGCAACCAGCAGAAGGTGGTGTTGGGCAAGTGGCTGGCCATGAAGCCAAAGCTGCTCATGCTCGACGAGCCCACCCGCGGCATCGATGTCGGCGCGAAGCAGGAAATCTATGGCTTGATGGAAGAGCTCGCGAGGCAGGGGGTCGCGATCTTGTTTGTTTCCAGTGAAATGGAAGAGGTGCTGGGCCTTTCGGATCGCGCCCTGGTAATGCACGAGGGCCGCATCACCGGGGAGTTGCGGCGCGAGGAACTGAGCGAGGAGGCCGTGATGCAACTCGCCACCGGCGGCGTGCGGACCGCGGCGCACGCGGAATGAATTTACGATGAAAAAGACACTTGGCATATTCGGGCTGCTCGTTTTCGTGTTTTTCGTCACGTCGTTGATGAGCGAGTCGTTCCTGACGCCCTACAATCTGGAGAATTTGATCCGGCGCACGTCGTTGTTCGGGATCATCAGCATCGGGGTGGCGTTCGTGATCATCACCGGAGGCATCGATCTTTCAATCGGGTCGGTGATCTGCCTGGTGGGCTGCGGTTTGCCGTGGCTGTTGACAGAACAGGATTGGTCGGTGGGAGGAGCTCTGTTTGCGGTCCTGTTTGTTTCGTTGGCGATTGGGCTGATTCACGGTCTCATGATTGCGAAGCTCAAGCTGCAGCCCTTCGTGGTGACCTTGTGCGGGCTGTTGTTCTATCGGGGCATCACGCGCGGTTTTACTGCGGATCAGACCCAGGGGTTGGGGGACGCTTATCCGAAGCTTCGCCTGCTCGCCACCGCGGAACTGGCCAAGGTCACGGCCGCGCAGGCCTTGTTCATTCTGGGCGCCATCTGTCTGCTGATCGCCGCGATCTGGTTCATGGTTGCGCGAAAGCGTGGCAGCCTGGGCAAGGATATGAAGCTCTCGCTTGGCGTGGTCGCTCTGCTGGCGTTGTTCTTCTTTGGCGCGGGGATGAAATCGGCCAATTATCGGCCGGTTGTCGACGTCCTGGCGAGCGAGACGGAGTCGGTGGCCGTGGACCTGCAGGATGGGACATTGAAGGTGTCGCTTGAGGGCGACGCCGGCGGCGGTTGGCAATCCCTGGCGGTGTTGCCGATCGAACTGTCCGATGACAAGCAGCAGTTGAACGTGCCATCGTTGGCCAAGCTGCGGGAACAGAAGCCGGGCGAATGGTCGGAGCTGCGCATCGTTGTGACCGAGCGCGTGATGACCAAGATCGGGATTCCCGCGCCCTGTGTGATCCTGGGCATCGTGGCGGCGTTGGCGGCAATCTTCCTCAACCATACGATCTATGGCCGCTATCTGCTCGCCTTGGGCAACAACGAGGAGGCCGCCAAGTACAGCGGCATCGACACCGACAAGATGATCATCCTCGCCTACGTGATCTGTTCGGCCTGCGCCGGGTTGGGCGGGATGTTGTTCGTGCTGGATGTCAACTCCGCGCAGCCCGTGGACTTCGGCAATTTCTACGAGCTCTACGCCATCGCGGCGGCGGTTTTGGGCGGTTGCAGTCTGCGCGGCGGCGCGGGCAGCATCGTTGGCGTGCTCATCGGCGCGGCCTTGATGCGCGTGCTGCGCAACACGATCACCTTGGTCGACTGGATCCCCACCCACATCGAATACGCCGTCATTGGCATCGTCATCCTCGGCGGAGTGACCGTGGACGAACTGCTGAAGCGCGTGGCGGCGAAGCGCAGGGCCGCGGCGGAGGCGAAGCGGGGGACGTGAAGTGTGAAGCGGGGGGCGTGAAGCGTGAAGCGGGGGGCGTGAAGCGTGAAGCGGGGGGCGGCGCGCTTCCCCGGGTTGAAGGCCCGCCCGCGCAAAGCGCAGGGCTTCAGCCCTGTGAAATCAGCCTCCAATTGATGGCGGCCTGAAAGGTCGCGCGCGGCTTTCCTCTGAACATTGCGGGCGACCTTTCAGACCGCATGTGCACCCGTCTCCCAGCCAAGGCCTGAAGGCCTTGGCTCTGTGCGGTCGGGCCTTCTGCCCGAAATGCGATTCGCATTCATATCGAGCCTCCATGCAAATGCGCAGTCTTGATGGTTTTGTTGCTTCATGAGCGCAAAAGAACTTGTCGATGCTGTGTTGGCTCTGCCCGAGGATGAGCGGGTTCAGGTTGCCGTTTCAACCTTGGAAAGCCTGTCGGCGGAATCGCGGATTTTGGGGATTCGGATCTGATCGCTGAAGCGGATCGTCGTGATCGTGAAATGGACGAGGATCCGAGCGCCGTTATCGGCCATGAGGAACTCATGGCCTCACTGCGTCAGCGCAAGTCGTGATCGTCAGACATCATCGATCGGTTCGCGGCAATGTCGAAGAGGCGGTTCGATACTACGAGGAAAAGTCTCCCAATCTGGGTGTCGAATTCGTCGATGAATTTGAAGGGGCCGTGAAGAAGATTGCAACCCAACCCACACGGTTTTCTTTTATTGCGCCGGGGAAGCGCAGGCTCGAATGAAGAGGTTTCCATATGTGGTGGTTTTTCGTATCGCGGATGATCACCTCCGGATACTGCTTGTAAGGCATCAGAAACGACACCCGGATTTCCGAATAGAGAGATCGTGAATCACCGATGCATTCACCCCATGAGCACGCTTACGATTCGTCTGCCGGTGGACAAACATCAACGATTGCGACAGCTTGCGAAAAGCCGCGGTCTCAGCGTGAATAAACTGATGGAAGAGTTGGCGACCACCGGCCTGGCGGAACTCGACGCTGAATGTCGCTTTCGCGCGTTGGAGGCGAGTGGGTCGCTGGAACGCGGGCTCGTGCTTCTCGACAAGTTGGACAAGGAATTCGGGAAGAAGGATTGAATCCCCGCGCCCAATCTCCACCACCTGTGGTTTCAGTCAAGAGTTGCGGCCGGCCCTTCAGCCCGAAACGATTTCATTCCCTGAAGTTCCTCGCCTTTCGACGTTTCTTTTCGGTCATCTCCACTTCGAAGGCAGCAGGGCCGCTGCCATCGCCGCGATCCGCCATCAGCGTCACCGTCCATCCGGGATTGTGTCCGGCGGCGTGGAGCAGTTCGGGGAGGTCTTCGGTGAAGCGTTTGCGCGCGATGTCCCCGAATTCCCTGCGGGCGACCTGCATGAGTACTTCGATGGGAATGCCATCGACGGCGGTGAGTTGCAGCCATTCGTCGTCGACGCGCACGGTTGGTTGATCGGCGTTCGCTTCCCAGCGTACGCCCGTGTAGGGAGCGACCTTGGCGTAGTGAGTTGATCCGTCGGTTGCGGTTTGGACGGGCGATCCCTCGCGTGGGCGGGGATTGATGAGGGATAAGGTCAAGTATCCGCAGACCGCGACGGCGCTGAAAACGAGGAAGAATCTGGCAGCCCGTTGGGGCGCGGAGAGTTCCTCGTCAGTAACGGTACAGTCGAGCGACTCCAGTTCCCGTTCGACCTCGAGTTTCTGTTTCCTGGCGGAACGAATGCCGAGTCCGCCGGCGAAGTAGCCGAGAAGGCCCAGCAGGACAAGATTGAAAAGGACGGCGCCATGGAACTCCTGCAGGGTCATCCGCCCGTTGATGCGTCCTTGCCAGTAGAGCAGGCAGAGGCCGGTGATGATCGGCAGGTAATAGCCCCACAGGGAACTCCAGCGGGAGTGGCGGACCTGAAAATCCAGTTGAGCGCGTCTCTTCCGCAGTTCGTCCCGGAGGGTGTCGCCAAAGCGTTTCTCCCGCTGGCGACGACGATGGTTGCGCCATGGATGAAATGCCGCGGCGGCGAGAATCAGGGCCGAGCCGGTATGAATGGGCCAGTTGATCTCGCCTTCGCGCATGGAGCCGAGGAAGTAGATGGTGCAGGAGATCAGCACGATCGCCACCAGGATGTCGGTCACGAGAAGCGCGCAATCCATGCTCTTCTGGCCGGACTTCAACTGTGCGAGTTGCTCCTTGGGGGAGAGATGGGACAGGTCGCCTGGTTGTTGGCATTGCCAAGCCGCCTTGAGTTCATCGAGATTCATGAGTCGCTTCCCTTGTTGCAGAGTTCGGTCAGTCGCTTTTTGACCCGGTTGATGCGCACGCCGACGTTGCTTTCACTGATGCCGATGACGTCGGCGATGTCGGCGTACTTCAGGTCGTCGAGATAGAGGAGAACGAGGGACCTTTCGTGGGGCGTCAGTTGGCGGATCGACTCGTAGAGTCGGTTCAGGAGTTCGCTTTCAGGGCCTTCGGCCTTCAGCCAATAGGCGTCCAGTTCGACCATTCTTGCGATGCGGTGGCGGCGTCGGCGTTCGCCCCTTTGCCAGGCCATGGCGGAGTTCAAGGCGACGCGATAGATCCAGGTGGATGGTTTGGCCTGGTTCTCGAATCGGTCAACCGACTGCCATAGTTGAATCAGGATCTCCTGCGCCAGGTCTTCCTGGTCGCCCTTTGAGGCGGCATAGGATCGGGCCACCTTGAGAACGATGCCCCGATGCTCGCGCTGCCACTGCAGAAAGATCTGTTCCTTCTCTTCAACCGTCATTCATGAAGACCAGTATCCGCCGGGACGACGGTTCTTACAGTTTTTTTTGAAATACTGGCGGCGGTCGCTTTTTCCGAGGGGGATTGCAGCCCTCTGGATGGATCAGTCGAGAGGCTCCACGAAGACGGTTGGAGGTTCCGCCGGGGGCTCGCTGGCGGAAGGCGATGCGGGCGGCGGGGGGACGGGAACTTGTTGAGGTGATGGTTTTATCGTCAAGCGGCCGGTTTCAGCCTTCTTGGCGGGGGGCGCGGAGGGTGTTGGTTGCGGATCGGGCGACTGCGCCTCCGGTGACTGGGCGGTCGCTTCCTCATCCCCGTCGTATTTGACCAAGGCCTGGCAGAGTGTGACGCTTCTGCCATTGAATGCGGAGTAGGGGCCGCCAAAGGGTTGATAACCCATTTCAATGAGATTGGTGACGCGCTTGTCGAGGCCGCGCGGGTCGTTGTCCTGGGCGGTGGTGTACTCGACGATCTTCTTCATTTGCTCTCCCTGCAAACGGTTCGGGTTGTTGCGACGCATCCAGCTTCCGGAAGGCTAATCGGCGAGGCGAAAGGCTCAATGGTAAAGCGAGAAACGATTTGTAGCCGGGGGCGGAGTTCCCGTAGTTCGGGTGGGCCACGGGAGAAAGGCTGGCGTCGATGAGTCGATTGGGACACGCTTGACTCATGAATGAGTTTGAGCGGATTTGTGTCTTCTGTGGCTCGAGTCGCGGCCATGATCCAGCATTTGTCGAAGCGGCAAACGCGATGGGCAGGGCGCTGGCGGCGCGGGGGTGCGGTCTGGTCTACGGCGGGGGCAATGTCGGCCTGATGGGCTGTGTCGCTGACGCGTCCCTGGCCGCCGGGGGCGAGGTGATTGGGGTGATTCCGGAGGCCTTGGAAGAAAAAGAGCTGGCGCACCGAGGGGTGACCGAATTGCGCGTTGTTCGGTCGATGCACGAGCGCAAGGCGGCCATGGCGGAGTTGGCGGACGGCTTTATCGCGTTGCCGGGCGGTTTCGGCACGTTTGAGGAGTTTTGCGAGATACTGACCTGGGCGCAGCTTGGCATCCACCGGAAGCCGGCGGGGATCCTCAATGTCTCGGGTTACTATGATCCCCTGTTGGCGATGTTTGACCGGGCGGTCAGCGCCCGCTTGCTCAGTTCCAGCAATCGGGAGCTTGTCCTTTGTGATGACTCGCCGGAAGGGCTTCTCGACCAGATGTCGGTTTTCGAACCGGGGGATTCGGCGAAGTGGTTGGACCGTACGATGACCTGAGTCGTTGACTCAGTCGGCCAGCTTGGCTTGGTCTCGGCGGCCGTCCGCGTAGGCTTGGAAGACCAACGCGATGTCGTCCCTGACCTGGCGGAAGAACTGGAGAATCTCCTTGTCGGAGCCCTCGGCCTTGGCCGGATCGGGGAAGCCCCAGTGATGGCGGTTCACCTGACCGGGGAAGGAAGGGCAGGCCTGGTCCGCGTTACCGCAGACCGTGATGACGGTTTCCACATCCTGCTCGAGGAATTCGTTGAGGTGTTTGGAGGCGTGGGTGGAGATATCAATATTCAACTCCTGCATGACCTGGACGGCCATGGGGTGGACAAAGCCGGCGGGATTCGAGCCGGCGCTGGCCACGTTCAGCAAATCTCCGGCTGCGTTGCGAAGAATTCCCTCGGCGAGATGACTGCGACAGGAGTTGCCGGTGCAGAGAATCAGGACGGTGGGCTTGTTTTCGGCGCTCATGGTTTGAAATCAGGCGGAGGACTTGTTGTTGGGGGAATCGACCCTCGCCGGCGGTGAACAGCAGTCCGAAAACTGCACGCAGCGGCAGGAAAAGACGGCGATCAGCGCCCCCAGGCAGGGGGCGGTCAGGTAGACCCACAGGCTTTGTAGATTGCCGCTGACCAGGGCGGGGGCCAGGGACCGGACGGGGTTCATCGAGGCGCCGCTGATCGGTCCGGCGAACATCGCCTCAAGGCCGATCACGGCGCCAACGGCGATGCCTGCGGTGATGCCTTTTTCCTTGGCTCCGGTCGAGATATTGAGAATCACGAACATGAGAATCGCGGTCAGGATGATCTCCAGCACGAAACTCTGGATTGCCGATCCGGCCGGCAGGGTCGCTCCCAGACTGGCATGGGAGGGAAAGAGGAATTTCAGGGTGACACTGGCAAGCAGCGCGCCTCCGGTCTGGGAGACGACGTAGCCGGGAATTTCCGAACCGGGAAGGCGTCCGGAGGCCCAAAAACCCAAGGTCACGGCGGGGTTCAGATGAGCTCCCGAAATGTCGCCCACCGCGTAGATCATCGCCAGAACGACCAAACCGAAGGTGATCGCAACTCCCATGTGGGTGATCACGCCCTGGCTGACGTCGTTGATGATGATGGCTCCGGTGCCGGCGAAAACGAGACTGAATGTCCCGATGAACTCCGCGGTCAGTTTCTGAGAACGCTTGTGCATCAATTCAGGCGAGGAAAGACGAAAAGGTTGGCTTCTGACAATGGATTTCTCGTGACGAAAGCATGACGGTTGCGTGTCAGGGAAGCTCGGGCAGAGGAACAATCGAAATGGAGGGAGCGGATGCGCGGCCGAAGCTGTATTGAATCCGGCAGCGGGCTCCTTTCTCCAGGGCGAAAGGGGACGGCAGAAGATGAACCGGCGTCCGCCAGTGGTTGTCCGGAGCATTTGCCCGGGGATCAATCCTCAGGGTGAGTTTGTCGTTCAATTCAAGTTCGAATCCCAGCATCACGCCATTGACAAGGCCGGGGGTGTCGATGACCAGATCCGCCTTGAATTCGACGATGGATGAGTCCCATTGATCGAACTCGATCGATGGAAAGCGAACCGGGGGCGAACAGGGGTGGAGATGAGGGAGCTCTTCCGGTTGGGCGAGAAACGGGGCGGTCGACAAGGCCTGCCACGCCGCCAGCGCCGAGAAGTCGAGTGCGTAGTCGGATTGCCAATGGGCCAGGGTGTCTTCGGTGAAGCGCCGTCGGGCGAGGATCTCCCTGGACACGCGCACGGGGATCGCCTCAAGCGTGAGCGAGCGGGGCAGGAAGCGCCCTCCGGGCTTCATGTGTCGTCGTCGCGCGTCGAGAAAACTCTCCAGAACATTCTCTTCCAAGGGGTCGTGTCCGAACAACTCGCCGACGACGACATCCGCTGTTTCTGGAAGTTCAATGCGAGTCGATGCGCCGGGAATCAGGCTGATGCGGTCATGCAACCGGTTGTTGTAAAAAAGGCGTTCGGCCGCCTGCGCGATATCGCCCTGTTCGACTGCGTAGACTCGTCGGGCTCCGGCCCGGGCGGCGGCGGCGGCGAGAACTCCGGTTCCTGTTCCGATCTCCAGGACCACATCACCGGGGCGGATCGTTTCCTCAATGGCTTGGATGAAGGCCTTGGTACGGCGCCGATCGTCCAGCATGGCGATCTGAATCGAGGGCGCGTCGAATCCGCGCGCCCGTGGGGCTGATCGTTGGAAGTCGCCTTCGGCAACGAGCATTCCCTCGTCTTGCATTCGGGAAAGGAGTCGGCGGTAGTCAATCCACGCCAAGGAACTGTCCAACCGGTCCTTGATCGCCCCCATGGCGTCCGAGATTCGTGACGGGCGGCGAAAGGCATCCACGAGCGGCAAACCCAAATCGCCAAGCGAAACGCGACTCTGATCGAGAGTGATGGTCACGTTGTGGTCGCGATCGAACTCGAGGCGGCAGTCGGGCGCGAGCAGCAGGGAGGGCTCTGAATCCTGGGCATTCATGGGAAGCGATGGTCTGGGGACGGCGAAAGCGCGGCATTTCGTAACGTTCGCGCGGCTCGACGGATGATTTTGGCGACGCCGACGAATGGGGCGGCACGCCAATTGTCCAGACTCCACTCGCGTTGCAGGTAGCGGCAGAAGCCGGCGAGGCCCCGGAATTCCTGCCGGTCGTTTCGGCATACCCGGTAGCGAAGGCAGTGCAGGCTCAAGGCATCCAGCAACGTGGCGTCATCATCGGAATAGGTCTTGCGCCGGAATTGCAGGCGTTCGGCGTCGTCGGGGCGGTGGGAGTTGAGCCGGCGCAGCGCCTCGTCGGGGACCGGCAAGGAGTAGTCATGACGCAGGAGATTCAGTCCGGCGCGCAGGGGCAGCAGCAGGTCCAGCGTAGCCGCGCGTTGATGGAGTCGTTCCCAATCGAATGAAGGCGCGGATCGAAGCACGGCGTGGGCATCGCTGATCCATCGAATCGGCGGCACGCGCTCCCAGCGGACCCCATGGACGCAGGCGGCAAGAAACTCGTCGGTCCAATCGAGGGCGAGGGCATTTGCGCCGCCGACATCGATGGGCAGGGCGTTCCGCCAGAACTCGACGTCGGCCTCGTCCTCGGTTCGTTCGGGGAACACATGCCAATGAAGGTCGAGGCGGGTATCGTCCGGTCCGATGAAATTGAGTGAATGGTGGGAAGCCAGCCACGCTGGATTCAGAGGGGACTTGATGAACGGAGCGGTCCAGCCCTCTTCGAGCAGGCAACGCACGGTGTCCCAGGCCTGCTCGGTGGGGATCAGCAGGTCGAAATCCTCCATGGACCGAAGTCCGGGGTCGTCGTAGCAGCGCAGGAGCAGCGAGGCTCCCTTGAGAACGATGCCGGGGGAGCCTCGCTCCGCAAGGAATTCAAGGGCCCGTGCGGCGCGGTTCAGATGGATCTTGTTGCGGAGCCAAACATAGCGGTGGATCGGTTCGATCTCCGCAACGATGGGGTGATGGACGCCGAGGTTGTTCAAGTTGTGCGCGAGCAGGGGAAGTAGACGCCACGATGCGGCGTCGAAGGACCTGCCTCGCATGGTCCGGAGCCAGCGTTGGAATGCCCGGTCCGCACGCTCGGCGTCCAGCGTCAGGCAGGCCTGCAGCAGCAGGCGCTGCGCGCACGACGGCGCGCAGCCGCCAACGGTATGTCGGGGAGGTTCGTGGGGGATGGCGGGCGCTGCGGTCATTCTGGCCACGCGGGGCGTTGTGCGAACTCCAGCGTCCGCCAGTCTCCGGCGGACGAGAAGGCGGGGTTCAACGCTTGCCGTTGAGGAATTTGACGACCGCCTCGGTCCGGGAACTCACCTGTAGTTTCTCGTAGATATTGCGCAGATGGCTGCGCACGGTGTCGAAGCTGATTCCCAGGTCGCTGGCGATTTCCTTGTAGCGATGTCCCTTGGCGAGCAGTTCGAGTATCTCGAGTTCGCGTTTGGAAAGATTATATTGTTCGGAGGTGGCGGCGGGCTTGCCCTGGAAGTACTGAACGACGATTCGGGCAATGCGCGGTGAGAAAGGCGCGCCGCCCTCGGAGACCAACTCGGTGATGGATTCCAGGACTTTGGAAGGGGGGTCGCGTTTGAGCAGATAACCATTGGCGCCGGCGGTGAGGGCCTCAAAGATCTGGTCGGCGTCTTCATACATCGTCCACATGAGCGTCTGAACGTTGGGGACGCTTTCGTTCAGTTGACGAACACACTCAATGCCGCTCATGCCGGGCAGATTGATGTCCATGAGCACGACATCGGGCTTGAGTCTCGGAATCTCGGTGAGGGCTTCTTCGGCGGAACGGTGATTGCTGACGCAGGAGAAGCCGGGCGCGCCGTTCACGAGGAGCGTCAGGTGTTCCCGGGTTTCATCCTGGTCTTCGACGATGGAAACGGTGATGGCCATGGGGCTTCGCGGTGGTGTCGGCAATGACTATAGCGGCGGCCTTGCGATCCAACAATAACCAGTTTGAGTGAGTCCGGCGGGCGGGGTCAGGCGCTCAGCGGGAAGGTGAACCGGACAATCGAGCCCTTGCCCGGAGCGCTTTCGATCTCGAAACGTCCGCCGTGTTCCTCGGCCCGTTTGCGCATGTTGGCGAGCCCATTGCCGCCGCGGGAGGCTGCCGCGGCGGGGGCGAACCCGCGTCCGTCGTCCTCGACGGCGATCGTGAACTCGCGGGAGACGAGCGAAATTCGCAACCTGATTTCCGTGGCTTCGGAGTATTTGACGGCGTTGTTCATGGCCTCTTTCACGGCCATGAAGATGTCATGCCGGAGTTCCGAATCGACGGGGCGGTCCGGGAGTCGGGGCGGAACCTCGAGGCGACAGTGGATGTCGGTCGGTTCCAGGAATTCCTCTGCGAAGTGCACCAGGTAGCTGGCGAGTTTGTCCAGTGAGTCGTTCTTGGGGTTCACGGCCCAGACGATTTCATCGAGTTTCTGGGACACCAGCCGTGATCTTTCGGCGATGCGGGCCGCGTTCTTCTCGACTTCTGATGGATCGCCGGGGTTGCGCCGCAGGAGTTCCCCCATGAGGCTGATCTGGGTGAGGTTGGCGCCAAGATCGTCGTGCATGTCCTTGGCGATGCGGGCGCGTTCGTTCTCGAGCGCTCGCTCGCGAATGAGGTAGCGCAGACGGTCGCGGATCTTGCGCATGGAGACGTAGCGGACGAGCAGCAGCAGCGCGGCGATCAGGAGGCTCAGGAACCAGGAGGTGCGCCAGAAGGGCGGCAGCAGTTCGAACTCCAGGCTGGTGATTCCGGGCGTCCAGACGCCGTCTTTGTTGGCGGCTTTCAGTTGAAAGACATAGGTTCCGGGATCGAGGTTGTCATACTTTGCCAAGCCGATGCCTCGGTGTTCGACCCACTCGGGTTCCAGTCCCTCGAGTCGCCAGCTGAAGGTGACGCGATGTGGGTCGGCGAAACTGATTCCGGCGAACCGGATGGAGATTTCGGAGGCTCCCGGCGGGATGATGATCGGCTTGGACAAGTCGTAACCTTGGTTTTCGGCCCGCAACTCCTCGATGACCACGACTGGGGCGCGGGGGTTCTCAGCCATGCGCATGGGGTCGAGAATGGTCGCGTGATCTCCGGTGGGAATCCAGATTTGGCCGTTGCCAGCCTGGCAGGAGGCAGGTTGAGTGCGGGTGTTTGCGGGCAGTTCCCTCAGCCCGTCCGCCTCATCGAAGACGGCGCATCGGATTTGTGGCAGGGAGCCTTCGAAGTAGGCCTCCAGGGCGGATCTGTCCACGCGCAAGACCCCTTCATCCGAGGCTAGCCAGAGCCGCAGGAGGTCGTCCTCGTAGATTTCGAAGACATGCGTTGATTCGAGATTGTCCGCCATCTTGACGGATTCGATGGAGGCTCCGTCATAGCGGCAAAGTCCGCGGGAGGTTCCGATCCAGAGAAGCCCCGCCGCGTCGGGTCTGAGGGCGAAAATGTAGTTGCTGGGAAGGCCCGAGGCGCTTCCGGGGTCGCTCTCGAAATGGGTGACCTGGCCGTCCTTCCAGCGTTTGAGTCCGCCGCCGTTCGTTCCCACCCAGATGACGCCATCGGGACCGGCCACAATGCGTGTGACGCTACGTTCCTCGAAGAGACCGTTGGCGCGGGTGTTTTCGATCGGCGCGAAGGACTGTCGCTCGCGGCGAAACAGTCCCAGATCGTTGGTTCCCACCCACAGGGTTCCATCCGGCGCGTCATAAAGGGCAGTGACGGCGACGCTCGGCAACCCCGAAGCCTTGCTGAACCGGGCTCCATTCTTGCTGAAATAAAGTCCTCGATTCCGCACGGATGCCCAGATGGATCCGGCGCGCGTGGCGCAGACCGAGACGACTTCGCCGGCAGGGATGCCTGCGTTGGGTCCGAGTTGTCGGCGCGTCCCGTTCTGCAGGCGATGCAGCCCGTCGTCGGTCCCGAACCAGATCGATCCGTCGGGGGCCTCAGAGATGCTGCGGATCAGGGAGCTGGAGTTCTCATCCCCCAGGCGCATGTTTTCGAAGATGCGGCGCTTGATCCGGTGAAGCAAACCGGCGCCGTCACTGATCCACACATGGTTCTCCCGGTCCTGGAAGATGGCCGTCACGTGGAGGCTCTCGAACTCGAAGCCGAGTTGGGCGGGGCGAAAGACCGCGTCGTGTGTGGGCGAGTAGATGAAAAGGCCTTGAGTGCGGGAACCGATCCAGACCAGGCCGTCGTGGCTCTCGTGCAGGCAGGTGATCTCGAACGAAGGGTTGCCGGGTTGGCCCCAATCGGTGAGTTGCCGGGCGCTTTCGCCGTCGAAATGGACGAGGCCGTCTCCGTCGGCGATCAGGAGTCCTCCTGATCGCGAGGGAGTCGTCCTCGCTCCGGAATCGAGTTCGAGTCCGGTGGGTATGGCGCGGTTCTCCGCGAGGCGCATCAACGTCAGGCCGGCATCGCGCGTGCAGATCAGCCAGACGACGTCTTGGAAGTCGCGCGCCATACGATGAATGCGGGAGTTTTCGGGGAGCCCCAGGATCGTGGAGGTTTCGGTCGACTGCTCACGGAGGCGGATCAATTGGTCCGGCGCGGCGATGGCCATGACGCCGCCGATTCCCGGTTGCGCGGCGAGGATTCCCAGTTCCGGCATGCCCATGGCTCCGCCGATGCGTTTCACAGCCCCCTTGAGGTGATAGGAGAGGCTGCCTCTGGCAGTCAGGATCCAGAGCCCCTCCTTCGGGTCGCGAATCAAGTCGGCGATGGAATAGCCGCGGATCTTGGGCGTGGTGTCGGGGTTGAAGATTCGGCTGGAACGACCGTCGAAGCGAATGGCTCCGCGAGCTGTGCCCAGCCAGAGGTAGCCGTCACGCGTCTGGGTGATCGAGGTGATGGACTCGCTGCGGTGCAGGCGCGGCGAAGGCGGGATCCAGATATCGAACTGGGGCGGGGAAGGGACAGGCGCAGCGTTGCCTGCAACCGAACCCCAGAAGACGAGCCCTGTGAGGCAAGGTATGAGCAGGTTGATTCGGGCCGACATCGGAAAGAGTCGAGTTTGTCCCGAGCGCGGGCGCCCGACAAGTAAAACGACTTTCCGCGACGGGGGCGCCAGTGGTGTCGCCCGCGCCGCCAATCAGGCCGTGTCGGAATGGGCGTCTCCGGCGTGTGTTTCGACCCAACGGGCGGACAACCAGAGTGCGTCGGCAAGGCGATTCAGGTAGGCGATGATCTCGGGGCGAGGCGACGACTCCTGGCTGCGCAAGTCGCAGATTCTCCTTTCTGCGCGGCGACAAGTGGTGCGGGCGACTTCGATGGCGGCTGAGGGGACGCAGGCGCCAGGAGTCGCCCAGCCTTTGAAGCTGACGTTGCTTGCTTCGGTTTCCGCGACCCAGGCGTCGAGGTGTTGCACTGCGTCCGGCGGGAGAAGATCGAAACCGTCCTTGAGGTAGCGTTCCATGTCGCCGGGGGCGACGGCCAACTCGCCCATCAATTGGACCAGTTGTTTTTGGACGGTCAGGATGGATTGGGAGATGGATGCGTCGGTGACGAGCGCCCGCGCCATGCCAAGCGCGGTGTTCAGTTCGTCGACGGCGGCGTAGGCTTCGACCTGCGGATGGTTCTTGGCCACGCGGCGATTGTACATCAGGCCGGTCGTTCCATCGTCGCCTTTGCGGGTTGCTATGCTCATGGGTTGGTTTCTGGAGTGATGATCGTTGTTAGGAGTGGGAGTTTCGCCTGAAATGCTTGTCTGGCAAGGGCTGACGGGCGGGTTTAAATCATTGTCGGCGAAGGCGGAACGGTGATAATGCCCCGCGGTGAGAATGATTGACCGTAGCCCAGTCCTGATTTGGCTCATGGCTTTGGGAGTCTTTGTGGGCCAGCGTCCGGCGCTGGCGGCGGCCGAGGGGGATCGGGCGGTCGGCATTCCTGTGGTCTACCCGGAGGGGGTGAAAGCGGCGGCGGTGGCGGGCGCCGACGCATTTGCTTCCCTCAAAGCGGAGTCCGTCGTCGGCAAGTTGAAAGTCAGTTTTCGTCGGGGAGAGGGGACGAAGGACGATGAAGTTCGGCTTTGGCACAGCGTGGGGCGGCCTGGGGGGTGGCAGGCAAGGCGCTGGGTGAATGTTCCCATGCCGCTGACGGGGCGCGATCGGGTCGGCAAGATACCGATCGATGCTCCGGACGCGCCGGTCGTCTATTTTGTCACGGTTCGCTCCGCAGCAGGCGCGCGAGTTTCGCCGATGCGGGTTTGCGAACCGCGGCAATTGGGCGTGCGTAAGCCCAGTCGCGCATTCTGGCCATTTCTGGCGGGGTTCGAGGATGGGTTTGATGGGTGGAAGATTCTTGCCAGCGGGCGGCCCGAGGCGGCGTTGAGACCGTCGGCGGACGGCTACAACGGAGCCGTGGCGCTGTCGGCGACCATTCCGCCTGGCAAGGGAGCCGTGGTTGTCGGGACGACGGTGGCGCGGGGATGGCATGTGCAATGGAAAGGCGCGGTGGGCATACGGTTTCAGGTCAAGAGCAGGTCGGGGGCGGGACGCCTGCAGGTCACTGCGATGACCGATGCCTTCAGCAGTCGGCAGCAGACATCGGAGCTGCTGAATCCGGTTCGCCTGGAGCAGGGGTGGAAGCAGGTTGATGTCTTTTTTACCGAGTTTCCCGGGCTGCGGGCGCACGAGCTTGATTTCCTCGCGTTTGAATTCATTGGAGCCGAGGGTGAGGAATTTCTGCTGGACGATCTGCGTCTGCTGGGCGATTGGGCCTCGCTGCGCAACTGAACCCACGAGACACATGAAGAAACAACTGATCCTGCTGGCAATCGCCGGCATCATGACCGGGGGCGCGCGTTCCCAGGACCTCGTGACGGGGCCGGCCAAGGGCGCGCCGCTTACTCCGGCGCTGGCTTACGGAGTTGGAGGCGCGCATGCCGGCCCCCATGCAGGGAGCGAATTCGATGTCGCGAGCGAGATTGGGCAGGGCCCCGGCGCGATCCTGTTCATGCATGAATTGAC
>CAZFLK010000061.1:0-29134 GCA_964519245.1 uncultured Verrucomicrobiota bacterium
GGGCACGGTGGACGATCCGGTGCAATCGGGCGTCACCGCCAAGCTCGTCATTGCGGACGACGGCCCCATCGACATCGGTTGGGATCCGAATGAGCTCAGCCGGGGCCTGGTATGTCATGGTCGGGCCACGATGCACGGCGAGGCGAAGACGCCGCACGCGCGGTTGTCCAAGCTGGCCAAGCGTCGGCAGAAGAGCCTGGATCTCGAGGGCGAGCCAGTCAACTGGAGCGTCGGCGATCTACTTGTCCTGCCCGGGAACCATTCGCGTCGTGATTACGACGAGACCTTGGTCATCACGCGCATTCAAGGCAGCCGTGTCTCGGTCGCCGGTCTGGATGAGAGTGGAAACATTGACGCCAATTGGCGCGGTTTCAATCACCGGCATCAGTTGCCCGACAAGATGCTGCCTTTCGTCATCAACATCACGCGCAATGTCGTGATCGAGTCGGAGAATGTGTTTCACGCCGATGATTACGGGATCAACCGTCGACGCGGGCACGTCATGTTCATGCACTCTGGCGCAGGAAAGACCGACGTTCGTTGGGTGGGCGCCTACGGGCTGGGCCGCACGGACAAGCGCACACCCCTGGAGAGTCCGGAGTTTGATGAGAATGGGCAGCGCATCCCCAACCGGGGATTCAATACGGTCGGGCGTTATGCCTGGCATTTTCACCGTGGCGGCCCGGCTGGCCCGGCGGCGATTGTGCAAGGTTTGGCGATCGTGGACAGCCCCGGCCTGGGCCTGGTGAATCACAGCAGCAACGTGCAGTGCTTTGACTCTGTCGCCTACAATGTCGTCGGCTCCGCCTTCTTCACCGAGGCTGGCGACGAGACCGGTTTCTTCGACAACTGCGCCGCCGTGCGGATGCCCGGATCCGGCGAGGGCGTGGAAGCGCGTCGACATCCTGCGGGGGTGGTGCAAGAGGTGGACTTCGGCCACAGCGGCCATGGGTTCTGGTTGCAGGGCGGCGGCGTTGAGGTTCGCGATGCCCTGGTCGCGGGATCGGGCGACGCGGCGATCATCTTCTTCACCGTGCCCTTGCACGAGGAAGGGATTGGGACAGCGCGCTTTGACGCCTCGCTGCTGACTCCTGAGATCGCCATGGGCAGGGAAACGGTTCCGGTCGGGGCCGTTCCGCTGCGGCTGGACGGGGCCTATGTCTTTGCCTGTCGTCGGGGCATTGAAACGAAGTTCCACCAACTCAACGCCCGTCACGGCGTGCGCAGCGTGATCCAGAACGCGACCACGGTCTGGGCCGGCACGGCGTTGACCATTCCCTACACCCGGAACCTGACCGTGGCCAGCAGCGCCTTTGTGGGGAACAACTCCCAGCGGGCCGGGGGGCGCGCCATGAGTCGCAACAGCGTGACCAAGAGCATCGATTTCGAGAATCTCGAAGTGCGCTACTGGTCCCAGGGCCTGGATATGCCCTTGCGCGGTCACAATCGCGTGATCAACGGCGTGTATCAGAACATTCGTGATATCTACATCACCACGACCCGGGATGATGAACGGCTGATCGAGATATTGGGCGACGTGAAGTTCCCGGACTTGAGCGTCGCGCAGCGGACGCACGGACGGGGTTCCCGGCAACGGACCTATGATCGGCATCAAGTCTATCTGCGCACCAACTTCCGGCCGAAATTCAACGACATCACCCGCCTGTTCGCCCGCGACATCATTCGCCTGGGCACGATCAAGTATCAGGACAAGCAGTTGTTCTACTACGCGCAGGCGGCGGACTATGTGCCGTTTCCAGCGGCCACGGCCGCAGATTACGTGCCCCGGGAGTTGATCGACCTGAGCAACGCCGAGTTGTGGGAGCGGTACGGTTTGGCAATCGGGGATGCGGTTGCGCCGGCGGACGCCTTCGAAGATTCGTTGATCCATGCGCTGGTTGGCGATCCGATCGACTACGCGCCCAAGGTTCGTATTCGAAGCCGCCGCTACAGCAACAATCTCGCGGATTACAGGTTGGTGTATGACGTCTACAGCGGTGACGGTTCCCGGCAGCGTTTTCGCGGTCAGCGCGGCCCTATCCGGGAAGGTTGGAACCTGTTCACGTTTGACGTCGACGACCATCTGCGCACCTTGCTGGTGTTCGGCGATATCATCCCGCCCGGGTTCATCTTGTCGGACAAGGTTCCCGGGGTGATCAACCCGCTCGACTTGCGCCGTGGTTTTCGCATTCGCGGCACAATCACGGACAACAGTTTTGGAACCAAGATGTTCCGCAAGCTGTTTCGCGGTTCCCACCTGACCAAGTTGCCTGTATTGACTCGGGAGGATGGGTCGGAGTACGTGGAGTTGACGTTCTTCGTGCAGGACTTTGCTCGCAACCGCACGTGGGTTCTTTTCGAACTGGGACTGGATCCCAACGAGCCGCTGGATCACGTGAAGAAGCGGAAACGCAACAGCAAGCGTCCGGTGAAGAAGGCCTTGCTCTATCTGTTGGGATTCGACTCGGCGACCTGAGCTGAGAATCATGGCCGCCGGGGCTGCATGCCGGCCCCGGCGGCTTTTCTTGATGCGTGATTTGCGATGAACGCGGGATGCCTTATGCGGATTTGGAGCGCTGAGCATTGCTCGGCCGGGGGCTGATCGAAAGCCAATGCCGAGCAATGCTCGGCGCTCCAACAGCCCTAATGAGGCCCTGAAACCTCAACACTTATTCCAACCATGATCAGAAAACGATTACTCATCTTCGTCGGGGCGTGGATTGTCGTCATTGCGTTCCTGTTCCTGTTTCGGCGGGAAGAAACTCGACCAGCGAAGACTGCGGCCGCGCTTTCCGTTGAGAGGGCACCCGAGGATTCGAAACCGGGCGCGGAACAGACGTCGCCATCCGATTCCAGCAAACCGAACATCACCACGCTTCCCGCCACCAAGGGGGAGACGCCCGCCAGCGCTTTTGGGGAAAGGTTTCATACGGAAGAGTTGACCGAATTGAACGAGTTTCTCGCCCTGGTCGATCTGGAACGTGTGACGCATCGGGCCCTGAAGAGCGGCTCTTGGTCGGATCCCGCCGTGTGGGGCGGCGAGGTTCCCGATGAAGGTTCGCGCGCGCACATCCCCGAGGGCATTGCGGTGACATTGAAGGATATCGACACCGATCATCTCAAGTCGCTGCGGGTCGACGGCGACCTGGAGTTGGCGCCGACGGAGAACGTGGAACTCAAGGTGGATACCCTGGTCGTCAATGAGTCCGGGACGCTGTCCGTGGGGTCCGCCCAGGCTCCGATTCCGGGAGACAAGGAGGCCTTGATCACGATTCAAGCCTTTGACGATCCCAATGACGACGAGGCGGCACGGCGCAACAGCGCGCGGATGATTGCCCTGGGGGAGGTCTCACTGCACGGCGAGTCGAAGACCTCCATGGCATTGCTTTCACAGGCTCCGCGATCAGGTGACCGAGAGATTGTTTTGGAGGCCGCACCGGCGAACTGGAGGGAGGGTGATGTCATTGTATTGGGCGGCGCGCGGCAGTCGCGGGATGAGTTGGAATCGCTTCAAGTTGAGTATGTGCGCGGTAATCGGGTCGGATTGACGCCGATTGAGAAAGGGGATGAGACTCCCAGGTGGCCGGGCTTGGCGGACGACTACACGCCCAATCGTGATCAGCTTGCCTTCGCGGTGAATGTCAGTCGCAACGTGGGGATTTCCTCGCCTTCCCTGGATGCGGAAACTGCGGGGGAATATCCGCGCGGCTCCATGACCCTGTCCGGCGAGGGAGCGTCGCAATCGGAGTTCATTGGCGTCGCCGTTTATGGGCTCGGTGTGAATGACGCCATCCTTGAGGGGCAGGACGTCTCGGTGAATCGTCCGGCAGTTGAAGTTCTGGGCGGCGGCGCGGCGCGGATCGTCGGAATGGCGCTCGTGGACGCCCCGGAGTCGGGGGTCAAGTTTGATGGCGATTCTGTCAGGATCACGGATTCGGTCGCCTATGACGAGAATGGCGGGGGGTGGTTGACGACCTCGGGTTCGGCTTCGCGTCTGGTCTGGTCGCACAGCCGGACAACCTCCGGAGCCGTTCTCGGCATGGGCGGCTCCGTTCCCTGACGATGGGGACACGGCGGGCGTCGTTCGATGCGGATTGGTCAAGAACGGCGGCAGAACCGGAGGTGGAGCGCGGACAAGGATGTCCCCGCTCCGGTTGGGCTACGCGCTTTCGAGCCCGTCAATGTCAGGTTTCTCGCTGCTGCCGAACTGATCGATCTCGACGCCCATTTGTCGGGCCATTTGGACAAAGAGGTTGGCGAAGGGGGTGTTGTTCTTCTCGTCGTGGGCGATGTGCTGCCCGTGTCGGAAGCCGCCGCCGGCGAGGATGAGCGGCAGGTTGCGCCAGCTGTGGCTGCTGGCATTGCCGAGATTGGAGCCCATCAGGATCATGGTGTTGTCCAGGAGGGAGCCGTTCTGCTCCGGCTTGTTCTTCAGTTGGACCAGGAATTCGTTGAAGGCCATGAACTCGGCGAGTTCGATCAGTTTCAGTTCGGCAATCTTCGCCTCGTCGCGTCCGTGGTGAGAGAGTTGGTGCCAGTCGGTTGAAACGCCCGGAATATTGGGGGGCGCATTGAGCCCGCCGAGTGCGTAGGTGATGGTTCGGGTGGAATCCGTTTGGAGGGCCAGGGCAATCAGGTCATACATCAACTTCGTTTTGCCAATGACTTCGGCGCGGTCGGGAATGTCCTTGGGGGGCTTGGCCTCGACCTTGGGTTTCGGCTTGTGCTGCCAGCCTTCGCTTTGTTGTAGGCGGTTTTCCAGGCTGCGAACCGAGGTGAGATACTCGTCCAGTTTCTCGCGGTCGCGATGGCCGAGTTCGCGCTGTAGGCGGTTTGCCTCGTCAAGGACGGTGTCGAGAATGCTGCGTCCGCGTTGGAGTTGGCGGGCCTGCGCCGCTTTCGCCGCCGCGGTCCCTTCGATGAAGAGTTGGGCGAATAGCTTGGAGGGCGACGATTGGGCGGGGATGGCGACGCCTCCCGCGGTCCAGGACATGGAATTGCCGCCGTTGGAAAGAACGAGATTGGGAAAACGCGTTTGAACGCCGATCCTCTCCGCGATCAGTTGATCGATGGAAATCGTATTGCGAAAGCCGGCGAGGCCGGGGCGTTTGGCGGAAGTGAGCCACGTCATCTCCGAGGCGTGACCGTTGTTGCCGTTTTGTTCGGGATGCGACAAGCCGGAGATGACGGTGAATTCATTGCGATGTTCCTTCAAGGTATCCAGATAAGGGGTGAGCGCATAATGGCGTCCGGCTTCCTTTGGAAACAGATAAGGCGCGTGAAAGCCAAGACCGGCGCACATGGCGACAAAACGCTTGGGCGGCTTGGCCGAGCCCGCGGCGAAGGCCGGCGTCATCGCGTCGAGCAGCGGAAGGCTGATGGTGGCGCCGACGCCGCCGAGAAAGGCGCGGCGGGAGAGGTGGATGCGTTTGGTGTGGGTCATGGGAAAGAGGGATCAGTATTCAGTAATCAGTGGTCAGAGAAGACTCCGACATCCGAGGAATTGGTGGTGAGGTATGGGATCGCCTCGTCCTTCAGTGTGCAGTTCTCTGAAGAGAATGCGTCGGCCTTGTGAATCATTGATCCGAGCATTCGCCCGATTTCCAAGCAAAGGTCTATTGATTGTTGTTGGTCTTGATCGCTCAAATAGCCGCAATTGAAAGCTTCGGTCAGCCAATGCTGCGTTTCCAATTGTTCGCCATCCGCGTCGGTCAACTTGCTGATGAAGTGTTTCGGGTAACGACGCTTTGCCCATGCCTCTGCAATCTGCGCGCCAATGGACCGGCTGGAGCGCCGGATCTGGTCTGTCAGCGAGAACTTCTCTTCGCTTGGGAAGTCTGCGGTGACACGAAATACTTCTCGGGAAAGCGCCCGCTGACGCTCGTACACCTCCAGATCGGAAAAGCGCTTCACATATTCCAAACGAGACGCCACGACTGAATCCTGATTGCTGATTAACGATTACTGAACACAGACTGATCCTTGAATACCGATTACTGATTGCTGGCCACTATTTTTCACGGAATGCGTCGCTCAACACGATCAGCTTCACGAGGTCGCGCAGGCCGCCGCGGTTGCGATTGAGATCCTCGACGATTCGGGTGAGTTCCGCGCGGTCAGAGAAGCCGAGTTCGCGCCCGGCGGCGAAGGTGAGCAGTTTCCTGGTCAGGCACTTGGCGAAGCTGTTCTTGTCCGCCTGCAAGAGGGTCTTGAATTCTTGAAAGCCGGCGAAGGCTTTGCCCTGGATTTCCCCGCTGGCGTCGACGGGTTGCCCGATGCGGTAATTGACGCGGCGTCCGTTGACCTCCTTGTTCAGGCGCTCGCCGGCGCCGATGGTCCGGTAGCGATCGCGGTGGCCGCCGATGGGGTTGAATTCCTCCAGGGCGAAGCCGGGAGGGTCGATCAATTGGTGGCAGCCCCGGCAACTGGCCATGTTCCGGTGCTTCTCCAGCAGTTGGCGGATGGTTTCCGCGCCGCGAATGTCGGGTTCGACGCCCGGCACGGCGGGTGGGGGCGGGGGCGGGGTGACGCCGAGTATGCGTTCCAGGGTCCACGTGCCGCGCAGTACGGGCGAGGTGGCGGTTCCATTGGCGGAGACCTTCAGGACGCTGGCGTGGGCCATGATCCCTCCGCGCGGGCTGCCTTCCGGCAGCGTCACCTTGCGGAAATCGGGGCCTGTCACGCCGGGGATCTCGTAGTGCTCGGCAAGTCGGTCGTTGATATAGGCGAACTCGGAATCGATGAAGTTGGCGACGCTGAGGTTCTCCTTCAGCAGCGTGGCGAAGAATCCGCGGGTCTCCTTCAGCATGGAGTATTGCAGGTAGGGGTCGTATTCGGGGAAGAGTTTCTTGTCGGGGTTGGTGAATTCGATGTTGCGGAGATCCAGCCAGGCGTCGGTGAAATCGGCGATGAAGCGTTCGGCTTTGGGGTGGTCAAGCAGTCGCTCGGTCTGACTCAGCAATTCCTGTTCGGAAGCAAGGCGGCCCGAGTCGGCGGCTTGCAGGAGTTCGGCGTCCGGCGCGGTTCGGGTCAGGAAATAGGAAAGACGCGAGGCGAGGGCATGGTCGTCGAGGCGACCGGGCTTCTCCTGTAGATAGAGAAACTTCGGCGAACAGAAGATTGCGCGGACGGCGGTGCGCAGCGCGTTCTCGAAGGAGTCGCCGGCGCCCAGTTCCTGGTTGAAGAGGGCGAGGTAGGGCGCGATCTCGGTCTTGGCCGCCGGGCGGCGGAAGGCTGCCGTGGCGATGCGCAGCAGCACGGGTTCGGCCTCCTTCTCAGGCGAGTTGGAAGCGATTTCAAACTTCGGCTGATACCAGCGCTTCTTCTTGTCGTTGGGGTTGCTGGGCTGGATTTCGTTTCGTTGGAGGCCGTCGAAGATCAAGCGATGACCGCGGCTGGGGAATTCATCGGTCAAGGGGCCTTCCAACTCAACGTGAAGGATGGCGAGGCCGGGCCCCGTGTAGTCGGCCGTGCCGTTCTTGCGGATTTCGTTGTCGCGATCGGAGATGCCGACGGGTTCGATCTGGATCATGTATCGGTTTTCGATCCAGGCCTCGAGTTCGACGGTCGTGGGTTTGCCCGGCGGCATGGAGAAGTAGCCATAGGTGGGTTTCTCGGCGCCTCGCGCGAAGGTGGTCGAACCGATGGAAAAGGTGATGGGTCGGTCGCTTTGGTGGGCGTAGCCGGTGACGCGGATCTTGTAGCGGCCGGACTCGCCGTTGACGTTCGCGTCGCGCAGCATGCCGCTGGGATAGCCCTGCGACTTGAAGAAGACCACCGCTCCGTCTTCGAGTTTCTTCCAGAGTTTGGGGATGAACTGCTTGCCTTCGCGGGAGTCGGCGTAGCTGGCGCGTTTGATTTTCGGCTCCGGGCGTTCGGTCCGTTTCTCGATGGCGGCGTCGAGGACGTGATCAATCGCGTCGAGGTAGGCGCGCATCTGGGGCAGCGAGACGCTGAGCGAGTCGCCGATGTTGTCGAAGCCGTGGGAAAGGCTGTCCTCGGGAAGCATGGGAGCCAGCTTCAGGGTCGTGCCGAAGAGATCGTTGAGGGTGTTCTCGTATTCCGTGCGGTTGAGGCGACGAAGCACGGCGGCCTTGCCGGCGGCGTGGGCCTCGGTCAGTGAGTCGACCAAGGGCTCAATGAAGGCGATCAATTCCGCCCCGGAGGGCCGCTTCTTTTTCTTGGGCGGCATTTCGCCGGACTCGACCCGGTCCTGGATGCGCACCCACTTGGACAGGGTCGCCGGATCGCTGAGATCATGGCCCAGCGCGTCGAGATCGAGACCGCCCTTGTTCAGTTCGGCGTCGTGGCAGTCGATGCAGTGGGTTTCGAGAAAGGGTTTGAGTCTGGCGTAGTCCAGAGGGGCCGGTTTCGCGGCAGTTGCCGCCGGCCCGGCCGTCAGGCCGACTGCCAGCGCAAACAGGGGGATAAGGTCTCGATTCATCGTGTTCAGGTATGACGATGCAAAACCGGAAAACTGACAAAACTTTTTTGGCGATCCGAGGGGCTGCGTCGGCGGACTCTTGTCCCTTCAGGACACTCAAGTGGGCTCGACGGAGTCCCTCCCCACCGGCTTTACGCTGTTGAAAGCGGAACGGGTGTGATTTCAATTGAATTGAGAATGCATGAGGGCAGCGGCAGCGAAGCCAGAAGGCCGGTGGGGAGAGACTCCGTCGAGCCCTGATCGAAACCCCAAGGGGGTGAAAGAAGTGATTTGATCAGGCGCGGGCTTCCGCCTCAGAAAAAGATGCCTATCCGTTCTGCGTTCCCGGCTTCCGGCCGAAGAGGGATTTGAGTTCTGTCACCTTGGTGATGACGAGTTGGCCGCCGCGATCGACGCCGGCGCCGGTGAGTTTGATGGCCGTGCCGCAGTGGTAGGCGAGATTGAAATCGTGGAAATCGCGGAAGGCGACCTCTATGCGGACCGAGGGTTTCCCTGCCACATCGATGTAGAAGATCTTGGCCTCGTTCAGATCCTCGGAGAGGCGCAGGCGGCCTTGGGCGGTGATGGAGCCGCCGTCTTTCTTGACCCAGCTTTCGAAGGGGCGCTCCCGGTAGGCCTTGAAGGGCGAGCCGTCGAGACCGGGCAGGGGCTTGTCGGAGTCGGCGTAGGAGGAGATGTCGACGCCGAATTTCTGCAGGAGAGAGAGGTGTAGGCGTCCGACCTGTTGGTTTTCGGCGTAGCGCAGGTAGCGGCCGGTCTTGATCATGCCGCCGCCCTGGCCGGCGAGGATCATGGGGATACGGGTGGCAGTGTGGTTGTCACTGTGGCCCATGCCGGAGCCGAACAGCACAAGGCTGTGATCGAGCAGCGTCCCGTGCTGGTCCTTGTAGGACTTCATCCGGTTCAGGAGGTAATCAAACTTCTCCATGTGCCAGAGCGTGATCTTCAGGAGTCCGTCCAGATTGTGACGGCTGAAGTTGCGGAAGAAGTGTGACAGGTAGTGGTGTTGCTCCTTCACGCCGAGGAAGTCAAAGATGATTCGGCTGTTGCTGTTGCCCAGCATGTAGGTGGCGCAGCGGGTGGAATCTGTCCAAAGAGCCAACGCAACCAGATCCAACATGGTCTCGACCTGTTCGTTGAGATTGGCCGCGCGGCCGGGGCGCTTGAGCTTGGGGAAGTCGATGCCCGCGTTCGGCGCGTTCTTCAGGTTTTCCAATCGTTGCTCGGTCTGGCGGACGACCGTCAGGTATTCGTCCAGGATCTCGCGGTCCTCGCGGCCGGCCTTGCGGGCGAGGGACTTGGCGTCGTCGTTGACCGCATCAAGCAGACTGGCCATTTCCCTGCGCTTGGCGGGATGGCTGAGGGGATTGCGGAACAGGCGGTCGAAGATCAGCTGCGGATCGCTCTCGCGTGGAACCGGATCGCCGTTCTTGTCGTAGGAGATGTAGCTGCAGCCGATCTGGTTGGTGAACAGGCCCTCGGTGGTCAGTTCCAGCGAACGGTGCGGCGTGTCCTGGCCGATCGTGTCGGCGATGAGTTGATCAACCGACGGCGACTTCGTGTTCTGGTGATGGCCGGAGAGAAAGCGGCGGGTGGAGTTGGCGTGCGAGGAGAAGCCGAAGTCGCCCATGTTGTCGAGGATCAGCAGATCCTGTTTGTGGTGGGCGAAGGGCCGCATCAAGGGCGACATGCGGAAGTCGAATTCCGTGCCGCCGTTGATGTTCCAGGAGGGCGGATGGACGCCGTTGGGCTTGAACAAGGTCATGAACCGGACCGGCGGCTTGCCTGCGTTCGCCGTTTTCGCCGATGCCTCCATCAGGTGGAGGTAAGGCAGCGGCAACGCGGCGCCCATGCCGCGCAGGAAGGTTCGTCGATTGAGTTTAAGGCTCATGGTCTGTTCAGTCAGGAATCAGTTTCGACAATGTGGGATCGGGCGGGGTTGGTCAAGGGGTGGAGAGACGGGTTTGGAGCACGTGACGTTTCGAGGTTCGAAAGCGGGCTGAAGGCCCGCACGCACAAAGCCCGGGGCTTCAGCCCCGGGTATGCGGATAAGACAGTCTGCGGCCTGAAAGGTCGCGCGCGGCCCTTCAGGCCGCAATCGTATTGCTGATTCACCCAGGCCTGAAGGCCTGGGCTTTGTGCGGTCGGGCTTTCAGCCCGTAGGACGCAAGGCGGGCCTCACGCAACTGGCTACGCTCGGCTCAACGGGAGCTTTGCCCCGCCGGGCCGCTACTCCCCTCCAATGACCGTCTTCCGAAATGGCAGGCTGTTTGCGATTTCCAAGACGAGGTCACGCCATGTGCCGTTGGTGTCATTCAACTCCTTCGTGATCTCCTCGACGACAGGTTGGTCGTGGATTTCGAGTTTGCGGGCGAGGGCGTAGGACAGTGTGCGCTTCACGATGTTGCGGACGATGCGCTCCTTTTCGTCGGTTAAAAGAATCTGCTTGAGTTCTTCGAAGTTGGCGAAGGTTCCTCCGGAAGGGAGACGGCCGCTGGTGTCGATCGTCGCGACCGGATCGGCCTCGGGGTTTTCGCGTCCGCGTTTGGTCGGTTTGTAGTCCTCGGCCAGGACAAAGGCGCCCTGTGCGTCGTAGGCCTGCAAGGCAAAGCCAAGCGGATCGATCTTGTCGTGGCAGGAGGCGCAGGCTGGGTTGGAGCGATGTTGCTCGAAGCGTTGGCGAAAGGTGAGTTTTTCGCCGCGTTTGTTCGGTTGGACCTGACCGACATTGGCGGGCGGGTCGGGGAGGTGTTCGCCCAGGATGCGTTCCAGCAGCCAGGTTCCGCGCAGGACGGGACCTTTGTTCATCGCGACCACGCCGGGCATGGTCAGCAGTCCGCCGCGGCCGGCAGTCTGCTGGAGCGCGATGCGGTGATTCGGGACGCTCTCCTGCTCGATTCCTTTCTGCTTCCGGTACTTCGGCATCTGGTTGCGATCCTTGGGGTAGAACTTCGCCGTGTGCGGGTTGATGAAAGTCACCTTCGAATCGATCAATTCCAACAGGGGGCGGTTGTCCGCAATCAGGTAGTGGATGAAATCGATCGGCTGCGACTTGAGCGCGTCGGCGAGGGGGATCTGGCGGGCGCGGAACTGGTCGATTTCATTGAGCGCCAGCCACTGCACCGCGAAGTCTTCAGCCAGGTTGCGTGACTTGGGCGAATCGAGCAGTCGGCGGACCTGCGAGTTGTAAACCTCGGGTTCCTCAAGCGCGCCGCTTTTTGCCAGGCGCATCAGTTCCGCATCCGGCATGTCCGCCCAGATGAAGTAGGAAAGCCGCTCGGCCAGTTCGAAGTTGTCCACGGGGCGCACTTCGCCGGGGGCGCCGCGGGTGTCCATCAGGATGCCCCGGTAAATGAATGCGGGTGACAAGAGTGTCCGTTTCAGTTGCGCTTGCACGGAGTGGATCAGGTTGTCGCCGCCGCTCAGGCTGGAGATGCCGGTCTGAAGGCCGCTCTCGGCGACGGGGCGACGATGCGCCCGGGGCACCACATTGCGGATCAGGGTTTCCGCATTCTTTCGGGAGAAACCTCTCTCGGCGATGGGGCCGGCGAGGTTATTCAGCGCCTCGCGGCGCTTGGGGGAGAACAGCTCCATCAACGCGGCGTCGATGAGGTAGGAATACTGGCTCCAGATGTCGGTGGTCAGCGGATTTCCGGAAGTGTCGTTTTTGAAACCGCTTTTGCCGGGCGGGTCTTCGGGCAGGAGTTTCAGGACCAGGGACCGTTCCACCAGGGTTTGCTCGGCCTTGGTGATGGCGACCTCAAGGTCGAAGCCGAACAAGGAACGCAGGGTATTGCGATACTCGTGCGCGGACAGTCGACGTGGTTGGAAGACCGCGGGTTTCGCCTCGATGGTCTCAACGAAGCGCGTTTGATACCACTCGTAGATCTTCAAGAGTTCGCTGGCGGGCGGTTGCTTCGCGGCGTCCGGGGGCATGTCGCCCTCGCGCAAGCGAGCGATCGCGGCCTCCCAGGTTTCAAAGTGCGCGTCGAGATCCTGTTGCGTCGTGATCTTGGTGAAGTCCACCTTGCCCTTCACTTTCTTCCCGCCGTGGCAATCGATGCAGAACTCGGCGAGAAAGGGGCGGACAGTGGTTTCGTAAGGGGAAGAGGCGGCGGCGTCGACCGGCGATGTGAGCACGCCGACCAGCCCAAGCATCGCGCCGAACGCCGCGCGCCAGCGCCATGGATTGCGGCGGCCGGACGCGGCCTTTTCGTTGGTGTGGCGGGGTGCGGTGGGGGGCAGAGTCACTCGGGCGACAGTTTGTCGCCATCCCGCGGGCTGAAGGCCCGACCGCACAAAGCCCGGGCCTTCAGGCCTGGGTAGGCGCCACAAACGTCTGCGGCCTGAAGGGCCGCGCGCAGCTTGATCAATCCCACACATATCGTTCATCAAATTCGACGCCATACTTCCTCAAAAACTGGCGATACTCATCCTGAAAACTCGTCGTCTTGTGATGTTCCTTCTGCTTGCGGATGTAACCGGCTGCAACATCCACATCCTTCGGCCCGACGCTGAACCATCCGTACCCTCCCTGCCATGAAAATCGTTGCGCGCTTCTGAACGTCTCGTTCACCCGTGATCAATGGCGCCCGGTCCTTGGTCGAGAAGATCAAATGGCCGTATTTGCAATGGAGAGATTGGGGCATTGCGTGTCGTGGGTCGCGCGCGGCCTTTCAGGCCGCAGTTGTATTGCCGTTCAACCCAGGCCTGAAGGCCTGGGCTTTGTGCGGTCGGGCCTTCAGCCCGAAAGGCAGTTTCCTCTCAACCCTCAAATCACTTCCCCTCTCAGCTCTCCTCACGGCAGTGGTGTGTTCGGCTTCACGGCGTTTTTCGGATACTTGCCGTTGAAGACCATCATTTGGGCCTGGGTTTCCTCTTTTACGAACGACTCGTCGATCACGCCTGCTTCATTCGTCACCAAGCCGAGGTCGAGTTTGAGGTGCTTGGCGAGGAAGGGATACATGGCCATACGTTTGGATTCGCCGTAGTCGTGTTTCTCGGTCGGGAAGTGCGCGCCGCCGAGTTTGTCCAAGGCTCCGTAGAGTGAATAAACATGCGCGATGTAGGGCATCTCCGTCTTGGGCGTGTTCTGGGTCCAGTCGCTGCCATTGGAAATGATGAGTTGTGGGCGCGGCGCGGCGAGGGCGGCGACCTCGGCGTTGTTGCTCTTGTGCGTCGCGCTCCAATGAATCGGCATGACGCTCTCGCATTCGCAGCCGCCGAAAAAGTGAGCGGAAACCTGGCAGACCGGGACGGTGACCTTCACGCGTTCGTCCAAGGCGGCCAGCAGAAAGGTTTGTGTGCCGCCGCCGGAGCAGCCAGTCATGCCGATGCGGTTCTTGTCGACGTCCTTGAAGGACAGCAGGAAGTCCAGCGCGCGCATGCTGTTCCAGGTCTGCATGCGAAGAACTTCCGGGGTGTCGTGATGTTTCCAGCCGACCTCCTTCGAGTCGCCGTAGCCCATCATGTCGTATTGGAAGACGACGCAGCCCATCTTGGCCAGGACGGCGCAGCGTTGCTGGCGCGAGAAGCGAAAGCGACCGCCGTGGCCGTGCGGGCAAAGCACGCCGGCCAGTTTGCCCTTGAATTGGGTGGGGCGATAAAGCGAGCCGGTCACGTAGAGACCGGGTGAACTTTCGATGGCGACATTCTCGATCTGATAGCCGTCATAGACGCGCTTCTTGCGATAGATCGGATTCAACGGCGTGCGTTCGGGAAGCTCGGTGAGTTTGGCCCCCTTCAGAATGCCGGCGATGACGCGCGCCTTGCGGACCTTCCAGGCGGCCAATGTGGACGATTCCTTGCGGAAACCTTCCAACTCCGCCTTGGCTCCTTCAGGAGTGTTGGCGTAGCCGCGACGGATGGTGGGCAGGCGTTTGACCTTGATGTTCTTCCAGCGGCACTTGGCGCCCGTGGGCCACCCTGTGCCGCCATGCACCTGAACAGCAATCCGCCCCTCGATGCCGAGCAGCTTGCCAACCTTTTTCTTGTCGTATTTCTCGTGTTTGAAGGTGTTCATGTCGATCTCCGAAACCTTCACGCCATTGAGCCAGGTGGTGATCTTCGGATTGGCCCCGACGACCCGCACTTTGGCGGTGTTCCATTCGCCCAGTTTCCAGGCCTTGATCCAGGCGTCGCCGGTGATGGTGTGTCCCTGTTGAACCGCGGGGGCGTTCTTGTGCGGCTTGGTGGTGAAGCCGGTCAGCTTCTTGTCGGCGTCATACACGCCGTCGATGTCGAAGGGGCGATTGTTGAAGGCGCCGGAACCCTCGCCATAGATGTGGCCGATGTTTCCATTGTCGTGGTAATCGACCATCATCTGGAAGCACTGGCCCATTTCGGTGGAGCGCAGGAACAGTCCGCTGCAGACGCCCCAGTCGGGCTTCATGTCGATGGTCAGCTCGAAGTCGCCGAAGGTCTCGTCGGTCAACAGGATGCCGCCATTGCCGCTGCCGGGCGGATCCTGCTCGCCCACGATGGCGCCGTCGTCAACATACCAGCGTCCCCCCGTGCCGTGGCCGATCTTCTCGGGATTCTTGTGCCAGCCCTTGAGCGTCCTGCCGTCGAAGATGGGTTCGAAGCCGGCGTCGGGGGCGGGTTGGGCCAGGGCGGATGTGGCGAGACACAAGGCGACAACGAGAATGGAGGGAAGCCGTAGAGATTTCATGGTCGTGGAGTTATCGGAAAACCCGGCCGTTTCGCCAACAGTAATCAGCGTCGAATCTTGAAGCGCCGCCGGACTTCCGGAGGAATCGTAGAACCGGTGGGGCGAGACTCCGTCGAGCCCAAATAGAAGTCCTGGAGGGACGCCGGAATCTTCCGCTCTTTCAGAGCTTTGAAATGGGCTCGACGGAGTCTCGCCCCACCGGATTTGTGAAGGCTCGCCATGATTTCAATTGACCGCGGTGTTGGCGGCCTCTAGGTTCCGCCGCTCTTCGCGGCTGACCGCGGTATGCGGTTGGCTGGATGGCGGGCAATTCCTCTTCGCCCGCACGAATCCCCTGACTACGACATTTAGACCATGCTTGATTTGTTTGCGAAGCGCGCGGCTTCGTATCGTAATGATATTCTTTCGGGAATCACTGTCGCCCTGGCCTTGGTGCCGGAGGCGATCGCCTTCGCGTTTGTGGCCGGAGTTCCGCCGCACGTCGGACTTTATTCCGCCATCATCATCGGCCTGATCACGGCCGCGTTTGGCGGGCGTCCGGGAATGATATCAGGCGCGACCGGGGCGATGGCCGTGGTGGTGGTTGGGTTGGTGGCCATGCATGGAATTGGCTACCTGTTTCCGGCGGTCATTCTGTGCGGCGTGTTCCAGGTGGCGGTGGGGTTGTGTCGTTGGGGTAAACTGATCCGCTTGGTGCCGCACTCCGTGATGCTGGGGTTCGTCAACGGGTTGGCGATCGTGATCTTTACGTCGCAGTTCGGCAGCTTCAAGACCTTGGACGCGGATGGGAACCTCTCGATGATCGGCGGCGCGCCGTTGGCGTTGATGCTGCTGCTGGTGGGGTTGACCATGGCGATCATTGTTTACTTGCCGCGCTTGACGAAGCTGATCCCGAGTTCGCTGGCCGCCATCCTGGTGGTGACCGGATTGAGCTGGGGGATCAATCAATATGCCAATGATCGGTTGAGGGTCGACGGGACGGGCAATGCGGCCCTGACGGTCGGCGATGTGCTGATGTCGAACTTGAGAAAGCAGCGGGTGGAACAGGCCCGCGACGCAAAGAAGGCCGCCGCTGTGGCGCAGACGGAGGATCAAGCCCGGGGAGTTGGCATGGCGTTGGTGGCATCGGGTGAGTCGGCGAAGGCCGAATTCGCCCTGAATCGGGCGGAAATTGCCGCGGCGGCGAAAACCGTGACCGAGACGCCCAAGGCGGGGTTGCCGGGGCTGATCTTCTTGCAGGACGCCATCGATCTGCCGCCCTTGAACTGGGAGACGCTGGCGATCATCTTTCCCTTTGCCTTGGTTCTGGCGGGCGTGGGATTGATCGAGTCCCTGATGACCCTGACGTTGATCGATGAGATCACCGGGACACGGGGTCGGGGCAACCGGGAATGCATCGGTCAGGGCGCGGCGAACGTGGTTTGCGGGTTGTTCGGGGGAATGGGCGGTTGCGCGATGATCGGGCAGTCATTGATCAATGTGAACTCGGGCGGTCGCGGTCGACTTTCCGGCATCATGGCGGCGGTTGCGTTGCTGGCATTCGTGGTCTTGTTGCAGCCGTTCATCATGATGATACCCATCGCCGCGCTGGTGGGCGTGATGTTCATGGTGGTGATCGGGACGTTCGAGTGGTCCACCCTGCACACCTGGAAGAAGATCCCGCGCTCGGATGTCTTCGTCATGGTCTTGGTCGCGGGCTACACCGTGGTCTTCCACAATCTTGCCATGGCGGTCCTGCTCGGTGTGATTGTTCAGGCCTTGGTTTTTGCCTGGGAGCACGCAACCCATCTCTTCGCGGACAAACAGACCAACGAATACGGCTCGCGCATCTACCAGTTGCACGGTCCATTGTTCTTCGCTTCGGCGACCAGCTTCGACTCGCTGTTCGATACGGAGGGCGATCCGGATGACGTGGTGATCGATTTCTACTACACCCGGGTCTATGACCAGACCGGGCTGGAGGCGATCAAGCGGTTGGCGGAGAAGTATCGCTCCCTGAACAAACGACTGCACTTGCGTCATCTGTCGGAGGAATGCCGTAGGCTACTGGGGCGCGCGGACGATCTGGTGGAGGTCAACGTCTCCGAAGACCCGCACTACCACGTTGCGACGGATCGGTTGGGGTAGTTGGGGCGTGTTGTCATCGATACGGTGGAATCGTGAACCCGGTGGGGCTCGACGGAGTCTCTCCCCACCGGCTGTTGGATCCGACGGCATGTGCGTTTCGAATAGCCGTTCGCGCATTCGGCGCATTGCAAACCTCCGCCGCTTCGGCATGCTGTTCGAATCATGAAACGTCTTCTTCCTTTGTGTCTATGCGCCTTCGTGGCTCTGCTCGCATCGGGCTCTGCCCAGGCCCGCCCGAACTTTATCTTCATTTTCATCGACGACATGGGCTATGGCGATCTGAGTTGCACGGGCAACACGGATGTTCAGACGAAGAACATCGACCGGCTCGCGGAGGAGGGCATCCGCTTCACGCAGTTTTACGTGAACTCGCCGATCTGTTCCCCGTCGCGCGTGGCCTGCACGACGGGCCAGTTTCCGGCGCGGCATCTGATCAATTCCTACCTCAACAGCCGGGCGAAGAATCGCGCGCGGGGCATGGTGGATTATCTGAATCCCAAGGCGCCGGCGATCGCGCGGGCCTTCCAGGGCACGGGCTACGCCACCGCGCACTTCGGCAAGTGGCACATGGGCGGCGGTCGCGACGTGGATGACGCGCCGCTGCCGCAGGCCTATGGCTTTGACGAATCGCTGGTTTCCTTCGAGGGCCTCGGCGATCGCCTGCTGGTCCCGGGCGGTTTGTCGGACCAGAGCGCGAAGCTGGGGCAGGGGAAGATTCGCCGCGTGGAGAAGCATCAGCAGACCGGTATCTACGTGGATCGTTCAATCGATTTCATCAAGCGGAACAAGGCGAAGAACTTCTACCTGCACCTGTGGTTGAACGATGTTCACGACCGGCACGCGCCGCGCGAGGACTATTTGGCGAAGTATGAGAAATTCAGCGACCGCCCTTATCTTCAGCAGATGTATGCTGTGCTGCATCACATGGACGACGAGTTGGGTCGCTTGATCGATACGGTGGACGAGCTTGGTCTCGCGGAGGAAACGATGTTCGTGGTGACCAGCGACAATGGCCCGACCGCCTGGCCGCGCTATCCGAAAGACGGCCAGAATCCGCCGGGATCGACGGCCGGCATGCGCGGCCGCAAGTGGAGTCTCTACGAGGGCGGCGTGCGGATGCCGTTGATCGTGCGATGGAAGGGGAAGGTTCCCGCCGGAGTCGTGGATGAAACGACGGTTTCCGCGGCGGTGGATTTCTTCCCGACCTTCTGCAAATTGGCGGGCGTCAAGACGCCGGATGTGTCGTTCGACGGCGAGGATATGAGCGCCGCCTATCTCGGGCGGGCGGCGAAGCGCGAGAAGGCGTTGTTCTGGGAATATGGCCGCGACAGTTCCTACCTCAAGTCCGCGCATCCACTGGACCAAAGCCCGAACCTGGCGATTCGCGACGGCGACTGGAAGCTGCTGATCAATGACGACGGCACGCGCCTCGAGCTGTATGATCTCTCGCGCGGCGACCGGGAGTATCACAACGTCGCGGGCGAACATCCGAAGGTGGCGAAGGAATTGTCGGAGCGGTTGCTGGCCTGGCGCAAGGGATTGCCGAAGTTGCCGGGGACGACGAAGCCGGTGAAGGAGGGCGAGTGGAAGACCTACCTGCTGACGCGTGAAGCGAAATTGAAGGGCGGCGCGGCGCCGCAGGTTTCCGGCGCCAAGGTGCGGTTGAAGGCGGAGGTCACGACCGAGGGCAGGAACGGCGTGGTTGTGGCTCAGGGCGGTCAGGCCGTGGGTTACGCGTTGGCCATTCAGAAGGGGCGTCCGGTGTTTCATGTCCGGATTCGTAGCCAGCTTTTCACCGCTTCAGCCAAGTCGGAGTTGCCGGCTGAAAAGGTGAAGCTTGAGGCGGAGATCACGATGGACGGCAAGATGTCGCTGAGCGCGAACGGCAAGGTTGTCGCGACTGCGAAGGCTCCGGCGTCCTTTCCCTCCCAACCGGTCGATGGGCTTGAGGTCGGATTGGACGAGAAGGGCAATGTCGGCGACTATCAGGGTGACTTTCCCTTCGCCGGCAAGATTCATTCCCTGGAGGTGGCCGTGCAAGCGTCGTCCGGCGAAGAGCAGATCGGCGGACGGGTGACGCGGTGGGCCGGCGACATGGACCCGATGCGCCCGCTGCCCGAGTATCCGCGTCCGCAGATGACGCGCCAACGTTGGGCGAACTTGAACGGGTTCTGGCATTACGCCGTCGCGCCGAAGGACAAGGGGCGGCCCAGGAAGATCAATTCGCGGATCACCGTGCCCTTCGCGATCGAGTCCACCTTGTCGGGCGTGAAGCAGACTGTCGGCGCGGACAAGTATCTCTGGTATCGCAAGCCGTTCCCCGTCGTGGAGATGGAAGAGGGGGAGCGTTTGCTGCTGCATTTTGGCGCGGTGGATTGGGAGGCGGTGGTGTTTGTGAACGACCGGAAGGTCGGCGAGCATCGCGGGGGCTACGATCCATTCTCCTTTGACATCACCGACGCCCTGAACCAGGACGGCGCCAACGAGTTGGTCGTCCGGGTCTGGGATCCGACCAATGACGGCCCGCAACCGCGCGGCAAGCAGGTTAAAGATCCACGCGGGATCTGGTACACCAGCGTCACCGGCATTTGGCAGACGGTTTGGCTGGAGCCGGTTCCGGCGGCCAGTATCCAGGGGCTGAAGTTCACGCCGGACATCCGGTCCAACCAGCTGGAGCTGACGGTCGATGTCGCCCCAGGCGGCAGGGGATTTGCGATCAAGGCCGAGGCGTTCGAGAACAATCGGAAGGTGGGTGAGACGCTTGGGCTTGCCGGACAGTTGCTGCACGTGCCGGTGAGACGCGCGAAGCTTTGGTCGCCGGATTCGCCGCACCTTTACGACCTCAGGGTCACGTTGCTCGATGGGGGCAAGGAGATCGATGCCGTCGAAAGCTATTTCGGCATGCGGGAGATCAAGCTCGCGAAGGACAAGGCGGGCATCAACCGCCTGTTCCTGAACGGCTCCCCACTGTTCCAGTTCGGGCCACTCGATCAGGGCTGGTGGCCCGACGGCCTCTACACGCCGCCGACCGAGGAGGCGATGATCTACGACATCGAGATGACGCGTAAGATGGGCTTCAACATGATCCGCAAGCACGTGAAGGTGGAGCCGGCGCGCTGGTATTACTGGGCCGACAAGCTTGGCATGCTCGTCTGGCAGGACATGCCCAGCGGATTTCAGGGCGAGGCCCGCGGGCCGAATCACCTGAAGAAAGGCGCGGAGAAGGACCTGGAGCTGCCGGCCGAGGCGCGCGCGATCTTTCGCACGGAATTGAAGGCCATGATCGACGCCTTCCATAACCACCCGTCCATCGTGGTCTGGGTTCCGTTCAACGAGGGTTGGGGGCAGTTCGAAACGACCGCCGTGCTGAACTGGACGCGCGACTACGATCCCACGCGGCTGGTCGATGGCGCGAGCGGATGGACTGACCGCGGCAGCGGCGACATGATCGACATGCACAAGTATCCCGGTCCGGGCATGTTCGACGTCGAGCCCAACCGCGCCTCCGTCCTCGGCGAATACGGCGGCCTTGGCCTCCCGGTCAAGGGCCACCTCTGGTGGAACAAGCGCAACTGGGGCTACCGCACCTACCAAACCTCAAACGAACTGAAGATGAACTATGCGCAGTTGATGGAGCAATTGCCCGCCCTGAAGAAGCAGGGCCTCGCCGCTGCGGTCTACACGCAGACCACGGATGTCGAAGGCGAGGTCAACGGCCTGATGACCTACGACCGCTCCATCATCAAGTTCGATCCCGAGTGGATGACGGACCTGGCAGAGATGTTGTATTGAAGACCCAACGCCCGGGCTTCATCGCGCTTTGACCTGAATCGAACCGTTGGAGGTTCTGATGCGGGATTTCAGTTTCGAGTCGCCAATTTGAAGTTTTACGTTTCGGCGTTCGGACTTCAGCAATCGGGCGTTTGCAAGCCCGTCCGTGTCAATGCCGCCATTCGAGGTGGAGATGTCCAGATGGCCGCCGAACGCGGAGCCAGCTTCCAACGTGATTTTGCCATTGGATGTCTCCAGGTCGACCGGGCCTTCAGCTTTGTTCGAGAGTCGGACCTTGATTGCTCCGTTGGAGGTGTTCGCCTTGATCGGTCCATTGACATCCCGGGCATCCACGACACCATTGCTGCTCTTAAGTTCCATGGCTCCGTTGTGATCCATCAGTTCGATGGAGCCATTACTGGTGCGAAGAAGCGCGTTCCCGGTGAATCCCTGAGCTTTCAGCTTCCCATTTGACGAGCGGAGGCTTACTCCAACCGCGTCGGGAATCGTAATCTCGAACGAGCAGCTCTCCGGGCCTTCTCGTTTTCCATCGGGCCATTCCACCGACACACTCAGCGCATCGTCCTCAGAGCGCGCGGTCACGATCTTGACCGCTTTCAGACGTTCCTCTGTTGTCGCCTTGATATGCGAGATGATCTCGACATCCGCACGCTCCCCATTGCGCACGTCAATGCCGCCATTGACGGTTTCTACATTCAACCCCTTGCCGGACACATGAGCTACGACATTGGTGCGCGTATCCTTGAACTTGGCCTCTGGAGTGTTGGAGACCAAGGCGCGGATCTGGACGGGAGTGTTCCGCTCGCAGCCAGCGGCCAGGCAGGTCAAGGTGAGGATGACGTATGTCAGTGGGGAGTATTGACGTTTCATTGGTTTCAAGTTGGGAAAGTTGGCGGTCTGGTCCTGGCGTCCCAGTCCTGCGTCAACGCGGCGGAAATAACGCAGGTATGGGAGTCAATTGTGGGAGTTCGGACATCCGTGTCCGCGCTCCGCACTATATTTCGGTTGCTGGGCGGTCTCGTAGCGGCGGCAGAGTGATCAGATCTTGTAATTCGCCGGGGTGGGGATGAGGTAGCCGCCTTCGGTCAGGGGTTCGATCGGCGCCTTTGATGCCCACATTTCGCCATCGGGGGTGATGCGCTCTTTCTGTTTCAAGACTTCGTCCCACATTAGTTGCTGTCCTGAGTAGGCGGCCATGCGTCCGAGGATGGCGGCGAAGGAGGCGTGAGCGCCATACTCGGCCTCGTTGTGGGGTTGGTCTTCGCGGATGGCCTTGAAGAGGACGTCGTGTTCGATCTGGTAGGAGTTGGCGAGTTCCTTGCCGCGCCAGAGGGGTTTGTCCGAATCATGCAGGGTGATCTCGCCGATGCGCTTGGCGACGAGCGAGGCGGTTCCCTTCGAACCGTCGGCGTGCGCGGAGAAGGTGCCCCAGCATTTGGGGATGTGGCGGTGTTGGGTCAGCAGCTTGGAGCCGTCGGCGAAATCGTATTCGATGAAGAAGTGGTCGTAGACATTGCCATAGTCCTTGCCGGCGCGGACGAGTCGGCCGCCCTGGCCCTGCGCGCTGACGGGCAAGGCCTGTTTCATCCAGAGGGCGATGTCGTAGTCATGGACGCTCTGCTCGGTGTTGAAGTCGCCGCTGAGCCAGGCGAAGTAGTACCAGTGCCGGACCTGGTATTCGAGTTCGGTCTCGTTGGGTTGGCGCTCGTGATACTTGCCCGTGCCGCCGCGGAGATTGTAGAGGCGCAGGGTGTTGATTCGGCCGATCGCGCCGTCGTGGATGCGGCGAATGGTGTCCTGATAGAGCGGGCTGTGGCGTCGGTTCAGGCCGACGCCGACCTTGAGATTCTTGCGCTTGGCCTCGCGGGCGGCGGCAAGGACGCGATTGACGCCGTGCGGATCGGTCGCCACAGGTTTTTCCATGAACACGTGCTTGCCCGCCTTCACCGCGGCCTCGAACTGCGCGGGACGAAATCCCGGGGGCGTGGTCAGGATCACGACATCGATTTCCTTCAGGTCCATGACCTGGCGATAGGCGTCGAGTCCGACGAAGCGGCGTTCCGGCGGGACGTCCACCTTGGACTTCTGCGAACCGGCGTCAGGCGACTGGCTGAACTTGCGTGTGCCGGCGTTGAGACTCTTCAGACTCTTCTCCAGTTGGTCTGAAAAGGCGTCGGCCATGGCCCAGAGTTTTACCGGGCCGGACGTGCTCAACGCCTGCACGGTTGCGCCCGTGCCGCGTCCGCCGCAACCGATCAACGCGATCTTGATCTCCTCGCCCACGGAGGCGTGGACCTGCGGCAAGGTTGCGGGAAGGAGCGAGGCTCCGGCGGCGGCCGTGGAGGTGTTGCGGATGAAACGGCGGCGGGTGAGGGGATTGGGCGGTTGGTCGGAGTTCATTGTTTCGATGTGGTGTCCCCACGGATGGCAAGGCCGACCCACGGATGAAGACAGGATTATCCGTGGGTCGGCTCTGCCATCCGTGGAGGAATAAAAGGTGTCATTGCGCGATCTTGATCTCCTCGCCGACGGAGGCGTGGACCTGCGGCAAGGTTGCGGGAAGGAGCGAGGCGCCGGCGGCGGCCGTGGAGGTGTTGCGGATGAAACGGCGGTGGGTGAGGGGATTGGGCGGTTGGTCGGAGTTCATTGTTTCGATGTGGTATCCCCACGGATGGCAGAGCCGACCCACGGATGAAGACAGGATTATCCGTGGGTCGGCTCTGCCATCCGTGGGGTAAAGGACGACTCCGAGACGCACGGTCGGCTCAAGGATGAAACGGCGGGATCTCGGCGACGCGCTTGCCGTCGATGATTTCCTGTAGGTGGTCGGCCACACGATCGACGATTCGACGTATGAACTCCTGGCCGCATTCGGCGGTGGCTGTGGAAGGTTTTTGGTCCTCTTGGTCGGTCCACATGTCGGTGCGGACGTTCTCGGGGAAGGCGGCGAGGGCGAAGGCGGTTTCGAATTCCTGCGCGTGGCCGGGCAGGTCCTGGGGGAGGCGGTGACCGCTCGTCAGCAGTTCCTTGGCGTCGTCCTCGGTCAGCACATCCCAATAGGGTAAGAAATGAATATTGTATTGATGTCGCCGGAGGATCTGGTCCCAGATGCCTTGGACGGGCTTCACGTTGCCGCCATGGCCGTTGAACACGAGGATGTTGGTGAAGCCGGCGCGGACCATGCTGTCGATCATGTCGCCGAGCACGGCGATGAACGTGCTCGCCTGGAGGGTCATGGTGCCCGGGTGTCGCATGTGGTGTTCGCTGATGCCGGCCATCAGGCCCTCGGCGACGACCACCTGCGGCGCGAGTTTCTCAGCGACGAGTTGGGCGACGTGGGTCGCGCTGCGCCAGTCGTGCTCCATCTCCATGTGCTCAAGGTGCTGTTCGATGGCCGCGGTCGGAATGATGCAGGCCTTGAGTTCGCCGGATTCCATGCGCTCGCGGAACTCGCGTCGCGTGTGCTTGCGGAGGAGGACGGGGTGGGTTGTTGCGCTCATGGTTCTGAAGACTCTGGATTCATTTGAACTGGGACTGGGAGGCGGGCTTGTCTGCCTGGACCGCGGGTCTGTGACCCGCAGCGACCTCCGAATAACGTGCGTCTGCAATCTGACCTCGACCTTGGTGGCTTCCTGCGTTGCTGCGGGTCACAGCCCCGCGGTCCGAAGGCCTCGTCGCGCGGCCGTCCCGGCTGCGGGTTCTGGCGGCGTCTCGCCGCCAGATTCGTGACACCGGGCGGGGACGCCCGGCGAACCCGCAGGCGGGAACGCCTTCGCTACGCGGTTGCGCTGCCCGATTCGCTGTCATCACTTGCCGGCCTTCTCCTTTTCCCAGGCGGCCATTTCGGTGGCGACCATGAAGGCCATGGCGCCGCCGCGTTCGTCGGGGCCGAGGATGGCGGCGCGGTCGAAGTAGGCGCGGAGGTTCTTTTGTTTACCGGTGCCGGTGCAGACATCGACGAGGCTGCCGTCGTTTGCGATGCGGGTCTTGATGGCGCGCCAGGCGCGTTGGACGACGGGTTCGAAGCCTTCGGGATTAAGCCAGTGATTCCGGATCCCGCGGATCATGGCGAAGGTGATCATGCAGGTGGAGGTCATCTCCCGGTAGCTTTCGGGATGGTCGACGACCTGATGCCACATGCCGTTGGGATCCTGATGCCGGGCGAGGGCGCCGAGGTGTGCGCGGTAGGCGGCGAGGATGTCGTAGCGCCCGTCGAAGTCCTCGGGCAGCCAGCTCAAGGTCCAGGCCAGGCCCAGCGCGGGAAAGCCGTTGCCGCGGCCCCAGGCGCCTTCGTCGAGTGGCGAATGGCGATAGATGCCGTCCTTTCGCAGGCAGTGGTTCTGCATGAATTTCAGGTGCTTGAGGCACAGGTCGAAATACTTGGAATCGCCGGTCAGGACGCCGGCCTGCGCGAGGATCGGGCAACTCATGAAGACGGCGTCGCTCATCTCATTGTGGAAAGGCATGGACTCCTTGGCCTTGCCTTCGGCGTCGAAACCGTAATCGGCGGCGGCCTTCACCAGCGGGATGTAGGCCTTGTTGCCGGTCGCACGCGCCAGTTCGCCGAAGATCAGGTGGCCCGACAGCACGCTGCCGGAATTGCGCTTGCCGAAGGGAGATTGGGAGCCGTCGACGTAGGGGCTGACGATCTTTTCGACGGACGTGCGGTGGTCGGCGTTGCCGGTCAGATCGCTGAGCCGGGCGCGGGCGACGAGCGAGAGCGCGGGTTGGTACATGACGGTCTTGAGGTGATTGCCGTAGCGCTCCTCGAGCTGCAGGGCGACGCGCAGCGGCGAACGAGCGACGCGATTGCGAAGTTCGATGCGGGCGGGCGAGGGGACGTTCATACGGTTGCGTTCGAAGCGGCGAAGCAGGTCCATCAGGATGGATTTTCCGTCGCGTCCGCCGCAGGTGACCTGGATGGCCGGGATCGGCGCGACGCCGCTGGCGGGGGTGGAGCTCAGCGCGGCCGCCAGGTCATTCTCGGACAAGGTGCGTTCGGTGGCGGCGCCTGCAGCGATCTGGCTGCTGCGATTCAGGCCGCCGGGCGCTGATTTGACTGCGTGGGGGCCGCCGCCGCGCAGGTCGACGACGATGTCCGGCGCGTGCATGCCGATCCAACGCCAGAGGTATTGCGCCTCCGGATTCCGGGGATCGTTGTAGGCCTTGGGATTGGGCGGGTAGCCGATCGTTGGATCGCCGCCGGATTGGTTGTCGGAGGTTCCTGTCAGCGCGCCGTCGGGATTGGCGCAGGGCACGGCGGAGACGAGCCACCTTTCGCGGAACTGCGAAGCCGAGAATTCGTGCTGAAACCATTCCAATGCGGCAAGCGTGGTCTCGATGGATTCGGTGTCGCCGTCCAATCCGCCGATCAGCAGGACGCGGGCGCGGTCGAGTTCGATATCGAAGTCGCCCTTCGAAACGAAAGCGGGTATTGGCGTGCCCTGGCGCGTCACGCCGATGGCGGTCCGGGTGAACTTGTTGAGTTCGTAGCCGAGGAAGCGCGAGTTCAGGGACTTCGCGGCGGGTGTCTGCGCGTGAAGGGAAATGGCGGTTGCCGCGATTGCGGCGACGCATGCAAGAGAAGACCGGCAATTCATTGCGCGGATCGTGTCGGCGCGAAGGAGGGTTGTCCAATGAAAGTTGTGTGGTCGGGTGAAGCGGGCGCTGGAATCATCATGGCCCCGGTAGGTCTACGTTACGGAGCGCATTCAAACCTCTTAACAGCCAAGGTGACGAGGCTCAAATCAATGAATGCCGTTTAAAGTGAGCCTCCTCACGTCGGCTACTACGGAGCTCTATCGGGCGCTCGCTATGCCGTCGCCTCCGCTTCCTGCATTCCTTTTTCCTCCCCCAGCCACCGATGGCGGTTCAGGGCGAAGGCGACGCCGATGGCGAAGAGGAGGAAGCTGGCGAGGATGGTGAGGTGGCCCTTGGGCGCGATCTTAAGGAAATCGATCGCATAGTTCGCGGGTACGGTGGCGATCATCAGGCCGCCGGTCCAGGGAATCAGTTTTGGCCCCCATTCGGCGCGGATTCGGCCGGAGATGAACCAGGCGCCGATCAGCAGCAATCCCGCCAACATGATGGTGAGGCCGACATGGATGTCGGTGACGCGGAAGTTCACGATGTTGCCCCAGATGAAAGAGTGGGCGATCAGGGCGACGGCGGCGGCGGTCCGCACGGACCAGCCCTCCCGGCCGCGGGTCTTCCAGCACAGGCTGTGGATCAGCAGGAACAGCAGTCCCGCCTGGATCGCGTAGAGCCCGAGGTAGTCGAGATACTGGATGTAGCGCGCGATTCCGAAGCCAAACAGGGCCGAGGCAAACACGCTCCAGCCGGGGCGTCGCATCAGGGTCGCGAGCGTCAGCAGATAGGCGCCGTTCGCGAGGAGGATCATCTTCTCGCGACTGAAGTTCGGCACGGCGAAGTCGAGCAAGTGATGCGGTAGGGCGGCAATCGTTGCGATGAAGGCGACTGTCGCGAAATGAAATGCGAGACTGCGGGATTGATTCGACATTCCCAGAGCCAGAAAGGCCACGGCGTTCAACGTCATCAGGGCTGCGAAGACATTGGCGCCTGCTGGCGACGCGGCCACGAACGCGAACATCAACGGCGCGGTGAGGAGGATGGCCTGAAGGCGGGTCGATGGAGCCTTGGTGAAGTCGTCCGCCTTCAGGAACGCCACCCAGGCGGTCATCCAGGCCAATGGCGCGATGTGGCGCAGGGAGAACGCGATGTCGTCGAGGTAATCGAGGGTTCGTAGGTGGACGGCCGTGGCGGCGATCCAGATCAGCGGAATGACGCGGGGCCAGTTGCGATGGGAAAGCAGGGCGGGTTTGTCCGGCGCGCCGAGGTTGGGCAGCAGGCTGGCCGCGATGACAGCCAGCGGCAGGACGGCGAACCACATCAGCGGACTCGTGTCGCGCCACATGGCGGCGTCCTGGGCGATGCCATTGCGGTAGTAGAGCGGCAGGACGATATTCAATGCCACCAGCGCGATTCCGAAGCCGACAGCGCCGATCGGTATTCGCAGGATGGCGACCTGACGAAGCCCCAGCAGCTTGCCGCAGGCGAGCGCGCAGGCGACGCCGCTGACGGCCCAAATGGACGCGTCGTTGAGCATGGGTTGGACTTGAAGCGGCGTGTTGCCGTCGTCGAACAGCGTCGCCTGGCTGATCAGGATAAAGGGGACGAACATGAACATGTTCTCCAGCGTGATCAGCAAGTTGCAGTCGTGCCAGATCTTGCGCCGCGCCAGCAGCAGCGCGGTCCCGACAATCATCAGCTCGTAGATCTCCAACGAGCTGACATTGAACCAGAGCTTGGAGAGCTCCGCCTGAATCATCTCGGGATCCACGGCGACGAGGTAGAGCCCGTAAAGCATCGTCGCCGCGCTCACCAGGAAGAACGGATTGCCGGAGAGAACGGATCGCAGAATGTGTTTGAGATCGATGGTTGCCCCCGGTTCGGGAGCGGATCCGGAGGGAGCAGGCCCTTCCTGCGGCGACGGATCTCCTCCGATTGGCGGACGTTGGTTCAGGTTGGTCATGGTTGGCGTGGTTGGCGTGGTTGGCGTGGTTGGAGTGGTTGGAGTGGTTGGAGTGGTTGGAGTGGTTGGAGTGGTTGGAGTGGTTGGGGCCTAGGCGCGGCGATCAGGTTTTCGGCGTCGGATCGGGATCGGGATACGGTCGTCGTTCTCCCAGCGAGGTTTGATCGAAGGCTGGCGGTTCTGTCGCTCAATGGTTGCTGCCGCCGGCTTGGAATCGTGCAGGTGTTCCAGTGGATGCATCTCGGGGGGATTCTCGTTGCGGAGAAAGCGGGTCGAGTGGATCTCGTTGTCGATCCTGGTGAACAGGCAGTTCATCCAGCGTTGCAGTCGGATTGAAAGTCCCCTTGAAGCGGGGGCTTTGGGGGAGCAGGGGCCGGTGCGCGTGGAAGGGGCGGAGCTGGGGCGACCTGGTCGCGTCGATTTTCGTGGAGCGCGGGTGGAAGGTGTGGGGCTTTTCATGGGCGTCTTTCAGGTTGAGGGACTTTGGTGACAGGCTCGAATGGCACGGGATTAAGGGATTCACTTTTCGTTCCAGGCAGAAAATTGGCGC
>CAZFLK010000062.1:0-28670 GCA_964519245.1 uncultured Verrucomicrobiota bacterium
GACGCTGCCCGCTGTCACGGCGCCGACGCCCCCTGTAGCGGTCACCGCCAGGAGGCAGGCAAGGAGCATCATCCACATGGAGGCGTTCAGTCCGCCGCCCCACTCGCGAATCATCCAGGTTGCCAAGACCGCCGAAAACGCAATCAGACTGCCGACCGATAGATCGATGCCGCCAGTGATGATCACAAACGTCATCCCGATCGCGACGATCGCAATGATCGAAATCTGGTTGGCGATGTTCAACAGGTTGTCCGGCTTCAGGAAATCGGGCCACATGTAGGGCTTGGGTCGGATGATCGTCGGGGCTCCCAAGGCTGGTAAACTGGTCTCCAGACCGTCAAATGTCAGCCAGGTTGACGTCGCCGAACTGCCCGCAATGATGTCCAGGGCCTGCTGCTCATCCGCAAGTCTCCGGAGTTCCCTGCGCGCGTCACGCGGTTCGCCGTTGACGGCGGCGATCACCCGCGCGCCGCCTTCCTTGAGCAAGTCCCTCAATCGCTCCACGAAGACGACGTCGTCTCCCTCCCCTCTCCCGACGATGAAGACCGTCGAGTTTTCGCCTTTCTCCGCTAGCGTCCTGGCGATCTGTTCCGCGGCAGCGGTCCCCACGGGCTGCTGTTCCGAGTAGGACAGGGCGCTGAACAGCGCGCACAATGCCGCCAAGACCAGCAGCATGCTGTAGTCGGAAAGAATCTTCGAAATAGTGTTCCTCATGAGCCGGGCCGTTCCATAGTGGCCGTCGCGCGCCAATGCGTTCGTCAAGACTTCAGCCGGCCACCGACGGTTCCGCCTTCAAAACCCGCTGGGCAAGCCCGGCACGGTCGCCTTCAGGATCTCGCGAATGGCGCGTTTCTCGTCGTCGGGGAGATACGCGTAGTCCGGCCGGGGAGCTCCTGTATTCAGGGCCGCCCCGAGAAAATGGTAGACCCGCTGCTTGAGATTCTCCGGCAAACCTTGAAAGGCGCGACTGTAGATCATGTAGCTGCACCGATGTTTGAACATCCTGGTCCGCAACTGGAAGTCTTTCAGGGAACGGCCTTGCGGGTCCGCCTTGCGGGTCCGGGAGAATGCCTTTATGAAACCGGCCTCCCCGCGGACCGGCTTCGGCAAAGGGGCCTCGTCCGCGAACAGAAGATATCGCGCCAACCCCGACGCCAACGCATCCAATTGTGCCGCTTCATTCGATCCGATGCCGCCACCCGATTCGTGCGTGATCTTCCGGGCGACGTAGGCCGCCTCGATCGTCCGATTGACGAATCCCACCTGGTGTTCATGCACCATCTGCGTGAGCAGATCGCTGTGCGCCGCCGGATACTTGTCAAAGCTGAAATGTTTTCCCGGAGGCGTGGGGATGCGGTTGATCTCGCCGTTGATGAACTGACCGATCGTGTTGCCCCAATGGTTGGTGATGCCGGTCTCCCCGGTGACATACCACCCGCCGAAACGCTCGGTGAGAGGAATGCCGTGCCCCGTCTCTTCCTGTCTGAACGATTCGAGGCTGCCGCCGCGTGTGCCGGGAATCACGGACTGTATCAATAATCCCGGCACGCGGCCTATTTCCCGCGCCGCATGGCAATTCATGCAACGATTCGACCGCTCCACGCGAATCGGCGTGTCACCCCGGGGAATATCAAAGATATAATAGATTCCCCCGGCCGCAGGATCGATGGAAACAATCTCGATCTTTCCACCCGGAATATAGCCCAGGTAGACGTCCTCGTTGAAAAACAGCGCTCGGGGATTCCGAGGATTGATGTAGCGCAACTGGAGACTCGTCGTCGAAAAAAGAAGCATCTGGGTTTCCGGAGAAATCTCCAGAACCTCCAGCAGACTGCGCAGGAAGGGCAGATCCCCGCTGCGATCCAGTTGGATCGAACCCGACTCCAGATCCTCCTTGATCCGGGTCAGGGGATCGTTCAGTTCCCTTGTCCAATAGTGGTGCGGCGCGGACTCGAATTCCTTGTGGCCGAGCGCGCCGAACGTCGCGTCGGAAGCCGCCAAGGCGGCAAACAATATGAGCAATCGAAAATTCATTGCGGTCGATCGGTCATCATAGTCCGGTGATCCGTCAGCAAACAAGTCTGACGTGGATTCTTTCCCCCGCTCCAAAACAAGGTCGTCTCAGCAGCCAAAACAGGGTTGCCCAACCATTGCCGGCTGCGTAAAGAACGTTCAATGAACCGCAAATTGATCTTTCCTATGGCGTTGACCTCCCTGTTGCATTTCTCTGCCCACGCGGGCAATTGGGCCCATTGGCGGGGACCGGATGGGAACAGCGTCGCTCCCGACGCCGCGCCGCCAACCGAGTGGAGCGCGACGAAGAACGTGAAGTGGAAGGTTCCTCTCCCCGGGCTCGGGTCCGGTTCGCCGATCATCTGGGAAAACCGGGTGTTCGTTGTCACCGCGGTACCGGCTGACCGGGCGGCCAGCGGGCGCTCGATCACAAAGCTTGCTTTCAAGCTGCTGTGCTTCGAGCGGGAGAACGGACGGTTGCTTTGGGAGCGCACGGCGACCGAGGCCACACCGCATCAGCGCACACATCCGACCAATGGGTTCGCCTCGGCGTCGCCCTGCACCGACGGCGAGCGCGTCTACGCCCACTTTGGGTCCCGCGGGCTCTACTGCTACACGCTCGATGGCGAACTCGTCTGGAAACGCAATGACTTTGGAGCCATGGAGACACGCAACGATTTCGGCGAAGGCAGTTCCCCCACCCTCGCCGACGGCAAGATTCTCGTGCCCTGGGATCACGAGGGGCCCTCGGCCCTGTTCGCCCTGGATAAGTTCACGGGAACAACCGTCTGGAAGACCGACCGTGATGAGCCCACCAACTGGTCCACGCCGCATGTCATCGAACACGCAGGGCGTAAACAGGTGGTCGTCAACGGCGAGAACTTCGCTCGGGCCTACGATCTTGAAACCGGACGCGAACTCTGGCGTTGCGGCGGACAGACGCAACGCCCGGTCGCCTGCGCCGTTTCGGCCAAAGGATTAGTGGTCGTCGGCAGCGGGTTTCGCGGGAACTATATGGGCGCGTTCAAACTCGACGGCCAAGGCGACATCTCAGGCACGCGACACGTCGTTTGGGAACTGGATCGCAACACCCCGGACATTGCCTCGCCCCTGCTTTCCGACGGGCGGGTTTACTTCCACAAGGGCAAGTCCGGCATGATCAGCTGCGTGGATCTACAGACGGGCAAGCCCCATTACCAATCCGAGCGCATCCAGGGAATCTCGGCCACCTATGCCTCGCCCGTGGCGGCGAACGGATACGTCTATCTCACGGGCAGGCGCGGCGCGACTGTCGTCATCAAGGACAGCGAAAAACTTGAAATCGTCGCGGTGAACTCCGTTGGCGAAACAGTTGATGCCACCCCCGCGCCGGTCGACGACCAGCTCTTCATTCGCGGCGAAAAGCATCTCTTCTGCATTGCGGAATAGCGCCTATCACCTGCCTCGCCGGTACCATTGACCGGACGCCGCCTAACGTTCCCATACCGCCGGCAGGGTTTGGGACGCGTCGCCGTAGGTTTGCGAAACCACGAAGCCGCTGGCCTGGGAAGTATAGAAGATGCGGCCATTGGACACCACTGCGCCAAGGCATTCCCGGGAATCGATGGCCGGACCGGTGGAAACCAGCTTGCCTTCCTGCGACAGGTCGATCATGTCCATGTTGGCCCCAAGGACATAAGGCTCCGACAAGGTGAATCGACAGCAGGCATAATTGTGTCCGATGCTCGCCGCAACTTTCCCTGTCTCACGGTCGAAGACATTCCCCTTGCCGCGCAGGGCGTTCGAGAAAATGTATTTCTCGCCGACGGTCACAACGTTCAAAGCCGAGGTCACCGGTTCTGACTTCCAGATCAACTCGCCGGTCCGGGCGTCCAAACGCCAGACAAACCGGTCGTCTGTCCCCTCCCGTGCGCGATTGTATCCGCCAATGTAGAGGCTGCCGTCACGGGCGCTCAGGGTGCATTTGGAGGTCAGGTAGTAGTCCGTCGTGAGCCACAACACCTCTCCGGTCCTGGGGTCGATGCAGGCGGTCAGGCCGTTGTTCTCGGTCGAAAGCCCCCGGCGTTTCTTCTGACTGGTCGCATAGCCGAAGAACACGGAGTAATACAGCTTGCCGTCGAAGATGCTGATGCCGCAATCGTTCCCACCATTGCCATAATCGGAAAAATCCTTTTCCCAGAGCAGTTTGCCGTCATTCAGATCCCAAGCCCAGATCCTCGGGCGGTGATCCTTGGGATAGTAGGGAATCGTGTTTGCGTAGATCCAACTGTTGACTTCCCGTCCGTCTTCGGTCGGCGCCGGGTTTCCCTTGAAGGTGAAGGCTTTTTCAGAGCCTTGGGCCGCATACTCTCCGGAGCCCGAGGCGTATATCGCAATGCCGTCGTGCACCACCGGCGGGAACTGGCGGCTCCACCCGGGAGAGCCGGTGAAGGGGGCCTCCCAGAGCAGTGCGCCGGTCTTCGCATCGAGGCAGCGCACCAGCGATTGCTTCAGGCCTCCCTGGGGAATCAGCAGTTTCTCATCGATGTACAAGGGCGACGTGAAAGAGAGATAAACATGCGGGAAATACCTGCGCCACAAGAGTCGACCGGTATCCTGCTCGACCGCAATGACCTGTCCCTCTGCAGTGTGGGTATAAAGTCTGCCTCCGCCGCAGACCGGCAGGTGTTTGACCGTCCCTTCGAGTCGCCGCGCCCATCGCATCCGCAGCGGCGGTTTCAGACCCTGATCATTCGCGTTCGAGCCGGCAAAATCCCCATAGTTGGTGTACCAATCAAACCGGCCGGCTGCCATGGGCCCTGTCAAAGGGCTGCGAATTGAGGTGATGTCCAGGGGCTTCGTCGGCAGCGTCGCCTTTCCAGCGCCGGCCCAGACATAGAGGTGGCCATCTTCGGACCCCGCATAGACGCGTCCGTTGGCCACGGCCAGCGGCGCCGAGATTGGCGCGCCGAACGCTGTCTCCAGCGACTGCTCTTCGCCTCCTTTCAAGTCGATGACATGCACACGGCCGTCGAGCCCGCCGAACAGCGCATGACTGGCCGTGACGACCGGTGGTGTGATTGAGGGACTCTCGCTCAATGTTCGAGAACTGCCGCGCGTCGGATCATGAACACTCAGTCCTATCCCATGCTCAGGCCTGGTCCGAAACACCCGGCCTTGGTGAACCGCAACCGGCGCCATGCTCAGCAACCCGTGCAGGTGAATGGCGGTCTCCGTCCCTTTGACAAAGTCGGCGACCACGCCCTTCTCCGACCACTTCAACATCTCGACCCGTCCAGCGTTGTCACGCCGGTGCCACTGCACATAGACATTGCCGTCAGAGTCCGCACTTTGCCCGAATGTGGCCGGATACTCCTTGCCTGCGTAGGAGGGAATCTCGGCGACAGACCGCAGGCGAGGCCTCGCTCCCGCATCCTCAAGAAAAACCGTTCGACCGCCCGCGGGCATCACGACCATGTCATCCACCAGGCAAATGTCGCGGGAACAAACGAAGTGGTCTTTCCAATTCACCCGGTCGCCCCGGAAGCTCACCCAGTCCGCCCCGGACCAGCGGTTTCCGTCGAACCCGACCACCTCCTTGACGAAGTCCCAGGTCCAGATCATCTCCCCGTTCGGTTCCACGGCAAACACCCGCGCGCCGAGTGTCGCAAAATAAACGCGTTCCGCGCCGACTGCCGGAGCGGAAAAGATCGGCTCCGCGCAGTCGATTTCCGCCACCAGAGCCCCGTCGGTTCGATCGAGCACGTAGTAGTAGCCGGCGCTGGTCCCCACGTGCAGGAAATCGCCGACGACCGCAGGGGTCGCGACATTGTTGCAGTTTCCCAGTCCTCCCTTGGTCGCAAATCGCCACTTCTCCTCCAAGGTTTCAGCATCGAATGCCACGACCACCCCGGAGCCGTCCAGAATGTAGGCAATGCCCCCGCCGACCACCGGGGCCGCATAGATGCCGTCCGTCAGAGCGGCCACCCCGCTCAAATGCAGTTCTCCCGGGAGTTCGGCTGCAGTGGCTCCGGAGCGGAGGGCATCGCCTTGCAGTTGGGGCCAGTCTGCGCCTTTCAGTAGCCCCGCCGCCCCAACTGTAAGCAAGAATACCGCAGTCCAAGAATGCACCGACGAGGAACGCCAAACTGTTCTCATGACGGCATTCTTCCGTCTGGAACGGATTCAAGCAAAGCCAATTTCGCGATGCCGCCAAAACCCTTGAGTTCCGGAGGGGATTCGCTAGCGTCCCCAAACGGCTTTCAATTACTTGGAAACGCGCCGCTCGCCGGCGCCTTTTCCGCTGGTCCGGCTGTTTGGTGAGCGCCTGCGACGACAACGATAATCTGGCTTCCTGCCTGGAACCGCCCCCGAGAGACGAGGCGTTCGCGCTCCTTTTCGAGACCATTCCGCAACCCTCGTGGATTTTCGACGCGGAAACCAGGCGGGTTCTTGACGTCAACCCGGCGGCGATCGATTTCTATGGCTATTCCCACGATGAGTTTCTGGCATTGAGCTGCCGGCAACTCTGGGAGAACGACCGCGTGGGCGAAACCGCTCCGTCTCAGGATGCTGAAGCGGGGGGCTTCGCCGCGCGGGAGATCGCTCATCGGAGGAAGGATGGCGTTTGCCTGGCCGTCCAGACCTTCATCCGCCGCACGGTCTGCGCGGGGCGGGACGCACGCCTGGTCTTCGTTGGCGACCTGCCGGGGCCGCGAAAGCGGGAACAAGAACTCCTGCAGGCGCGTGATGATCTGGAACGGCGAATGGGGCAACGGGCCGCAGAACTGATCGCCGCCAATGAAGAACTGCGTCAGGAGGTCGCTCATCGCCGGCAAGCCGAAATGGCGCTTCGCGAGCGCGAGGAGTTCTTCCGCCATCTATCAGACAACATGACCGACATGATCGCGGTCATCGACCGTGACGGACGGCGACTTTACAACAGCGCCTCCTATCGAGACGTTCTCGGCGAATCGGAGGGGCTTCAGGGCACCGATTCGTTCGCTGATATTCATCCAGACGACCAGGAGCGCATGAAGCGTATCTTTCGGCAGACGTTGGAATCGGGACGCGGTCAGCGCGCGGAGTTTCGCTTCCTCCTTCCCGATCGTTCGATCCGTTATGTTGAGTCTCAAGGCAGCGTGATTCGCGACGAGAACGGCGAGGTCTCCAAGCTGGTCATCGTCTCGCGCGACATGACCGACCGCAAACACGCCGAGAGTCAGTTGAATCGACTGGCCACCGCGCTGGAGGCTGCCGCGGAAGCGATCATCATCACGGACGCCAACGAGGACATCGAGTATGTGAATCCCGCGTTTGAGCGACTGACCGGTTACGCCGAGGATGACGTCATCGGTCGAACACCCCGCTCCCTCAAGCACGTTGATGAACAGGCCTCGATCGAATACTCCCGCGCTTGGGATCATTTGCGACGAGGCATCGCGTGGTCCGGTTCCCTGACCGACCTTCGGCGCGATGGCACGCCTTATGCCGCCGAGGAAACCATCGCTCCCATCCGCGACAACCAGGGCGCACTGATCGGCTTCGTGGCGGTGATTCGTGACATCACGGCCCGCCACCAGGCCGAGGAAAGCGTTCGTAAGCTCAACGAGGAACTCGAGACCCGCGTGGAGCAAAGAACCGAACAACTCAAAAGCGCCTACCAGGAACTCGAGGCGTTTTCCTATTCCGTTTCCCACGACCTCCGCGCTCCCTTGCGCGCCATCGACGGATTCTCGAGAATCCTGTTGGACGATCATGCCGCCCAACTCTCCGACGAAGGCCGTCGCCTGCTTTCTCGAGTGCGGGCGAACACTCGTCAGATGGGGACGCTGATCAGCGACCTGCTAGCCTTCTCACGGCTGAGCCGCCAAGCGTTGGAGAAGCGGCCGACGCCGCATCGGAAGCTCATTGATCAGGCTTTATCCGATCTCCGCGAGGAACGACAGGATCGCCGCATCGAGGTCCGCATCGGAGCGCTCCCGGACTCCCGGGCGGACCCGGCCTTGCTGAAGCAGGTCTACGTCAATCTGCTGTCCAACGCGTTGAAGTTCACCCGTGATGCGGACCCGGCCGAAGTCGAGATTTCCGCGAAGGACTCAGACGGGCTCACGGTCTACTGTGTCCGGGACAACGGCGTGGGGTTCGACGCCCAATACGCGGATAAACTCTTCGGGGTCTTCCAGCGGTTGCATCGGGCCGAGGATTACGAGGGAACCGGCGTCGGCCTTGCCATCGTGCAACGCATTGTGCATCGGCATGGCGGCGAAGTCTGGGCGGAAAGTGATCCGGCGGGCGGAGCCTCATTCTATTTCACGCTGGAGTCTGCGGAAGGAGCCTCGAATGACCGCTGAAGTCGATATTCTGCTGATCGAGGACAATCCCAACGACGTTGAACTGACGCTGCATGCTCTGCGGCGTCATCACCCGGATCTTCAGGTCGAGGTGCTGCGCGATGGAGCCGAGGCCATCGACCGGATCTTCTGCACCGGAGCATTCAGCGCCAGGAATATCCTTAACCGCCCCCGGTTTATCCTGCTCGACCTCAAGCTTCCCAAGGTCAGCGGTGTTGAGGTCTTGCGACAGATCAAGTCGGACGAACGCACTCGTGGCATCCCCGTCGTCGCCTTGACAACGTCCACGGAATCCCGCGACATCTCCGTGAGCTACGGTTTGGGGGTGAACAGTTATATCGCCAAGCCGGTCGATTTCGAGGAGTTCAGCGAGGCTGTCCGCCAGATTGGAAATTACTGGCTCTCGTTGAACTGTTCCTCCGAATGTTGAACAAGAAAATGGCAGCCCCTCTCAAGCTATTGATTCTCGAAGACCGCGAAGACGACGCGGAGTTGCTGGTCCACGAACTCCGCCGGGCGGGCTATGCCCCGGACTGGACGAGGGTCGACAACGAATCGGATTTTCTGGCCGCCCTCCGCCCCAATCTCGATGTCATTCTAGCCGACTTTCGCCTGCCGGACTTCGACGCGCTCCGCGCCCTGACGATTCTGCAGAAGCAGAATCTGGACGTTCCCCTGATTGTCGTGACCGGAGCGCTTGGCGACGAGACGGCGGTCGACTGCATCAACCGCGGAGCCGCGGACTACCTGCTCAAGGATCGCCTTGCCAGGCTCGGCCAGGCGGTGGCGACGGTCGTGAACGAGCGCCGGCTTCGCGAAGAGAAGCTCCAGTCCACGGAGATCATGCTGAACACCGAGCGCAAGTATCGCAGCATCTTCGAGAATGCGGAGGAGGGCATTTTTCAGACCGACGCCGAAGGCAGGTTTCTGGTCGCCAATCCGACCGGCGCACGCATCCTGGGGTATGATTCCCCCGGGGACCTGACCGCCACTCTGGTCGACCGGCAGAATCGTTTTCATGTCGACCCCGGCCGGCGGGCGGAATTGATGGCCATTCTCGAGGATCAGGGATTTGTTCGTGGATTCGAAACCCGCGTCTATCGCAAGGATGGCTCCATCATCTGGGTCTCGATCAGCGTGCGCGCAATTCACAGGAAGAGCGGCCGCTTGTCCCATTACGAGAGCACCCTGCAGGACATCACGCAACGCAAGGAAGGCGAGCAGCAGATCCGCGCGCAGGCCAACCTCCTGAACCTCGCTTCGGATGCGATCGTGGTGCGCGACATGGACGAGGCCATCCGCTTCTGGAACGACAGCGCCGAACGGTTGTATGGCCTGTCTGCCGAGGACGTGATCGGCAAGAATCTCACCTCCCGGATCTACACGGACAAACTGGCCGTGTTTTCCGCTCGGGAGCAGTTGCTGAAGACAGGCGATTGGCACGGCGAGTTACGGCTTCCCGCGCGGATGGGCTCCGAACGGACCGTGGACAGCCGCTGGACACTGGTGCGCGATGAACACAACAATCCCAAGTCCATCCTCGTCATCGACACCGATATCACCGAGAGGAAGGAGCTTGAGAAACAAGCGTTGCGAAGCCAGCGGATGGAGAGCATCGGCACGCTGGCCAGCGGCATTGCGCATGATCTGAACAACATCCTCACACCCATCCTGGCTTCCACCGCCCTGCTCCGCGCGAACCCGTCCCAAGAGAAGTTTGAGCGCACCATCAACGCCATTGAGAACAGCGCTTTTCGCGGGGCCGAAATCGTGAAGCAGGTCCTTACCTTCGCCCGTGGAGCCGAAGGTGAACGCAAGCCGCTCGAGGCCGAACCCATGATCCGGGAGGTGGAGGAAATCGCCAGGAACACCTTTCCCAAATCCATCACGATCAAGACCCAACTACCATCAGGGCTGTGGTCCCTGCTGGGCGACACCACCCAGATCGAGCAGATGCTGGTGAACCTTTGCATCAATGCCCGGGATGCGATGCCCGGCGGCGGCGACCTGACCATCTCCGCCCAGAATATTGAAATCACCGACGACGCCACCCGGTTCAATATCGAGGTCGAACCGGGGAGCTACCTGCAGATCACGGTGCGCGACACCGGGAGCGGTATCCCGGACGAGATTGCCGACAAGATCTTCGATCCGTTCTTCACCACCAAACAAGCGGGTCAGGGAACCGGCCTGGGATTGTCCTCCCTGCTCGGCATCCTGAAGGGTCACAAGGGCGGTATTCGGGTCGAAAGCGCTCCTGGAAGAGGATCCGCCTTTCATCTCTATCTGCCGGCTCTGTCCGCCCGGGGCTCCAGCCCAGTTCTCCGGGCAATGGATCGCGTCGAGATTGGCGAAGGCGGACTGATTCTCGTGGTGGACGATGAGCCGAGCGTCCGCGAAATCACCCAGACCATCCTCGAGGCCGCCGGCTACGATGTCATTGTGAAGAGCAACGGAGAGGAAGCCCTGCTCGTTTTTCGCGAGCGCCAGAAGGAAATCACGGCTGTTGTCACGGATCTGCTCATGCCCTCCATGGACGGCAGCGAATTGATTCGCATGATTTTGGATATGGCTCCCGCGACCCGGGTCATGGCCTTCAGCGGGCTGATTGACAAGAACACGGACGCGTCCCGGATGCGGGGGGTCAAGGCCTTCATCCAGAAGCCATTTCGCGCCGAAGATCTTCTGGACGCGCTGGAAACCACCCTGAATTGATCGCCTCGACATGCCTCCATGCGCCTCCGCGCCCGTTTATCGGGACGCGCGAGAGGCAGCTCGGGGAAGTCAACACCCGAAAGTTTCTCGTGCGACAACAACGCTTGATTTCGCGTCTGGCGCGGTTCTGTCGAACGCTCCCCGGGCGCGGCGATTTCGCTTCGTTTTCATCACGCCGCAGCGCTCGTCAAGCGCGTAATTCGACGGGACGTTTTTAAATGCGTTGACAGGTCCGGCGTGAGGCGGGGATCGTTCCCGCGCCCGTTGGAACGCAGGTTCTGAATCGGGGCTTTCAATGATCCAATCCAACCCACTCAGAACCGCCGAGATCGAGGGATTCCTCGGCCAACAGCATCCGTTGGTCGAGCAATTGGAGTCTGCGGATGGCCTGTCGGACATGCAGGCGTTGGCGGCTGAGTTGACCGCGCGCACAGCGCCGACGGAGGACGCTCTGCGGCAATTTCTCGAGCGCTACCGGGACGAAGTCCTCTTCCCAGTGGAATTGGTTTCGATTCAACGCGCCTATGACCATGCGATCCGGAACGAGACCCGGGAGTTGGTCGCTTACGATGCCGGCCTCGCAGGCAATGCGAAGCTCGCCGCCTTTGCCTCGGCTAGTCGACGCATAGGTCGCCATCAACTGGCTTGCCTTCGCCCGCTTCGCGACCAGCGATTGGTCCAGCGGTATCTGGCTGCCGTCGAAAACGGGGAGGCGCACGGCTGGCACACCATGGTCTATGGTGTGACCCTCGCTGTCTATTCGCTCCCGGTTCGTCAGGGACTCCACGCATATGCATCCTGCACGCTGGAAGGATTCATCAAGTCCCCCTCCAGTCCCTTGCGCCAGGATGAAGCGGCGGCAAACGCATTGCTGAATTCGTTGCTGGGCGCCGCGTCCGGAACGATTGAGGAGTTGCTTGCTGGAGAGGACGGGCTTTCCAGTGGCGCGTGCAACGCGCGCCCCTCGGTCTAAGGCTTTTCGGAGGGGCTGAAAATCTTCTTTCTGCGTGGGCTGGAGCCGTCACTGGTTGCCCCGGCTTCCGTTCGCGATCACTCCACTTCGCCCTGCAGGAACCACCTCCGTCGCCGCTGGTCCAGGTAAACCCACAACCACCTGCCGCTGCGGGTCCGGGCGTAATAATAGACACGGACAACTTCCTTGGCCCACCACCCACCGGATACCACATGCGGCCCATGCGTTTCTTCCACCGGCCCGTCCGCCAGATCGCCCAGCAACCAACCGTCCGGTTCGTGCCGCGCACGGGAAGGCAGACCGACGACCGGCAGCAGAATTCTCCGCGCCAACGGCCTTGGGGCCGTCTTGGTCTCACGGGGGCGCGAACGAGGCAACTCCTTCATGGGCGTCAGACTGAATTGCGCCTCCGGAAGATGCCCGTCGACCAGTCGAGCGGATTCGACTGCGTCGTTGCCCAGCTCCGCACGGATCCTGGCCAGAGCCCGCTGAATGGCCGAGAAGTCCCGCTTCGGTTTCTCGCGAAACAACTCCAATTGACGTTGTGTCGCGGGAGTTCCTTTCGCCTGTAGATGCAGTTCGATCACTCCGGCTGAGATGGTCCGGGCTTCCAGCCGCAGCCGCAGGAGATGCCGGAGTTGGCCGGCGTCGAGGGTCGGGCTCGCCGGTTCCAGTGTTTCGACGTGACGTCCCTTGTCGTCCAGTTCCAGCCTCAACCGCAATTCAGCCAGGGCTTCCCGCCGTTTCGCAAGCGACTCGAGCATGGTGATCAATAGCGGTTCGGCCAGATTCAACAGCCGCTCGTGGCTTGTTTCCGCATAGTCGAGAACCGTCTTGTGGGCGATGGGCTCCGGAAGGTCCACAGGCTTGAGCGGAATCCAGTCCCGGTTGCCGACCTGTCGATGCAGTTCGTGCGCTTCCTCTCCGAAGCGTTTGCGAACACTCTCCGCGGGCAGGGCCAGAAAGCCCCCTGATGTCCGCACTCCCAACTTCAACAAGGCGTCGCGCAACTGCCGCGCCAGTCCCAGTCGGTCGAGCGGCACGGTCTGCAAATGTTCCTGCTCCTGCGCGCTGTCGGCAAACACGAGGTTCCTCCCCTCCTTCAGGGCAACCGCGGCTGCGTAAGTCGCGTACTTCGAGAAGCCCACGACGACCACGGCAGAGTATCCCGCTCGCCACAGGTCGTCCTGTATGCAGTCGGCCCAGTCCATCAGCGAGGGATACAAGCGGCCGAGACCGGAAGCGTTGAGCCAGAAGACGCCGGGCTCTTCAGAGGAAGACTCAATCTGGGGACTGTAACGGGTGAGTCGGCGCATCAAGCGAATGAGGACGTCCTGCATCATCGCCTTGGTCACCACGCCGGCGCGCAGTTCATGAGTCAGAGCCAAGCCGCCCGCGTAGCGCATCCCCGGAAGAACGCGGCAGGCGCGCGCCTGTTCATTCGCCCACTCGATCACGCCGTTCGGCTTGTCGCGATCCACCACGACCGTCGGCAGTTCCCTCCAGTCAGGATGAGCGCGCAACAAGATCTGCAGCGGCAACCGGCGCAGCTCAACACAGGCCACCCGGTCCACGGCAGACCTCCGTATGTTTCCAAGTCTCGCTTTGCCGCTTGTCCTTGAGCGCGCGCAACTCGCACCTGAAGCGATCGAATCCCGCGCGGACTTTGGCCGCTTCGCCGCGCAATGAAACCAACGGCCCCAGGGTGGGAACGCTGCAACGGGTTTCCGTGATGCAGATCAACGCCGTGTGATGTTTCTTGGCCAGTCCCGCCAGGCGCGTCTGCATCGGGAGGGGCAGTTGGCCGGCGTCGCCCAAATCCATGACCAGCACGCCAAAACCGCCGGAGCGCAGCATCGTGTCGGCTATCCGCGCCGCCTTGGCCGCCTCCGTCACCCGGACAATCGGCAGGGCTTTGAGGTCGATGCCCCGGGCCGCGAAATCGGGCGGAAAGAAAAGTGAAGGACGGACGGCGATCCAAGCCGCAGGTTCATTACGCCACTGCGCCTCAAGAATCAAAGAGCCGCAGATGCTCAACGCGCAGGTGTTGGCCGGACTGGAAATCTCCACCAGCCGGCCAGCAACAGCGTCCAGCTTCCAACCGGCGGAGACATCCTCCCGCTCGATGCGGTTGGCGGGGATGACGCCCTTGATGAGGGGGACAGGTCGGACGTCTCCTTTCCGGGAAGCCTGATCCGATTCAATATTCCCACGGATGGCAGAGTCGCCCCACGGATGTTCTTTCTTCAATCCGTGGGGCGACTCTGCCATCTGTGGGGGGATGTCGACTTTCGCCGGGACGCCGCTTGAATCCGCAGCCGTCCCGGCTGCGCTACGCGGACTGCCCCCCTGCCCGCCGTCTCCCGCTTCAGCGACGGCGGAACCAAATTCCAGCTCCAAAAACCGGTCGTCGCCATGACGGTTTCCGGAGGCTGCAACTTGGTCACGCCGTCGGGGAAGCGAGGCATGAGCCTTTTGATCGTTCATTGTCTCATCGGGGTATTGGGAGCGTGGCTGGAGATGCGTGAGATTGTTCGTTCGTGATTCCGACCGGCTCGTTGGTCGGCAACGGCTCCGGCAGGAAACACCAAAGGATCAGGGCAAAACACCACAGGAGCGCAAGGTCCCAGACGCGGAGGCGTTCGACAGGCGGGGTTGTGGTGGAAACGGGGCCCGATTGCCCGGTGTGGGCTTGGGGGGCGGGCGCCAGCGACGGCAAGGGCAAGTCTGAACGACCCCACCCCGATTCCACTCTCATTTCCCGCTTCGCGGGAGAGCGGAAAATCCCCTCCACGGAGGGGATCAGTTGCGGGGCATGCTCAACGCCTCGCCCCCCTCCTCCGAAAGGATGTTTTAATTCTCCGCGCAAGCGATAGCGGATTGAAATCGGGGTGGGCATGTCTCGCCGGGGTGTCCCGCCATAGCTTTGCGAAGGCGGAAACTCTGTGCCGGCGGATTCACACGGACGTGCCTTTGGCTCTTCTATTGTCATCATATCAAAATCTTCCCGGCTCCAGGGCGCGCCGGACTTCAATCACCTTGCCCAGAATCGAACACTCCTCCGGCTCAGGAATGATCGGTTCGAAATCCTGGTTCTCCGGATGCAGTTCAATCCGGCCGTTCTGGAGGCGGAGGGTCTTCACCGTGGCCTCATCCCCCACCAGGGCCACCACGATTTCGCCGGATTCGGCGGAGGGTTGTTGACGCACGACAACGATGTCATCCGGCAGGATGCCCGCCTCGATCATGCTCTCGCCCCGCACCCGCAGGGCGAACAGGTCCTCATGGGATTTGGAATGCGCGGGGACATGTCCCTCCAGATCCTCCACTGCCGTGGTCAAGGAACCGGCCTGGACCCGGCCGAGAACAGGAATCAATGAAGGAACCGGCCCCGGAAGTTCGCCGCCCGGCAGACAGTAACCGCGGGCCGTGCCGCTGCGTTTGGCCAACCGCCCCTCGGCAACCAGCTTCTCCAAGTGCTCGCGGGCGGTCTGCACCGCGCGGAAGCCGAGAGCCTCCTGCACCTCGCGCACCGTCGGAGCCTGTCCCGCTTCCAACCGCTCGCGCACGAACCGATAAACACGTTCGCGGGTCTCGCCGGGCTTTGTCTTCGCTGACATGCCCAATTGCTACCAGACATTTGTCTGGTAGCAAGGGAAAGTTTTGAGATTCTTTGAGGAAATTACGGAAGATCCTGAAAACACGGAAGTTGCGGAAGACGCTTCGCCGTCCAATGGCCGCTCATTACCCATTTGAACCGAGCATTCGGAGCGCCGGGCATTGCTGGGCATTGGCTGTCGATCCACAACCAGGCCGAGCAATGCTCGGCGCTCCCTCCATCTACCGAACCACCCTCCGCTCAAATTCTTTGCTGACGAGGACGGTTCGCTTTCCCTGCGGCCCGTAGAACGGAATTCATTCCGTTGGTTGCGCGCCCGGTCTTCCAAACCAAGGCCGGGCATTCCTCAATGCGTTGGAACTGCTCTCCGCCACTTTCGCCTGCCGATGCCCTGCAAACGAGATGAATCCCGTTCTACTCTACGCGGCTCACCCGCCCGCGAAGACCGGTTTGAACCCCGCTTCGATCAGGACCTGTTTGACCTGGTCGCGCTTGTCCCCTTGGATCTCGATGTTGCCGCCCTTGAGCGCGCCGCCGACGCCGCAGGTCTTCTGCATCTTCTTGAGCAGTTCCTTCTTCTCCCCGGCCTCGATCGGCGGGAAGTTGGTCACGACAGTCACGGCCTTGCCGCCGCGATGCGCGGTCTGGCGGATGATGTCCACGCGGCCGCGGTTGGTGTTCTTCTGTCCGCGCTTGGAGGTCTTTTCAACCGGCGGGTTTTCCTTGGCCGGTTCGCTCGGTCCGTCCGGCAATCCGCCAAGACCGTCCAGGGCTCCAAAAGGATTCTGCGAGAGGCTCTCGCCCCCGTCCGTTGCAATGCGTTGTTTCTTGCGGCTCATCTGGCAAAGGGATTTTGACTGCGGAAGACGCTGAACACACGGAAGAATTCTTCTGCTGCTTCCTGCATTCTTGTTCCGTGTCTTCAGCGTCTTCCGTAGTTCTCTCCTGCGTCTACCAATCCGTGGGTTTGTAATCCTTCAGGAATTGGCCCCAGATGTGGTTGCCGGTGTTGAAGCCGTCGATGATGGGATCGACGATCCGGGCGGCTCCATCGACGATGTCCAGCGGCGGGTGGAAGCGATGTTGTTCCTGCTTCATCTCGGTGATGTGAACCGGATCCTCGTCGGTCACCCAACCGGTGTCGACGCTGTTCATGTGGATGCCGTCGGCGTGGTACTCGGCGGCGGAGGTGCGGGTCATCATGTTGAGCGCGGCCTTGGCCATGTTGGTGTGCGGGTGGCGGGTGGTCTTGAACTTCCGGTAGAACTGCCCCTCCACCGCCGACACATTCACGATGTGGCGATCCTTCTCCGGGCCGCGCAGGAGCAGCTCCTTCAAACGCGCGTTCAAAACAAACGGCGCCACCGCGTTGATCAACTGGGTTTCCAAGAGTTCCACCGAGGAAACCTCGGCCAGCATCAGGCGCCATGAATTGCGATCGCGCAGATCAACCTGTTGCAGATCCTGGTCGAGGCGTCCTTCGGGAAAGAGATCCTTCTGCGCCCGCTGCTCTTCCGGCAGGAGTTTTGCCTGGGACAGCTCGGCGGCGCGGGTGAGGCCGGCGACGGTGGCGTCCTTGCCCGCGACCAGGGCGGTCTCTCCTTCCGGCAGCATGTGGTAGCCGCGCAACCCCTCGTAAGCGCCCAGCAACTTCCTGGCGGGCTCCGACAGCGAATCCACCGAGGCCTGCTCCAGCTCCATCATGTGCTCATAAAAATCCGGCGGGCGGCGCACGGTCTGGCAGGCATTGCTGATGATGAAGTCGAGGCGGTCGCGGGTTTCCAACAGATGTTGGCAAAAGGCCTCCACGCTCGGGGTGTGGCGCAGATCCAGACCGAAGATTTCCAGGCGATCCTGCCAATCCTCGAAGTCCTCCTCCTTCGCGTAGCGGTCCGCCGCGTCACGGGGAAAGCGGGTCGTCACAATCAATTGCGCCCCGGCCCGCAACAGCTTGATGCCGGCCTGGTAGCCGATCTTGACCCGTCCGCCCGTCAACAAAGCCACGCGACCGCTCAAGTCCGCGGTCTCGGTGCGCTTGCGGAAATTGAATGCCGCGCATTCGGGGCAGAGTTGATCGTAGAAATGGTGAATCCGATTGTAGTCCCGCTTGCAGACGTAGCAGTTCTGCGGTTCGACCACCTCGCGGAAGTCCGGTTCGTTCTCGATCTCCACCTGCTCCTGATCCTTGGGCGGGTAAACGTTCGGCGACATGAAGACCGGCTTGCGACGCAGGGAACGAATGCCCGTCTCATTCAACTCGGCCTGGTCCTTCTTCAATTTACGGTGACGATTCTGTCGCTTCTTGGCGCGCAGCAGCTTGCGGCGTTCGCTGACGTCCGGCGCATAGACTTCGCCGGCGACCTTCATGAGGCGGGCGCGCTCCTCTTCGCTCAACGCCAGCAACTGGGTGCGATCCGCGACGAGTGATTCGAGGGTCGTCAAGGCCTCGCGGAGGCGGTCGGCGGATTCTGTGGCGGGCGCGGTGGTTTCTGTCTCAGACACGCGCGGGAGCATAGCGGCAGCGTCAAGAGTGGAGAACGGAATTCATTCCGGTCGTTGCGCGTCCGCGCCTTGTCGCCGATGAGGCGCCCTATCCCGGGCGCCGGCTGCAGCGAGACCCTTTCCCACACTCCCCAGGCTCCATGAATGGGATGAATCCCGTTCCACTTGATTCGCCTCTTTTTCGTCGGGACTCCCCTATTCTCCTTGCGGTGAAAAGTCGTGAATCTACGATCAGCGACCATGCCCCGCACGATCCGAAGCGCTCAGAAGTCAGTCCCCAACCTTCTCAGTCGCCGTGAATTTCTTGGGGCAACCCTGATCCCGCTCATCGCCAGCGCTCGAAGCTCGCGAGGGGCCGCCGCCCTGAATGAGCAACCGCTTGCCGCCGCGGCGCGACTGATCCAGGCAAAAGTCGACGACAACACCCTACAGGCCGCATCGCTTCGCGTGGAAACGGATTCGTTTGTCTACGCGCGCTCCTTTGGGCCCGGCATCCGCACGGATTCGATCTTTCTCCTGGCGTCCATCACCAAACCCATCACCGCCACCGGCGTCATGGCGCTGGCGGATCGCGGGGAACTTCGACTGAATGACGCCGTCGTAAAATTCATTCCTGAATTCAACGAGGGGCCGCGCCAGCGCATCACCATCAAGCAACTCCTGACCCATACCTCGGGGCTGCCCGACCAACTTCCGGAGAACGCCCGCCTGCGCCAGAGTCACGCCCCGCTTTCCGAGTTTGTACAACAGGCAATTCGAACGCCGCTGCTGTTCGAACCAGGCTCGCGCTACAGCTACCAGAGCATGGGCCTCCTGCTCGCCGCCGAGATCGTTCAGCGCATCACCGGGACAACGATAGCGGACTGAAACGGCGCGCCTGATGATTCAGAATCATAACCAAGGCTTGAGCCGCCGACGCGGCCTAGGATTCGATCTCAGCCCCGCAACGTTCGGCAGGAATTGCTCGTCGCAAACCTTCGGCCACAGCGGATCAACGGGCACACTGGCCTGGGCCGACCCCGTGTCCGGCCTGTCCTTCGTCCTGCTCACCTCCCTCCCCGCCCGCGCCTCAAAGGAGTCCATCTTGAAGCCCGCATCCGACCTGGTTTCAACGGCCCAGGCAGTCTGAGCCTCAAGGAGCGGCGACAAATTTTCCGTCCGGATCAATTTCTTTCAGGGCTTTCGCGATCATGGATTTCAGTCGGGGCTCTCTCAGGGTGAGCAACACCGGGATGGCGGGTTGCGCATTCGTTCCGTAAAACGACAAGGCGGAGACCGCGTCGAATTGCCGGTCGAAATTGCCGCGAACCAAGGCATTTATCAGCGTTTCGATCAAAAGCCGTCATGGTGACGTGGCTCGCGGAATCAGCTTTCCTCCCCGGGCTCGACCTTCACCGTGACTTCGCGCTCCTGTTCCGCCGACATTTGGCGCACCTGGTCGCCGGTGATCATGGCGTCGCGAATCTGCCCCGCGATGTCCGACATGTGCCAGGGCGAATGCGGAATCAGAATCGTGCTGGCCTTGGAGTGGCCGCCAATGTCCTTCAGGGTGTCGAAGTATTGGGTCATCAGGATCAGGTTCATCACGTCCTGCGCCGAAGCGCCATTGACCGTCTTCTGGAATTCCCCGACGGATTCCCGCAACCCCTCGACAATGGCGCGCCGTTGATCGGCGATGCCTTTACCGGACAAGGCCTTGCTCTCGGCTTCGGCCTCCGCGGCCTTCACCTGCAGGATCTTCTCGGCCTCGCCCTTCTCGGTCGACGCGACACGCAGGCGGGTCGCCGCGTTGATCTCATTCATGGCATCCTTGACCTTGGGGTCGGGATCGATGTCGGTGACCAGCGCCTTGACGATGCCGTAGCCGAAGTCGTCCATGACCTGGGACAACTCCGATTTCACCACGTCGGCGATCTCGTCCTTTTTCTCGAACACGTCATCGAGCTTGATGCGCGGCACTCGGGCGCGAACGACGTCGAAGACGAACGACTTGATCTGCACCTCGGGGTTTTCCAGCTTGTAGAAGGCCTCGAAGATCTTGTCCGGAAGGACGTAGAACTGAACCGAGACCAGCACTCGCACAAAGACATTGTCCTCGGTCTTGGTCTCGACCTCGACATCGAGTTGTCGCACGCGAAGATTGACCGTGCCCACGACGTCCTCGATCAGCGGCATCCGAAAATTGAGTCCAGTCCGGGCGGCCCGGGTGAATTTGCCCAGTCGTTGCACGATGGCGGCGGTTTGCTGTTCGACGGTGAAGGGAATCATGGCGTGGCAGTCCTTTCGTTCTGAGGTTGGGTTGTCATGATGTCATGCGCGACATTGAACGCGCCTGATCTCATGCAGGTTAGGCTCCCGCCTCTCCACGCCGAACTACAAAGGAGTCCGGGGATTCTCACTCCCCAAGAAAATTGACGGCGAGAATCTTGGTCAGCTGTTCCATCCTTGTGTTCAATTCACCGACGCGTGAATCGCGCCCGCCTCGTTCTTCCAGGGCCAGAACCGTTTCTGAAATCCGCTCCTGCAGAGGCAGGCCTCCGGTTTCATTGTCGGGATCCAAAGTTGTCAGCAAGGCCAACGCCGCATCCCGATACTTCCGTGCCCGGGCCACGGTCTTCAACGCCGCTGCAAGTTTGACAGCGCCGGCGGCGGCATCCTTCAGCAAGCGGCACTCGAAGGTTCGGCAGGTTTCCGGCCGGTGTTCATAGATGGTGCATTTCGAACCGCACAAGGCCCCGCAAGGCAACGGCAGGAACCAGGCGTCACGGCCATGCTCGTCACCCTCCTCGACGTCGAAACCCAGCGCTTCCAGGCGATCGGCCTCCCCCTCCCCGGTCAGTTCCACTTCGGCCAACAAGGATCCATCGCAGCACAGTCCGCATTCGGTGCACAGCGCCTTGGTGAGTGAATCGGGAGCGCTCATGTTGCCTCTTCGATCAACCGGACGAGAACCTCTGACAAATTCGCCGACGCGTGTTTGAGCCGACCTTGAAAGCGGATCAATTCCGGAATTCTTCCGGGCGCCCTGAGCAATGCGCCGGCCAATTTCAGAAAGTCCATGCGCAGGTCCGGGGTCATCAGTTGATTGAAATCAAGGGGCAGGCTTTCGTTTGCCGCATCTGATATCACGCGGACAGTCGCGGCTGGAATGCCTCGTTCCCGGCAGATTGCCCGAATGACTCCGGATTCCATTTCCACCGCATCCGCTCCGGTCGCCGCCCGAACATCGGCTTTCTCCGCCGGCGTGATCGCCACCCGGTCCGCGCAGTAAAAAACACCCGCGTGGACTGCGGATCCAAGGGCATGCTCAGGGAATGAGAACGCCTCGTCGGCCTCCTGCAGGACGGCGCCGCAGGCGTGCTCCGGATTCAAGCCTCCCGCAAAACCCGCCGTGATCACGCGGTCAGGCCTTGTTTCCGCCAAGACGGCTTCGAGCGACGTTCGAGCGTTTGATTGCCCCATGCCGACGTGAATCACCTGCACATTGTCCATTCCCTTCGTCGCGCGCCGAAACGGTCCGCTCTCTTCAGGGACAGCGAAGCAGACCAGAATGGTTTGGAGCGATGGCGGCATGTCGGAGGAGAGTGGGAACGATTGTTTTTCCCTGCGAGCAAATTTCCACGCCCTCCCAGAGGGTTGCCGCGATTTGTCGCGGAATGGCGGGGTCCCGGTCATAAGGGGGCGTCATCGTGTCGGACGCCAGGCGGTCGTTCTATTCCAGGTTCCTCATTTCCCACGCCAGATCGGGGGAAATCCTCTTTAGTGAGCGAACAGCGGCCTGCCGCAAGACATCATCGTCTGCGCTCAGCATGCTCCTGAGAACCGGAATCAAGGCTTCATCGACCTCCTCCATCGCGATCAAGGCCAAGGCCGCCGCGTAGCGAACCGGCGTCTCCCGATCACCCAGGAGTTCCCGCATGGCGGCGCGCTCATTGCCTCCGGCGACCCGACCGGCGTCGCGCAACGCCAAGGCCGCGCCGCAGCGGGTGTTCGCATCGTCGGAACGACAGGCTTCAAGCAAGGCGGGCCAGGCCGCCTTGCCGATTCGCCCGAGTGCGGTGGCCGCGAGGGGCGCATCGCGAAAAGGGCGATGCATGGATGCGTCTCCCAATGCCGCGATCAGGAACGGAATGGCCGACGCGCCTTCTTCCCCCATTGACGCAATGACCATAACCGCGCGCCAGCGAACGTCGCGATCGCGGATGGCTCCGACCAAGGCCGCCAGCGCTTTATCGGTGTCCCCGCCGACTTTCCACAGGGCTTCCGCGACGGCAACGCGCGTCAGCATGTCGTCATCCTGAAGACATGCCTCCAACGGTTTCCGGGCGGCCCGGGCTTGAGCGCCGAACTCGCCAAGTGTGCGCGCGACAGCTTCCCGGACCCGGGGCTCCGCGTCCGACAGAGAGCTCATCAAGGGCGGGATGTTGGCTCGGGGATCGCCCGTCGTTCGCAGTGAAACAGCAGCCTCCCGACGCACGGATGGCGCCTTGTCCTCAAGCGCGACGCGCAGGGCTGTCACCGCCTGAGGAGACGCAGATCGCAGATCGCGAATCAATCGCGCGGCGGCCTCCCGTTTCTTGTTGGAGCCCTTCGCGAGCGTCTCAAGAATCTGGACCTCCGCCGATTCTCCCATTCTGCGCAAGGCCCGCTCGGCTTCCGCGACCACGGTCTTGTCCTCATCCTCCAGAGCTTCGAGCAGCGCCGGAATCGCGGGCGCGGCATGCCGGGGAAGCAGGGCCAACGTCTCGGCGGCCACCGCTCTCCGGCGAACGGCTTCATCCCGGAGAATCAAGGCCAATCCCGCCTTGCTTGCCAATTCCAGCAGAGGCCGCGGCATGCCCGATTCATGTTGCTGCAATTCTTGGATCAAGTGTGGGACGACCCGCATCTCCATCTCGACGATTGCGGCTTTGGCGGCGGACCGTTTGGCGTACTCGTCCGACCGCAATTCCTTGATCCATGCCTCGACGCTGCGCCCCTGATGATCGAAGGATTTCGGCGCCCGGGACCAGACGCCCAGAAGGACGGCCAAGCTGGTCGCCGCCAAGATGATGATCGGGAGAATGATCCGCGCGCGCTTCATGACGATATCAGCGAGGGTCCCATGATAGCCCCGCGAATCGGCAAGCGCAATTCGGGGAAGCCTTCAAAGAATGCGGCGGCGTCCGTTCCGCGCCAGAAATTGCGTGGCAAGGGCTGGCCTTCCTGATTAACTCCGGCGCATGGAAGAATTGCTCAAGTTGATGGAGAGGAACTCCGCGCGCACACCCTCGCAGATCGCCGCCATGCTCGGCATTTCCGAGGAAACCGTGAACGACAAGATCAAGTCTTACGAGGAAGACGGGACGATTCTCGGTTACGGAGCCATCCTCAACGAAGACAAGGTTGATTCCGGACTGGTGCGCGCGGTCATCGAAATCAAGCTGACGCCGGAGCGCGACGGCGGGTTTGACCGTGTCGCCGAGCGCATCGCCAAGCACAGCGAGGTGAAATCCTGCTACCTGATGTCTGGCGCTTATGACCTGCTGGTCATCATCGAGGATGATGACCTCAAGAAGGTTGCGAGTTTCGTCTCCGAGAAGCTTTCCACCATCGATGGCGTGGTCTCCACTTCAACCCATTTCATGCTGAAGACCTACAAGTTCCACAACATCCTGATGAAGCAGGAGAAGAATGTCGAGCGCCTGGCGGTCAGCCCGTAGTTCGGTTCGTGCGGAAGGGCCCTTTCAGTCGGAGCCATCCCCGTCGACCACACTCTCAAATTCGCCGTCCGCCAGCCGGGTGCGCAAGCGCTTCCCGTTCCCGGCGTCCCTGACCGATCGGATCGGTTCGCCGGATACCGCGTCCAGGGTGATCGAATAGCCGCGTTCCAGCGCGCTTTGCGGTGACAGCAGGCGCAGTCGTTCCCCTGCCCGCTCCAATTGGGTTCCCCGTTTCTCGAATCCCTCAAGGCATGACTGGCGGAGACGCTCCTGCAGGTCAATCAGCTTGGCCTGCTTTTCTTCCAGCCTCTTCGAGGGACGCAGACGTTGCCACCGTCCTCCCATCTCGCCGATCCGTTGGCGGGCGGACTCCATCCCATGCCGGGCGCAGCGGCTCATGATGTCCATGAGGTCATCCAGTCGCTGCAGATGCTCTCCGATGCGACGCGACGGCCTCGCCAATTGCAGACGCCGGCTCAACTGGATCGCCTCGCGGCGCGCCGATTCCACGCCGCGCGCGGCAGCGATGGACAGTCTCTGGGGAGCTTCCGCTATGAAGTCGCGAAGGGCGTGGACGCCCTCCGTGATCAGTTCGGCGGCGGCGCTCGGCGTCGCGGCCCGCAGATCCGCCGTAAAATCCGCGATGGTAAAATCGATCTCGTGTCCGACGGCGGAAACGACGGGCAACTCCGAGGCGGCAATTGCGCGAGCCACGGCTTCTTCGTTGAACGCCCACAAGTCCTCCAGGCTGCCGCCGCCGCGCGTCACCAGGATGAGATCCAAGCCGGCTCCCGTCGGTTGGACCGCATGCCACTTGTTCAACGCCGCGAGGGCCCCCGCGATCTCCTTGGCGGCGCCTGCGCCTTGAACTCGACTTGGGGCGAGCAGGACAGCCAGCCCGGGGTCACGGCGTTCAATCACATGCAGCACGTCCCGCAGGGCCGCTGCGGTTGCTGAGGTCACGACCCCGATCCGGTGACTGAATCGAGGCAATTCCCGTTTGCGGTCGGGGGCAAACAGGCCCTCGGCGTCCAGCTTTCGCTTCAGGGCCTCGAACTCCGCCTGCAACGCGCCCACTCCCTTCAACTCAATCTCGCGGATCAGCAACTGGTATTGTCCGCGCGCCTCATAGACCGTGATTTCGCCGCGCAGGACAACTTCCCTGCCGTCCTCCAGCAGTTCGCGATGGTCCACGCGCTGCCCCCGGAAGAGCACGCAACTCAACTGCGCGCCACGGTCCTTCAGGGTGAAGTAGAAGTGCCCGGACGCCTGCCGGCGCAGGTTGGCGACCTCCCCGGAAATCCAGACCTCGCGAAACTCCCGCTGGAGCAGTCCCTTCACCTCTGTGGTCAGATCCGAGACCGACCACACCCGCCGGGTTTCCTCGTCCGGAAACAACTCGCCGAAATCCCACTGGCTGGCTGCTTTCTTGCGCGGCATGGCGATTCCCTCAGGCGATCTGCGGCGGCATCGGTTCGGAAACGCGCTCTATTTCCAGGGCTCTTCCGGTCGCGTCATCGACTTCGATGATAACGCCCTGCAGCAACACACGCTCTTTGGCCACTGGGAAACGCCGCGGTTCGTAGGTGAGAAAGCGCTCGATCACGGGCTCGAAGTCGCGGCCCAACACGCTGTCATGCGGACCCGTGAAACCGGCGTCGCAAAGAAACGCCGTTCCGCCGGGAAAGATCTGTTCGTCGGCGGTCTGCACATGTGTGTGGGTGCCGACCACGGCGCTGACCTTGCCGTCGAGCATGCGCCCCATGGCGATCTTCTCCGACGTCGCTTCGGCGTGGAAATCCAGGAAAATGATTGGTGTGCTTCGCCGCAGTTCAGCGACGGCGTCGAGCGTCATGGTGAACGGGTTTTCCAATGCCGCCATGAAGGTGCGTCCCTGGGCGTTGATGACGCCGATGGGCGGCAATCCCTTCTTCTCATGCAGCGTCCAACCCCGCCCCAATGTGTCCGGCGGGTAATTCAAGGGGCGAAGAAAACGCGGTTCATTCTTCAGCAGTTCGACCACATCCCTCTGATCCCACAAATGATCGCCGGTCGTGATGACATCCACGCCCGCTTCGAAGATCTCCCGCGCCGTGCTGGGACTGATTCCGGCGCCGCCGGCGGAATTCTCGCCGTTCGCAATCACGTAATCCAGTCCGTGCTGGATTCTCAACTGCGGAATCAGCAACTGCACAGCGCGCCTTCCCGGACGACCGACCACATCCCCGATGAACAGTAGTTTCACGCGCAGGAAGGTAAGATCTCGCGGCCAATTACCCAAGCCCGTAGTCCGGACCGCACCCCAAAAGAGAATCCTTGAAGATGCCTTCAAGCCAGCCCCCGGTCAGGATTCCTGCAATCCGTTTGCGGGCGCTGAGGCGCTGCCGGCCGAAGAGTCTTGCCAAACGCGGAAGATATTTCATTCTACACGCACCGAATCTCCGAGCGAGAAAGTCTAGCGCCCACCTTCGTCTGAAGCCTTATGAAACGCCTCCCCATCATCGCCCTGATCCTCACACTTCTGGCCTCCTCCCTGCTGGCCGCCGAGCGTCCGATTGCAACCCTGACGGTCAGGAACCATCAGGCGTTGCTCGCAGCTGTGTCGCGCGTCGCCGAGGCGGCGAAACCCGGCATGGGCGCCGCCAGTTCCGCGATGCTCCCGGCGTTCCTCGGCGCGCCCCAAATGGCGGGCATTGACCCCGGCCGCCCCTGGCAGGCCGTTGCCTGGGCACGGTCAGGCGGTCAGGGCGGATCCCTGGCTGTCTATGTGCCGGTCTCTGATTTTGGCGCGTTCAAGTCCGGCCTCACCCCGGGCGTTCTCTCCGGCGGTCAAGGCGAGAACACCGTCGCCGAGAAAGGCGACTACGCCATCATCTTCAATCCCAACAGTCCCGGCTTCACGGATCAAGACAGGGACAAGGCCCTAGCCTGGAAGGTCGCCCCGCGGGGCGAAACCGCCACCGTGAATCTTCACTTTGCGCCGTCGCCGGAGATCAAGCAGATGTTCGTCGGGGGATTCCGCGCCGGACGCGAGCAGGCGCTTCAAGGCATGATGCAGGGGCTCAAGGCCGCGCCCAACAACCCCGCCTTCGATCCCGCGACCTTCAAGGAACTCATGGGGCTCTACTTCCGCATCATCGACACCTCGCTGGCCGGCTTCGACGAATTCGATCTGGGCCTTTCGGTCGCCGATGACGATATCGTCATCACCGAGCGGGTCACCGCGCTCGAGGGAACGGACCTCGCCCGCTGGTTCGCTCCCAATGCCGCCAGCGTCAGCAAGGATGTCGCCTCGATCGATTGGAATGCTCCCATTGCCTTCGCAGCTTCCGTTCGGAATGACCCGACGCTGTCCGCCTTTTTTGAGAAAGCCATGACCCTCGGCTTCAGAATGCAGGGTATGAAGCAGGACGACGAAGCCACAAAAGACACCCTGAAACTGATGAAGGACATGCTGCCCATGGTGACCGCAGGCTCCCTCAGTTTCGCGGATTCCGGCATGAATTTCTCAGGCTACTACCGCTTTCCCGACCGCAAGGCCGACGACTTCTATGCCACCCTTCTCGACTTCATGGACACGACGATGCAAAAACAGGTCGGCGACGACAAGATGTACAAGGACTACGACTACGAAAAGGGCGTCCGCAAGATCGGGGCTGTTTCAGTCGACCGGCTCACCATGACCTACAACCTGGACAACCCGCTGTTTCAGGCTCCCGGCCAGAAGGAGCAAATCAACGCCATGTTCCCGGGCGGCAAGGTCGGACTCGAATATGCCCTTGCCGACGGCAAGTTGTTCTTCACCATGGGCGCAGCCAAGATGGAGCAAGCTCTCAAGCCTGCCCAATCCGGCAAGTCCGATGTGGGCGGTCTCAAGATTGGTCCGAAGACGACGTTTGCGGGAAGCATGAATATTCTGGAGTTTCTGAAGGGAGCCTTGCAGAGCATGCCGATGTCGCCCGTGCCGCCCGCGATCCTGAACGCGATCAATCCGGCCGGGACGGGCATTCGCGCCAGGGTCGATCAGACTGGCGCGTTGGACGCCGAGATCCGCATCCCGCTGAAAATGATTCAAACCGTTTCCCAAGCCGTCACGGCGGCCAAGGCGGCGCGGAACAATTGAAGTTTGCCGCGCTTGATTCCCGACGATCTCCCTCCCGAACCGGACAATTCCAAGGACTGGTTCTTCATCAGCAGTGTATTCGAAGCGGGATTGATCCTGGCGGCTTGGTTTATCGCCGCGATCGCCGGCGTTCCGCTCTGGGCCGACTTTCGGTGGGACGCCATGGACGGGCTGAAAGGTGTTGCCGCCGCCGTTCCGCCCGCCTTGATTTTTGTCTGGAGTTGCAGTTCGCCTTGGCCGCCTGTTCGCGCCATTCATGAGGCGCTCGAGGCCTTCGCCCGGCCGATCTTCGGTCAGTTCTCGACCGCCCAACTGCTTGTCATCTCCCTCATCGCCGGCGTGGCGGAGGAGGCGTTGTTCCGGGCCGCGTTGCAGGGCGGTATGATTGAGCCGTTGGGGGAAATCGGGGCGCTGCTCACCGCCAGCGCCCTTTTTGGCCTGGCTCATCTCGTCACCCCCGGCTACGCCATCGGCGCCGCCATCATGGGGGGCTACCTGGGGTGGATCTGGATGCAGGGCGGCAACCTGCTCATCCCCATCACAACGCACGCCGTCTATGACTTCGTGGCGCTGATGTGGTTCGTGAACAAGACACGGGACTTCGTGGCGTTTCCGGATGAGGAGTGAGCCGGAGGCCGCAGGAAAACGAACATCCCACGTCCAACCTCAAGCGCTGAACGGGTTTATGGTT